>VGFC01000082.1 GCA_016869045.1 Armatimonadota bacterium
GCTCCAGCAGCGGGCCTTCGACCTCCTTGGAGTCCGACCCTGATGTACCCAGTACGACGACACCACCGATGACTCGAAAACCCCCATTCCTCGGCACTTCTCCGGGTTTGGGGGGACGGAACTTCGGGCTAGACGGGAACCCGAGCTTCCTGTCCGAGCCGTTCCGGTGTAGGGGCGCGATTCATCGCGCCCGCCCATGTAGGGGCGCCATTCATGGCGCCCAAGAACCGACCTCGCCCTACTGCAGCGACGAGGACTACCAGCAGTTCCTGACCGACACCGAGACGTCCATCTGGCTCTACCGCAACCCCGGCAAGCGCTACGTGGACCCGATCTGGCGCGGCGAATGGAGCGGCTGACGGGGAACCCGAGCTTCCTGTCCGAGCCGTTCCCCTGTAGGGGCGCGATTCATCGCGCCCGCCCATGTAGGGGCGCCATTCATGGCGCCCAAGAACCGATATCGCGGACTCCTATTCAGCGGGGCGCGTCCGCCTCGACCGGCGGGCCCACGCGCACCGTCTGCCGCGCCGACTCCCCGGTGACGCGGTCGGTCAAGGTCAGGCGCCACTCGCCCGGCGGATCACTGAGGGCCAAGGGCAGACGCAGCGCCGCCGGCTCGCCGCGCAGGATGAGGTTGCGCGAGTAGTCCTCGACGGGCCTGCCCTGCGGATCGGTCACACGTAGGCGCAGGATGCGAGCCGCGCCACCGGCCGACGGAGGCACGGAAGCCTTCACCCCGAGCCTGGCGCCGGCCGCCACCTCGGAATCGGCGGTCAGCTGCGGCGCCGGGAGCGGCCCGGGAGCGAGGCAGTACACGCGGGCTTCGCCGGGCTCCAGTGATACGCGCAGCGAATCGACCTCCCCAAGCCGCTTCCCCTGCCGAGCATCGTAGACCAGGGCCTTGCGCGGGAGACGGACCAAAGCGGTCTGGGCGGCATCGGCGCTGTAGCCGCGCAGCAGGCTGACATACTCCAGGTCCGCGTCGCGGTACCGCACGACCTCCACATGGGGCGCCTGGCCGGACTCGAAGGTGACAACGACCGGCCTCTCGACGCCGGCGGTCGTCAGCGCGTCGGCGACGATCTGGCGCACGTGAATCTCGGTTGGGCTGTGGAAGCGCCGCTCCTGTTCGAACTGGGTGAGGTCCAGGTTCAGGTAGAAGGCGTGGCCCCGCCCCACGTCGTTGCGCAGCAGAGCAGGGATGCCGGCGGGTTTCGCGCTGGTCGCCAGCGGGGTCGCCGTGTCCGCGCCGAGGTCGGTCTCGGCCACGGAGAGCCGCACCTCCGCCTGGGCGGGGAGGCCGCCGATCGCCTGGGAGGTCACAATCCCCACCTCCGCGCCCGGGATGCCCGCGAGGTCGCGGCGCACGCCGAACAGCGTCGGCAGCTCCGGCGGGCCGGGCTTGCGGCAGAGGTCGTCGGTCAGGCCGCAGGAGGCATCCGCAATCACTGTGCCGCCGCCCTCGACGAAGGCGGAGAGCGCCTTCGCGTTCGACGGCGAGATTGCCAACGCCATCGGCAGGACGCAGACCCGGAACGCACCGCCGGGCTTCAGCACGCCCTCGTCGATCTGCTCGGGGCGGATGAACTCGTACTGCAGGCCCAGGTCCTCGATGATCTTCACCCACGAGTCCCGCGAAGCGTTCAGCGCCTCGCCCTTGTCCATCAGGGCGGCGGCGTGGATGCTCTCCTGGCTGTAGAGCAGCGCGATTCCGTCGTGCTGGCGCTTCGCAGCGCGGATGGCGTCCCAGATTCCCTCCTTCATCTCGCGCACGTAATCGCGGGTACTCGCGCCGCACTCGCTGTCCGCGAGGTCACCGTAGAAGAACAGCGGCGTGCACCAGGCGCTGATGCCCTTCGTATCGTGCAAGAGGCACCAGAATCCGTTGTACTCGACCTTGCGGCCCGCCTGCCAGTAGCCCAGGTAGTACGGCGACTGATCGACCCCCGTCGCGGCCTTGAACGAGCGGCGCATCTCGTTCGACCAGCTCGTGTTGTAGGAGTGGTAGTAGGTGAAGGCCTGGCTGAGCTTCCACCAGTCCATGCCGTTGCCGGCCTCGGGCGACTGCGTGCCGCTGAGGCCCGCCTTCGCCCCGGGATGGACCTCCTCGATTGACCGCTGCACGAAGCCGAAGAAGTCGGCGATGACGTCGTTCATGAAGGTGCGATGGTCGGCCCACGGCGCCGGGTTGGCGGCGGTCTTGGCGTCCTTGAGCGTCATTGGGAGCACGTCGCCCCACGCCGCGTACTGCGTACCCCACTCCGTGTTCAGGCGTTCCAGGCTGCCGTACTTCGCCTGCAGCCACCCGCGGAAGCGTGCGAGACAGTGCTCCGACCAACAGAAGTCGTGGTAGCGCGTGTAGTACGTCAGGCTCATCTCGTCGCCCATGCAGTAGTCGTAGCAGCCGCCGAACCTCATCCGCTCGCGGACGCGGCTCTGGATCGCCTCCTTCACCTTGGCGCGCCACTCCGGGTCGTTGAGGCAGGGCTCGCGGATCAGCGCCTGTCGGTCGCCGGTCTCGGCCCAGGCCTTCGACTTCTCGGCAAAGCGCTCGTCCACGAAGTCGGGCACGTCCCGGCCCATGTAGCTCAGCAGGCCCAGCTCCGACAGGCCGACATTGTGCCAGTAGTCGCGCCAGACGGTTCCCGACCCGAACTCGCTGATCCCGTTGAAGGTGTAGTCCAGGCCGAGGCTCTCGACACGCTGGGAGACGAGGCCGAAGAGGTACTCGCTGCGCCACAAGTACTGGCCGCCCCAACTGGTGAAGGTGAAGCGGTCCCAGACGTGCGGACGAGGCGCGATGACGCGGCGCTCGGCGCGGTCGAGGACGACGTCACCTGCACGCAGCTCCACGACGCCCTCCAGGCCCTCGTTCACGAGGTCGCTGAGCGGGAACTCGAACCGAACGGGGTCTGCTCCCGCAGCCACCGGGCGGACTTGGGAAGCGATCCTCCGCCCGTGTGTGTCGAGTAGGTCCACGCGAAGACTCAGGCCGGCCGGCTGAGGCTGGACGGGGTCTGGTTGCACCGTGAGGCGCAGGGGCTGCGCCGGCGACCACTGACGCCAGGCGGAATCGCCGGGCGGCGTGGACGGATCGGGTTGCGCCGGCAGCAGGATGTCCGACTCCACCTCCACGCTCTTCAGCGTCGCGGGGCCCGTGGCGTCGATGTAGGTCGCGCCCCAGGCGAGGCCCCCGCCCGCTGTGTCCAGGACCTTCACGTATGCAAGCGACCGGCCAGGCAGCAGCGCGGGCAGGGCGTGCTCGAGGCGCGCGGCGGGCGTGAGGTCGAGTTTCTCCGTCACATCGAGGCGCTCATCGCCGAACTTGTCCACCACTCTCCACCGGACCGCCCCTGAGGTTGGCCTTAGGTCGCTCTGCAGCACGCACTGGAGGCGGCGATCGGCCGGAGGCTTGCCGCCGGCGTCGAGGCGGAGGTCGAGAACCGGCTGCAGATCGCGCACCTCCCAGCCGGTCGTGCGGTTCGCCGCCCACGTCACGCACCGCGCAAGCAGCGCATACCACAGCTCCCAGTACGGGTAGGTCATCGCCTTGTACTCGTCCAGCAGGAACGCGCCCCGGTAGCTGAGGATGGGCGTGAGGGCCGAGTAGCCTCGGTAGCTGTAGTCATGCGTCAGCGTATCGTAGGTGAGCGCGAGCACGCGGCCCTGGCCAACCTGTCCCGCGACGATCAGTGGCTGGCCGTCGGCGAAGCTCGCCAGAATCTCGCCGGTCGGCTGCGGGTCGTACTTCATGCGCCTTGTCCGCGGCATGATCTCCCACGGAAGCCCGGCAGTGACGAAGTGATCGGCGGGGGACTCCCACGCCTGGAACTCGCCCATCGGCTTCCCCCGCGCGACGCCCATCATCGGCCAGGCGGCCATGTCCTCCTCGCTGTAGCCCTCGGGCTCGACGTAGATGAGGCCCGTGCCGGCCGTCACCTGCTCGGTCAGCTTCTTCCTGATTTCCGCCGTGAAGTGGTGATCCCACTTCAGCCCCGAGATCACGATCACGTCGAAGCGCGTGCCCAGCGCCGCACCCAACCGCTCCTGGGCCTGCTCCAGCGTCTGGATCGAAAGGTCGCCGTGGTACTTCCACTCGCGGTCGAGTGTGGTGAAGAACTTGATGTACGTGAAGTCGATGTCGGTGCGCTCCGCCAGCTCAATGACCTCGCGGCAGTTGCGGTCATCCATGAGCACGAGCGCCTTGAGCGGACCGCGCGAGGAGGGGTCCGCCCACGGGAAGTGAGGCGACTCGACGGACCGCTCCAGGTCGTGTCCGGCCTGCGCGGCTGCCTTCTCCGTGAAGCCGATGCGCGGCTCCGGGGGCGCCATGCGGTAGGCCAGGCGGACTTCGCCCACGTTGTACGGGCGCTCGGCGACGACGGCGCTCTGCTCGCCCCGCACCAGCCGCAGGCGCAGTTCGTACCCCCCGGCAGGCAGCGGCCGGCCCAGCGGCACCTCCGTCACCGAACCCAACGCGCCCGCAGGGGGCTTCTCCGTGGCCTTGCGCGCCGCGACCTGCCACTCACCGTCCGGCCATGCGCGGTGCTCGAAGACCACCTCGCCGGGCGGCTCCCCCGCCGCGAGGAAGACCTTCCCGACAGGCCCTTCGGTCACGATCTCACCCACGGCCCCCGGCGCCGCGCCGTCCACGCGGCTCAGGCCCGCGAAGGGGGTCAGCTGGAGCTCCGTCTTCAGGCTCTCCCCGGAGGGCACGGCGAACTTGTTGAAGCGCCACTCGTGGGTGGCGGTCGTCGAAGTCGTCCCCGCCCAGTGATAGAAGCAGTTCAGGCGCCTGTACTCCATCGTGAAGGCGAGGCCGACGCCCGCATCAGACACGACCGCCGTCCAGCCGCGAGAGGGGCTGAAGAACCACTCCTCGAGAGCCGGCTTCGCCTCGCCACGGCGGGGCAGGAGGAACTCCTTCACCCCCTCCTCGGTCGGGAAGAAGTACGTGTTCGTGGTCCCCTCGACGCCGGTGAAGTGGTGGAACCACGGCCCGTACACGTACTCCGTCTGGCTGGATGGGTCGTTGCTGAGTTCCCACTCGACGCGGATGACGGGGCTGTCGGCCTTGAGATGCAGGCGCTTGCGCACGGTGGTGAAGCCGAGCATCCCGCCGACGCCGGAGGCGTGTAGGTCCACCCACTGCTCGCGGGCATCGCCGCCGTGATCCGACGCATAGAAGCGGTCCGCGAAACTGTAGTCGGGCTCCCAGAGCTGATCGCGCAGGATGCCCATGCCGGCCTCGGGGGGCGCGGTCAGGTCGAGCCTGCTCTGCTTCAGCAGCAGGCTCGCGCATACGCCGCCGTGGGAGGGCAGAAGCACCATGCGCACGAGCCCGTTCTCCAGCACCAGGTCCGGCTTGCCGTCGCCGTCGGCGTCCAGTTCCCGGTAGGACAGCCCTTGCCCCGGTGCGTCGGGTACGTTGAGGGCGCGCCCGCCCGTCCCTGCGGCGGCCTCGCCGAGGATCTCGATCTCCTGCAGGCTGACGATGCTCGCGGTGACGAAGGTCAGGCGCAGGGAGTCGGTCGTCTCGCTCAGCCCCTCGACCGTTGGCGTGAAGGCGCGCTCCTGCGTGTCGCCCCAGAAGCCCTGCGCCTCGCCCAGATCCTCCCAGCGCCCGAAGCGCTTGGCCGAGACGATCAGCTTCTCCAGCTTGTAGTTCATGTTGTGGCGGTATGTATGGACCCTCACCCCGGTGACACGCTGGACCCCGGGCAGGGCCACGTCGAGCACGATCGTGCCGCCGCCCAGGATCACGCTCTTGTTGGGCGACAGGTCGCCGTCGGCGAGCTTCGAGGGCGTCGCATCGGCCCACTCGGCCGACAGGGGCGGCGCAGATGTCGAGTACGTCCAGCCCTGGATCGGCTGATCCTGTGCCCCCGCCACAACGCAGAGCAGCGTCAGGAACACGCCGGGCGCGTGCCTCATGTCACTCTCCCCCTTCGCAGGACGGTCGGACCGCCCCAGTGGAAGTTCAGCGTGGACCGAGGGAAGGCCTCCGGGGACGGCGAAGGCCGGCCGGTCTGTAGAGCCTTGCAGAAACACGGAAACGGTGGGGCGGGCATTCTTGCCCGCCAGCGGGGCGTGGCGGGCAAGAATGCCCGCCCCACTGTTTCCGTACCTACGAAAGGCCCAGTCGCGCGCACGGTGCACACCACGAGGTGATCCGCATGGGCCGTCTGCTGCTGGTGGTCTTGGGCCTGTCACTCGCTGTGCCGAGCGTCACAGCCGTCGCGGAAGGGGGGCGAAGACCCGTGAAGCTGACCTTGTTGGCCAGCGAGCAACTGCCGAGCCTGTCGCCGCTCGTCTATGCCACCTACCTCAAGCCCAAGGGCCTCGAGATGGTCAAGGTCGGCGGGTACTCGCCCGACAACGGCCGCACGTGGGTAGACCTGCCGCCCCAGCCTGACTTCGAGAAGGACCTGCCCCACGGCTATCGCCGCGAGACCTTCCCCCTCTTCGCCGACTACGCCACCGGCCGGCTCGTGCGCGTGGTTCCCTCGATGGACACGCCGGGCCTCGATCCCAACATCGTGGAGCCGCCCATCGCGCTGGAGACCTACTACCTGCGCTACCGGGTGTCCGTGGACGGCGGGAAGACGTACCTCTTTGACGAGCAGATCATCCAGCAGGGCCATACGCCCGACAACCCGTTCGATGGCGTCTACTACGGGAAGAACGGCATCTTCATGGGGGATGTCGGCTCCCAGCTTCTGCGAACGCGCGCGGGCAGGATCATCATCCCCGCCCAGGCCTGCTGCATCGGCGCGGACGGGAAGCTCTCGTCGCCCGGCGGAGGCTTCACCTACACGGACGCGGTCATGATCATCGGGACGTGGACGCGGGACAACCGCCTCTCGTGGGAAGTCTCTCAGCCCATCCAGGCCGATCCGAAGCGCTCGACACGCGGGATGATCGAGCCCACCGTGGCCGAGCTGCCCGACGGCCGCCTGCTGTGCGTGATGCGGGGCAGCAACGGCGGCGCCCTGGACCCGGAGTTCAAGATCCCGAGCTATCGGTGGTTCTCCGTCTCCAGGGACGGCGGCTACCACTGGACCACGCCGGCGCCCTGGACCTACGACGACGGCGCCCCCTTCTTCTCCCCCTCCAGCATGTCGCAACTGCTGAGGCACTCCAGCGGGCGGTACTTCTGGCTGGGCAACATCAGCGAGCAGAACTGCCGGGGCAACGACCCGCGATACCCGCTGTACATCGGCGAAGTGGACCCCAAGAGCCTGTGCCTCGTCCGCAGTTCCCTGCTGGCGGTAGACACGAAGAAGCCCGACGAGGCCGGGGTGAACCTCTCGCACTGGTGGGCCTTCGAGGACCGGGAGACCCGCGAGGTGGTCATCGTCGGCGCCCGCTACGGGCCCGGGTACACGACGACCTCGCCGTGGCTGTGGCGGGTCGGGGTGACTTCGCCACACTACTGAGTCTCGTGCATCTTGGGGAACAAGGAGCGAACTCGTGGGGCGGGCATTCTTGCCCGCCAATGGCCCGTGGCGGGCAGGAATGCCCGCCCCACGAGTTCCCCTGGCGGGCAGGAATGCCCGCCCCACGAGTTCCCCTATCCACACGAGACTCAGTAAGACCGATCGCCGCCGGCATCGCCTCCGGCGACAGGAGTCGCCATGACGCTCCCCCCACTGGCAGTCGCCCTGACATTGGTCTCGGCCCTGGCATCGGCGCAGGCTGCCGGCCCCGGCACCGTGGATGCCACCAGCCTGCGCGGGAAGGTGATGGCCGGCTATCAAGGGTGGTTCCGCTGTCCGGGCGACGCCTCGGGCATGGGGTGGATGCACTGGAGCAGGGACCCGAATCGCGTCGCGCCGGAGACCCTTACCTTCGAGATGTGGCCCGATGTGAGCGAGTACGCAGCCGACGAACTCCGCGCCGTGCCGGGCTTCACCCATCCTGACGGCAGCCACGCCTACCTGTTCAGCTCCGACAACGCCGCCACCGTGCTGCGCCACTTCGAGTGGATGCGCGACTGCGGGTTGGACGGCGCCTGGCTCCAACGATTCGTCGTCGGGCTGCCGGGCGGCCCGGAGGAGCGCTGGTACGCGTCCACGCTCGACGTGATGGCGCACGTGCGCGCCGCCGCGGCGAAGACGGGCCGCGCGTGGGCGATCTCCTACGACACCGCGGCCATGCCGCCTGAGCGCATCTACGACGCAGTGACCGCTGACTGGAAGCGACTCGTTGACGGCGGGATCGTCACGCACGAGCGGTACCTCCGCGAAGGCGGCAAGCCCGTCGTGCAGGTCTGGGGCTTCTACCCGGGCGACGCGCACAATCGCATCACCGCGGAGACCGGGGAGCAGCTGGTCGATTTCTTCGCGGCGCCCGGGCCTTACGAGGCCTTCCTGGTTGGCGGAGGGACGTGGACGTGGCGGGATACCGTAGACCCGCAGTGGGCGCGCCTGTTTCGACGTTTCCGCGCGTACTGCCCCTGGAACGTCGGCAACTACTCGCTCGACGCACAGGGCGAGGCCCATGCCTCGATGCACTACTGGGAGGACGACCGGCAGGAGTGTGGGGACCACGGGGTTCTCTGGATCCCCGTCGTCTACCCCGGCTTCAGTTGGGACAACCTCACGCGTCAAGCGCCCGGCTCCTCCCTGATCCCGCGACGCCGCGGCCTGTTCCTCTGGGAGCACTTCCACCGTCTGGCGACCATGGGTGTGGACACGGTCTACGTGGCGATGTTCGATGAAGTAGATGAGGGCACGGCGATCTTCAAGGTCACGAGCAGCCCTCCCACGCAGGCGCACTTCGTTGGCTACGAAGGCCTGCCCAGCGACTGGTACTTGCGGCTGGTCGGGGAGGGGACGCGGATGCTCCGCGGTGAGCGCCCCCTCTCGGCCGACATCCCAATTGAGCCCTGAGTCCTGCGGAACTCCACCGGCGGGCCGCGCTCGCGGCCTGTACGCAGGGCCAAACCGCCCGCATGGTGAACCGGCACCGCTATACGCTCTCAGAGCGTGTATGAGAAGGGTGGCCGGGCGCGATGAATCGCGCCCGAGTGTAGGGGCGTGATTCATCACGCCCATGCCGTGCTTCTCATACACCCTCTCACGAGGGGGGCCCGACATGCTAGCGGAAATGGTGTTGGCCGTACTGTGCGCTGCACTCCAGAACGCCTCGGCTCAGCAGGCGCTGGTCTTCGAAGCGGAGGCTGTCTCCAGCCCTCAGGACGCCTGGACGAAGGACAGCTTGATTGAGGGCAAGTGGAATCTCTGGAGCACCGACAAGGACGCCGACAAGAAGTGGTCGGGCGGCGTGGTGCTTCAGTCGCCGGTCGTTAGGGAAGACCGCGCCCGGCCGGAGGATGGCTGCCCCGCGCTCCACGTGGTGCTGACCGACCTCCCGCGCGGGTCCTACGAGATCACGATCAAGTACGGACGCGGACTCGCGACCTCGCTCGACAGCAAGGAATGGCGGCGGCTGTCGGATACGGGGGGGCGCCTGGGGCGCTTCGACATCGAGAAGGGCACGTTCGAGTTCTGGGTCGATGACCGCTTCGTCGAGACCGCCAACCCCGGCTCCTGCTACTTCGACAATGTGACGCTGACGCCCATCCTGACCGGCGTCAACGGGATCGTAGATGGCGACTTCGAGGCGCCGGGCGAGCTCGCTGACAGCGGCTGGGTCTGGTGGACCCGCGACGCCGATGCCGGTAGCGCCCGCATCGTGCCGGAAGGTCGCAACGGTAGCCGCTGCGCCCGGATCGAGCATACCGGCGAGCGCGACTGGGCGTTCACCAACCCCGGTCGGCTGGCCGTCAAGCCCGGCCAGATTCTCACCGCCACGGGTTGGCTGAAGTGCCAGGATACCGGCGACCTCAGCCTCTGCCTCGTGGCCTACGGCCAGGGCAAGGTCGTGAGCTGGTCGATGGGCTCCGACGGCGTGTGGGCCACGCGGGACTGGACCGAGGTTAAGGCCACGGGCACGGTGCCGCCGAACTGCGACGAGGTCCAGGTGCGGCTCGCCGGTCGCGGCACGACGCTGGGATGGGTGGACGACGTGGCCCTGCAGGTCGTCGGTCAGACGCCGCCCCCCAAGCCCAAGACGAAGGTCGCCGGCTGGGCGAAGACCCGCTTCGAGGAGAAGCTCGGACGGGGCGTCGTCGCGCTGCGGCGCGACCCGACCGGCAACTACGTGGGCTGGCGGCTCCTGCAGAGCGATCCCCCCGACATCGCCTTCAACGTCTACCGCGCCGCCGGCGAAGGTCGCCCCGTCAAGCTCACCGACGAACCCCAGACGCAAACCACGGACTTCGTGGACGAGGCGGCGCCGGCCGATGCGCCCTGCACCTACTGGGTCCGCACCGTGCAGGGCGGCAAGGAAGGCCCGCCGTCCGAGAAGGTGACGGTCCCGCCAAGGGCCGAGGCTCTGCCGTACCTGCAGGTGAAGCTGGACGGGGACTACACCTTCCAGAAGCTGGGGATCGGCGATCTGGACGGCGACGGTCGGCTCGACTACGTCATCAAGCAACCGCAGGACAACATCGACCCCTACGAGGGCTACTGGACTCCGAGCCCCGACACCTACAAGCTCGAAGCCTACAACGCCGAGGGCAAGTTCCTCTGGCGGTATGACCTCGGCTACGCCATCGAGCGGGGCATCTGGTACTCTCCGTACCTGGTCTACGACTTCGACGGCGACGGCAAGGCGGAGGTCGCCGCCAAGACCGGCGAGGGCGACCCGCGCGATCCGGACGGCCGCGTGAGCCGTGGACCCGAGTACGTGACGATCCTCGAGGGCGCCACTGGCAAGGAGATCACCCGCACCGATTGGCCCTCGCGGGACGGGATCGCCGGCGGGCTCTCGGGCTACAACTACGCCTCCCGCAACCAGATGGGCGTCGCCTCCCTCGATGGCAAGACGCCGTGCCTGCTCGTGAACCGTGGCACCTACACGCTCATGAAGCTGGTGGCCTACCAGCTCCGGGACGGCAAGCTGACCGAGCTGTGGCGCTGGGACAGCAACGAGGAGCAGGGCAAGGTGCGGTACTCGTCACAGGGCGCCCACTGGATGCACAGCGGCGATGTGGACGGTGACGGCCGCGACGAGGTGGTCCTCGGCTCGAACGTCATCGACGACGACGGCAAGGGGCTCTGGTCCACCGGCCTCGGGCACCCGGATCGGTGCTTCCTGGGCGACCTCGACCCCGACCGCCCGGGTCTGGAGATCTTCTATAACATCGAGCCCGGCCACCCGGAAAACGCCGTGTGCCTGACCGATGCCGCCACGGGGGAGATTCTCTGGGGCCTGAAGGAGCGGACGTACCACGTCGGGGTGGGCGAGGCCGCCGACATCGACCCGAACCACCCGGGCTGTGAATGCTGGGCCTCCGAGGACGGCAAGGGCGACCCGAAGGGCGAGAACTACAACGGAAACCCGCCGCGCTGGCTCTTCTCCGTCAAGGGCGAGCTGCTGGCCCGCGACAAGGACGTACCTCCCTTCGAAGTGCTGTACTGGGACGCCGACTCGCAGCGCGAACTCGTCTCCGGCGGCCGCATCCTGAAGTACCAGGGGGCCGCGCTCACCTCCGGAATCGAGGGGAGCCACGTCTTCTGGGGCGACATCCTCGGCGACTGGCGCGAGGAGGTCGTTACCAGCGTCGCGGGCGAGCTGCGAATCTACACGACCACGATCCCCGCCTCCGAGCGCCGCGTCACCTTGCTGCAGGACCCCATCTACCGTCACGATGTTGCCCATGAGGCGATGGGCTACACGCAGCCGCCGACGCCCGGCACGTTCATCGCGCAGGTCAGTCCGTCCATGACGATGGCGCCCGCGACCGACACTCTCCACCCCGGGTCACCGGTCGAGGTGAAGGTCACGGTCGCCGCGCCCCCGGGCCAGGCGGTCGCCGGCGACGTGGCCCTCACCGGCGACGAGCGCGTGACGGTGACGCCCGCACGAGCGAGCCTCAACGTCCCGGCCGGCGGGCGCGCCGATGCCACCTTCGCGGTCGCCCTCCGCGACAAGCCCGGCCTGCTCTCCGGCACGCGCCCCGTGTACCTGGCCGCCGAGCTATCCGGGCCGACCCCTCTGAAGAGCACCGCGAGCCTGCGCGCCGAGGAGGGCTTCCTCTCCGAGGGCGTCATCACGCAGGCCGAGGACTTCGCCGGCCAGGGTGGGGGAGAGGTGCACCCTCGCGACGACAAGCCCGGCGTGGTGGGCAAGTGCTTCTCCCACTGGGACGCCGCGGGCCACTGGCTGACCTGGAAGCTCGGCGTGCCGGCCGACGGGACGTACCACCTCGTTGTGCGCTACTGCACGCCTCTGCCGGTGCAGCGTGAGGTGCAGCTCGACGACGCCCCGCCGACCGTTCAGGCCTTCCCCGCCACCGGCGGCTTCAGCGGCCCGAGCGACGACTGGGCGCACGGGGTCGTCCGCACTCCCGATGGAGCCTGGCTGGCGCTGTCCCTGAAGGCCGGGGAACATCTCCTGAAGATGACAAACACCGATGGTCAGGGGATGAACCTGGACTACGTGGCTCTCGTGAACGCGGGCGCCGGACCATCACAGTAACCCGGCGAGCGGCCCCACCAACCGTTCCGCCGTCGCACCATCGCCCGCCGAGGGCAGCGCAGTGAGCCGCGACTCCTCTGCCAACCTGGACCGGTCCCGCGCCGGGGGCGTCACGTCCAGGATCCTCATCATCGTGTTCGTGTTCGTGCCGCTTCAGGCGCTTGTGATCGCCTTCTGGCGCGGCCCGCGCAGCGGCATCGACTCGACGATCGTGTCGCTGTACTACGACATCGTCTTCTACCTGCTGGTCCTGGTCGGCATCAACGCCGTCCTGCGCCGGGTCCGGCCGTCGGCCGCCTTCACGCCGGCGGAGCTACTGGCGTTCTTCTCACTGATGTCGGTGGCGACATGCGCCAGCGGCCACGACCTCATGAGCCCGCTGATGGGCACGATCCAGGGCGTCTTCCGCTTCGCCAGCCCTGAGAACGGCTGGGACCGCCTCTTCCTGGACTACGTGCCTCGCGCCATGTCCGTCAGCAACCCTGACGCCCTGGAGAACCTCTGGCGGGGTGACAGCAGCTTCTGGTACGCGACGAACTACCGCGCGTGGGTGGGGCCGCTCGTCCGCTGGTGGCTGTTCCTGAGCGCCCTCTGGGCGGCGCCGGTGGGGCTGATCGTCCTGTTCCGCAGGCGCTGGATCGAGGGGGAGAAGATGACCTTCCCCGTCGTCCAACTGCCGATGGAGATGGTCAAGCCCGGCCTGCCCGCCTTCCGGAACGCGGCGTTCGGCGTGGCCTTCGGGATTGCGGTGGCCGTCAACGCGGTGAACGGCCTTCACGCGCTCTTCCCCCAGGTCCCGGAGATCCCCGTCAAGCTGAACCAGAACCCGGAGCTGGACCTCCGGCGCTTCTTCCGGGGGAAGCCCTGGGACGCGGTGGGGTCCTTCTACCCTTGCCTCTACCCGTTCATCATCGGGCTGGCCCTGTTGCTGCCCTCCGAGCTTAGCCTCTCGCTCTGGTTCTTCTTCCTCTTCTGGAAAGCCGAGGCCATCTTCTGCAACTGGGTGGGCTGGCTCAACATCACTCCCGAGTTCCCTTACTTCAAGGAGCAGTCGTTCGGCGGCTACCTCGCGATGATCGCCTTCAGTGTCTACGCCGCCCGCGGCCACTTCGCCACCGCCTGGCGGCGGATCATCGGCCAGGCACCGCCCGAGGTGGACCGGGGCGAGCCGCTCGGCTATCGCGCGGCGTTCCTGCTGTTCGCGCTGCCCGCGCTGTACTGCATCGCGGTGGGCATGTCACAACGGATGGCCGTGTGGGTATCCGTCGCGTTCTTCGTGCAGTACTACGTCATGCAGATGATGGTGGGGCGGATTCGGGCGGAGATGGGCCTGCCGACCCACGAGATCGAGCGTCTCGGGCCGACGGTGATGCATGGCAACATCCTGGGTCCGCGCCTCCTGGGCAAGCAGAACCTCACGTCGCTCTCGCTCTTCTTCGGCTTCACACGCGGACTCCGCAACATCCCGCTTCCCCACCAGTTCGAGGGGCTCTTCTTCGAGCACAAGGTCGGGCTGAACGGGCGGAAGCTGCTGCTGTGGTCGATCGCTGCGTTGGTGTTCGCGCAGGCGTGGGCGTTGCTCTGGCCCGTCGTGATCGGCTACCGCTATGGGTGGGGCGCCGAGTGGTCGTGGTGGTGGCCGTGGCAGAACGGCGAGGCGTGGAACCAACTGGCCAACTGGCTGGCGCGCAACGAGGGCCTCAACGTCGGCCGCTGCGTCGCTTCCGTCCTGGGGTTCCTGGTCTACTTCGGCCTGATGACCGTGCGGACACGCTTCGTCTGGTGGCCGATCCATCCGGCCGGGTTCGCGCTCTCAACCACCTGGTTCATGATGCACATGTGGTTCCCGATGTTCATCGCCTGGGCGCTCAAGAGCCTGGTGGTTCGCTACTCCCACGCGCGAGGAATGCGCGCGTTGTCGGCCGCAGCCTACGGCCTGATTCTGGGCGACATCACGACCGGCACGCTCTGGGTGGCCTACTCGCTCCTCACCCACACGGAGGTCTACCGCTTCTGGCCCTAGATGGGAATCCGCGATTCTCGTCCGGGCCGTTCCTGTGTAGGGGCGCGATTCATCGCGCCCGCGCATGTAGGGGCGCCATTCATGGCGCCCTGAAGTCGATATCGCGGATTCCCGTATAGAGCGCCCGAGTCAGGTCATCCGCATCGAACACGAAGCCGAACATCACGGCCACCCGCCAGAGGCCCAGCTCCTTGGCGGCCTCGGTCCGTGCGGTCTCCCGGTTCTCGACGGCGGTTACGGCCTGCCGGATGGCCGAGCACATGACCCCGTGGCGGCTCATGTCGATCATCCCGCCCGGCGACATCAGCAGACACGCATCGATGGCGAACCCGGCGTAGATGAGGTGGTTGACGCCGGCCTCGCGGCACAGGGCGAGAAGCTGCGGCGTGTCCTCGGCGACCCCCTCGTCGCCCTCCGGTCTGGCCTCGGGGAGGAAATCGAGAATCTCTGAGAGCTTGGCGCCATCTGCGTTGTTGTGCGCGCCCCGCCAGACGTTGTCTGCGCGGAACTGACGCAGGCGCTGCACGACGGGATCGCTCTCGACCTGAAGCGGCGGCTCGGGAGGGCCCCCGGCCAGCTTGACGGCGCGCCTGTAGCCGGGGCACTCCTTGTAGTAGTCGCCGCCGCCGACCACATGAAAGAGCCTCAGCGGAGACTTGCGGATCGCGGTGAGCAGCGGCGGGAAGACCGTCTGCGCGATCCGAACGGAGCGCGGGACGTACTCGCATGACCGCCAGACGCCGGGCACCTGCTCGAAGGTGCCGCAATCCCAGGCGTGCATGACGACCGCCGCCGTGTGGGAGGCGGAAAGGGTGATCTCGCCCTTCCGCCAACCGCCGAAGGCCGCCCCCGGCACCTTGCGGGAGTAGTCCGCATCGAACTGCTGGTAGTAGTTGGCCATCACCGCGATCTCGTCGCCAGGCATGCCCTGTTCCCCCCTGTCAGTGACCGGCTGGGCAAACGCGCGGAGCGGCGCCGCAGAGGCCGAGGCGGCGCCCGCGAGGACGGCTGATTGTCTGAGGAAGTCTCGTCGATCCATCCTGCCGTTCCCCGTGTCCTGGTGACACGCCCGGTTGGTCACCGGCAGTTCGCCGGGCCACGCTCGGACCCCTCGGGCTGCCCGACCCAACGGGCCGCCTCACGCGCGCCACGGGGTGTGAAACCACGGGAGCGCGGACGTGTCCGCGCTCCCGTCAGCAGATCAGCCTGAGATTGGGATGGGGACGCTCGGCCTACTCCTTCCGCATCCAGGACATCATCCCGCGCAGATCGGCGCCCACCTTCTCGATGGGGTGCGCGGCCTCGCGCGCTTCGAGCTTGGTGAAGGAGGGCCGCCCGGCCTGGTTCTCGAGAATCCACTCCCGCGCGAAGGTGCCGTTCTGAACGGCCTCCAGGAGCGCCTTCATCGTCGCGCGCACGTTGTCATCGATGACGCGCTTGCCGCAGGTCATGTCGCCATACTCGGCGGTGTCGGAGACGCGCTTCCTCATGCCCGTGATGCCGAAGCGGTAGATCAGGTCCATGATGAGCTTCAGCTCGTGCAGGCACTCGAAGTACGCGATCTCGGGCTGGTACCCGGCCTCGACGAGCGTCTCCCAGCCGGCCTTGATCAGCTCGCTGACGCCCCCGCAAAGCACGGCCTGCTCGCCGAACAGGTCGGTCTCCGTCTCCTCCTTGAAGGTCGTCTCAATGACACCAGCGCGCGTCGCCCCGATCGCCTTCGCGTAGGCCAGCGCGATGGCCATCGCGTTCCCGGTCGCATCCTGATAGATGGCGACCAGCGAGGGCACGCCCGAGCCCTGCTCGTAGCACTCACGCACCAGCGCGCCAGGGCCCTTCGGTGCGATCATGAGCACGTCGGCCGTCTTCGGCGGGACGATCTGGTTGTAGTGGATGTTGAAGCCGTGCGAGAAGACGAGCGCATCGCCCTCCTCCAGGTTGGGCGCGATGAACTCCTTGTACACGCGCGCCTGGACGTGGTCCTCGGTCAGAATCTGGATGACCTGCGAGCGCGCGGCGGCGTCCTGCGCCGTCAGCGGCTCCCAGCCATCGGCGACGGCCTGCTCGTAGTTCGCAGTGCCCTGCAGCTCCGCGACGGCGACCGTGCAGCCGCTGTCGCGCAGACAGAGAGCCTGCGCCCGGCCCTGGATGCCATAGCCGATGACACCGATGGTCTTGTCGGCCAGCACCTTCAGGTCGGCATCTGCGTCGTAGTAGATCTTCGCCATCTCTGTACCTCTTTCGGGTCCGGGGTTCGGGGTTTGGGGTTCCGGGTTGACGACAGCAACACCTGCCAATGCCTATTTCCCACGGCGGGGTGGGATGGCCTCTTCGGCGGGCGGCACGGATGGGCTCCAGATCCGCCGCAGCCCGAGGCCGTAGAGGCCCCCGACCACGACGAAGATCGCCGTGTTGACGACCAGCACCCAGACCTTGTCCAGCCCGTAGTAACCGGTCTGCGGGTCGTAGCGGGTCATCCACGACCATAGTAGCCATAGACCGATGATGATCGGGCCGATGATCGCCAAGTACAGCCCGCGCCTGAGCGACAGATGGCGAGGCACGCCCACCAGCCGCAGGAGCCCGGCCAGAACACAGACGCCGAACCACACCGCGCCGCCGATCTTGATCGCCGCATCAACGGTGCGGATGTCGACGATCTCGCGCATGTCACCCATGCTCGGCATCCCCCCTCCCCCCCTGCCCCTCTCCCAAGGGGAGAGGGGAGAACGGCAGAGGCTATGTGGCACGGTCGCCGCGCGCGAGGACCACGCGCCCCGTGCGCACGAGTTCCTGGATCGGGTACGTTGCGCCGACCACCTGCACCATCCCGTCCACCTTCTCGGGCGCCCCGGTGACCTGGATGATGACCGTCTCCTGGCCGATGTCGTCGATCTGCGCGCGAAAGGCATCGCAGATCGCGACGATCTCCGGCCGCTTGGCGGGTGGGCAGTCGATCTTGATGAGCGCCAGCTCGCGGCGCACGACGTCGGCGCGCGTGTGGTCTGAGATGTGCACCACATCCACGAGCTTGTCGAGCTGCTTCTCGATCTGGTCCATGATGCGCGGATCGCCCTCGTCGTCCACCACGATCGTCATCCGCGAGTACTTCCCGGCGCCGGCCTCTTTGTCGCCGCCGTAGATGGTTGGGCCGACGGCCAGGCTGTCGATGTTGTAGCCGCGGCGGGCGAAGAGTCCCGCGACCTTAGCGAGAACGCCGGGCCGGTTGTTGACGAGTGCGGCGATGGTGTGCTTCACGCTTGGTCGCCCCCTTCGGTCTGCAGGTCGGGTGGGTCTCCCAGATGTCCCCGAAGGACTTGCCTGCGGGAATCATCGGGAACACGCTCTCTTCCGGTTCGACGTGGAAGTCCAGGAAGACCGGCCGGTCGGTGATCTCCAGCGACCACTCGAGGGCCGGTCGGACCTCTTCGCGCTCGGTGATCGTGCGCCCTTCGCCCCCGTAGGCCTTTGCGACCGCCGCGAAGTCCGGGTTGCCCGACAGCCTCACGCCGGAGTAGCGGCGCTCGTACAGCAGCTCCTGCCACTGGCGCACCATGCCCAGGTAGCCGTTGTTCATGATGGCCACCTTGATGGGAAGCTGCTCGTGCACCGCGGTCGCCAGCTCCTGGATGTTCATCTGGATGCTGCCGTCACCCGCGATGTCGAACACCACGGCGTCCGGCGAGGCCATCTGCGCCCCGATGGCCGCTGGGAAGCCGTAGCCCATCGCTCCGAGCCCGCCGGAGGACAGGAACTGCCGTGGCTCCTTCGCCAGGTAAATCTGCGCGGCCCACATCTGGTGCTGACCGACATCGGTCGCGACGACGGCGTCGCCGTTCGTGACCTCGAAGATCTCGCGGATCACTTGCTGCGGGTAGATGCCCTCCGCGGGAGGCTTGGGCAGTGGATGCTCGGCCCGGTACTGGTCCAGGTGATCCTCCCACGCGCCGCGCGGTCGCTTGGGCACGATGCCGACTAGCGCGGCGAGGACTTGCTTCGCATCGCCGACGATCCCCACGTCGGCCTCGCGGTTCTTGCCGATCTCCGCGGGGTCGATGTCGATGTGAATGACCTTCGCCTCGGGCGCGAAAGTGGACAGGTCGCCCGTGACGCGGTCGTCAAACCGCGCCCCCACGGCGATGAGGAGGTCGGCGTGGTTGATCCCGTAAGAGGCGTACACGGTGCCATGCATCCCGGGCATGCCGAGCGACTGCCGGTCGGTCTCCGGGAACGCACCCTTGCCGATGAGCGTGTTGACCACGTACAGGTTGCACCTACGCGCCAGCTTGCAGGCTTCGGGCGAGGCGCCGGAGGAGATGACGCCCCCGCCCAGGTACAGGATGGGGCGCTGCGAGGCGGCGATGAGTGCCGCCGCGCGTTCGATCAGCTCCGGGTCACCTTCCCCCGGCGGCACGTAGCCCTGCAGGTCGTAGTCGCCGTTGTCCGTCGGCTCCCGCCACTCGACCTCCGCAGTGGACACATCCACGGGCATGTCCACCAGGCATGGCCCCGGCCTGCCCGTGCGGGCGACGTAGAAGGCCTCTCGCAACGCCGGGATGAGATCCTGCGCTCGTTTCACGAGCCGGTTGTTCTTGGTGATCGGGATCGTGATCCCGGTGACGTCCGCTTCCTGGAACGAGTCGCGCCCGATGGCGCCCGTTCGCACCTGACCGGTGACAGCGACGATCGGGATCGAGTCCATCATCGCGTTCGCGAGGCCGGTCACCAGGTTCGTCGCGCCCGGCCCCGACGTGGCGAAGCAGACGCCGACCTTGCCGCTCCGCCGGGCGTAGCCCTCCGCGGCCAGCGCCGCGGCTTGCTCGTGGCGCATCAACACGTGCTTGAGCGCCGGCTCATCGTACAGGGCGTCATACAGCGGGATCATCACCCCGCCGGGGATCCCGAAGATCACCTCCGTGCCCTGCTCTTTGAGCACTTCGAGGACGGCTTGGGTACCTCTTAGTTTGCGCTTGCGCATAATCGTTCCCTTGGTGCGAACGGCTTCCCGCCGATGACGGCGCGTTCGGGGTTCGGCGTTTGGCGTTCGGGGTTCGGCGGCGTTGGGTCGTGAACGCGGAACCCCGAACGCCGAACCCCGAACCTGACGTGAGACACCGCCGCGGAGGCGTTCTACCCTGCGGGCCTCAGAATGGCCCCGGTGTGGGCCGGCTGGACGAGCGAGGCGTAGCGCGCCAGCCAGCCGGTCTTGATCTTCGGCTCGGGCGCGCGCCATGCGGCGCGGCGGCGCTCGAGTTCAGCAGTCTCTACGTGCAAGGTGAGGCTGCGGTTCGGGATGTCGATCGTGATCGCGTCGCCATCCTGCACGAGGGCGATCGGCCCGCCCGTGGCGGCCTCCGGTGAGACGTGCCCGAGGCATGGGCCGCGCGTGCCACCGGAGAAGCGCCCGTCGGTGATGAGCGCGACCGTGTCCTCCTTGCCCATGCCGGTGAGGGCCGAGGTGGGGGAGAGCATCTCCCGCATCCCCGGGCCGCCACGGGGGCCCTCGTAGCGGATGACCAGCACCGAACCGTCCTCGATCGTGCCGGCGAGGATGGCTTCCATCGCGGCCTCCTCGCTATCGAAGCAGCAGGCCTTGCCGGTGAAGGTGCGCATCGCCGCCGAGACGGCGGACTGCTTTACCACGCAGCCGTCGGGCGCGAGGTTCCCCTTGAGAACCGCGATTCCGCCCTCGGGCGCGTAGGCCGTCTCCTTGGTGCGGATGACGTCGTCATCCATGATCTGGGCCGTCTGCACGATCTCCCGCGTCGTCTTGCCGCTGACGGTCAGCGTGTCCTCGACGAGGTCGGCGAGAGCCTTGAGCACCGCCGGGATGCCGCCGGCGAACTCCAGGTCCTCCATGAAGTGCTCGCCGCCGGGCAGGATGCTCGTGATCTGTGGCGTCTCGCGGCTGAGCACGTCGAAGCGATCCAGGGGCAGATCGACGCCCGCCTCGTGCGCGATCGCCGGCAGATGCAGGCACGTGTTGCTCGACCCGCCGAGCGCCATGTCCACGCGCACGCCGTTGACGAAGGCCTGCGAGTTCATGATGGTCCGCGCAGTGACGCCCTGGCGGACGAGTTCCACGATCCGCTCACCCGACTCGTGCGCGGTTCGGGCCTTCTTCGCCATGCCCGCCATCGCCGTCGCGCAGCCGGGCAGGCTCATCCCCATCGCCTCGGAGACGCACGCCATCGTGTTGGCGGTGTACAGGCCCTGGCACGACCCCGGACCGGGGCACGCGCGCATCTCCGACTCGGCCAGCTCCTCGGCGGTCATCAAGCCCGCGCGGAAGCGGCCGACCGCCTCGAAGGTGTCCTTGACCAGCGACAGCCGCCGGCCGCCGAGATTGCCGGAGTACATCGGGCCGGCGGTCACCACAATCGCCGGGATGTCCAGCCGGGCCGCGCCCATGAGCATCCCGGGCGTGATCTTGTCGCAGTCGGTCAGCAAGATCAGCCCGTCGAGCGCATGCGCCTCGGCCATCGTCTCGACGATGTCGGCGATGATCTCGCGCGAGGGCAGCGAGTAGAACATCCCCGAGTGCCCCATCGCGATGCCGTCGCAGATGGCCGGCGAGCCGAACTGGAAAGGCACGCCACCGCCGGCGCTGATGCCCATCTCGACCGTGCGGCACAGCTCGCGCAGGGTCAGGTGGCCGGGCACCATGTCCGTGAACGCGTTCGCAATGCCGATGAACGGCTTGTCGAGCTGCTTCAGCGTCACCCCGCACGCGTGCAGCAACGATCGCGCACCGGCGCGGGCCACGCCCTTCTTCATCCGGTCACTGCGGAGGCTCATGGTTGGTCTCCTTGTCGCTGCGCTTCGCAGAAACACGCGAGGAGTGGGGCGGGCATTCTTGCCCGCCAGAGGCTGTGGCGGGCAAGAATGCCCGCCCCACTGCTCCCGAATCAACCCGGGACTCAGTAGGCCTCACCCCTGCCCCTCTCCCGGTGGGAGAGGGGAACGGCAAGAACAGAACAGCCTCTCGTCCACGCGCTGGGACGAGAGGCCGTTGGAAGGAACTCTCGCGGTACCACCCGGCTTGTCCCGCGTTGGCGGGACCACCTTGGCAGCGCGGTAACGGGCGCAACTCCGCCCCGCTCTACTCACCGCCGACAGGCGGCTTTCCTCGGGGGCCTCGGGGGCGACCTTCGACGGGCGCTGACGCCGGACCTCTCACCTTGCGCCGGCTCTCTGAGACAGCGGCAACCGCCTACTCCTCCCCCGCATCGGCACGAGACCAGGCCGCTTCCGGCCCGGCCAGGGATGTTGAGGGCGCAGGATAGCAGAAAACGCGGAGGAGCGTCAAGGCTCAGACGCCGTCTGGGTGCGACCGCAGGTTGTAGGTAAGGGAGTTGGGGGTTGCGGTGGGGGAGGAGAAGTGCTAGCCTCTGGTGGGGCCAACCACCAGCGGGCAGAGCCCGCGCAGGAGGCTAGCACAAGATGGGCCAT
>VGFC01000083.1 GCA_016869045.1 Armatimonadota bacterium
GTGCCGTTGATGATGTCAACGGGCATCTCACGCACCCATCGCGTCTAGGGATGCTCCACGTCTGGAGCGGGCCTCAATGATGAGCAAGCGTTACGCTGGTTTGGCAAACCACAGGAATGCCTGTCCTCCTACTGAGCCTTTGGTACGTACGGAAACAGTGGGGCGGGCATTCTTGCCCGCCACGCCCCGCTGGCGGGCAGGAATGCCCGCCCCACTGTTTCCGTTTCCGCAAGGCTCAGTAAGCCGCTCCGAACCGCGGGATGGGCGCAAAGGGGGATACGTGAATGGCGAGTGAGACTGACAGCGTGCTCGCGAAATGGTCGCCCAAAGCGCCGGTGGATGTGATGACGCTGCTCATCATCATCGGCCTGACGGTCGCCGGGATTCTGGCGGTCTTCTCGGCGAGCTGGCCCGTCACGAGCCGCCCGCTCTCGGACGGCTCGCTGGGCGACCCGTACAAGTTCCTCTTCTCCCAGACCATCTACGCGATCCTGGGGGGCGTCTTCTGCACGCTCTTCTCGTATGCGCCGCCCGAGCGGTTCCGGCGCTCGGCGAAGTGGGGGTTCATACTGGCGATCATCTTGATGCTGCTGGTCTTCACGCCGCTGGGTGTGGAGATGGGCGGCGCGCGGCGGTGGCTGAAGATCGGGCCGCTGATGTTCCAGCCGTCTGAGTTGGCGAAGGTGGCCCTGATCGTGTACCTGGCGCGGTGCGTCACGACGCCGAAGGAGTGGCCTCGGAAGCAGCTCCACACGTTCTGCGCGTGCATGTCTGCGGTGCTGCTGGTCAGCGGCCTGTGCCTGCTGCAGCGGGACATGGGCACGGCGGTGATCTCCTTCTGTTTCGGGCTGGTGGTCCTCTTCTACGCGGGGCTGAAGTGGTGGATGGTGGCCGGCACGTGGGCCTTCGCGGCGGTGATGGGCCTGTATCTGGCGTGGATCGAGCCGTACCGGTGGGAGCGGATCACGGCGTTCCTGCACCCGACGCGCGACACCGATGACACGGCCTACCACATCATCCGGATGCTCATCACCTGCGCGCGCGGCGGGCTGATCGGCCCGGGGCCCGGGCTGAGCCGCGAGAAGTGGCTGGCCCTGCCGGCCCGGCACACGGACGCCATCTTCTGCGTGATCGCCTCCGAGCTGGGCTTCATCGGCGCCGCGGCGCTGGTGATCGTGTTCCTGCTGTTCATGTTCCGCGCGGTGAGCCTCGCCCGCCGCCAGCCCAACCGGTTCTCGACGATCCTCCTGGCGGGACTGGGGACCTCGATCGTGCTGCAGGCCTTCGTCAACATGGGTGTCGCGACGGGCTGCCTGCCCTGCACGGGGATCACGCTCCCCTTCATCTCCGCGGGCGGGAGCAGCCTGTTGATGACGCTGGTCGCCTGCGGGATGATCCTCAGCCTCTCCCGGCAGGTGGCGCCGGAGACCCCGAAGGAGGATGCCGAGTGTCTGCCGGCCGCGTGATGTTCGTGGGCGGCGGAACCGCCGGCCATACCATCCCCTGCATCGCCGTCTCCGAGGCCATCGCGGCGCGCCGGCCGGACTGCGAGTTCCTGTTCGTGGGCTCGACCAGGCCGGTTGACCGGGGCCTGTTCGAACGTCTGGGCCTTCCCCACGTGCTGCTCGATGCTCAGCCCTTCCCCTACCGCCCCTCGATGGCCCTCCTTCGCGCGCTCCTGGCGCTGCGTCAGGGGAGGGCGAGAGCCAGGGAGATCATCGCCGACTTCCGCCCCGACGCGGTCTTCAGCACAGGGGGCTACGTCAGCGCGCCCGTGGTGCCCGAGGCATCGCGGGCTCGGGTGCCCGTGGTCCTCCACGCCGCCGACGCGATGCCGGGCCGCGCGAACCTGCTGCTGGCGAAGCACGCGGCGACGGTGACCGTGGCCTATGAGGCGTCGGTGGAGCGCTTCCGGGGCAGGAACGTCGTCGTGACCGGCCAGCCCATGCGCCGGAGCATCCTGGAGGCCTCGCGCGAACGGGGGCGCGCCGCTCTGGGGGTGCCACCTGAGGCGACCGTGCTCCTGGCCTTGGGCGGGAGCCAGGGAGCGGACAGGATCAACCGCGCCCTCCTGGACGCTCTGCCGCACCTGCTGACCATCGAGGGCCTGCAGATCGTGCACTTCACCGGCGCCGCCCACGAGGAGCGGGTCCGTGAAGCGGCCGCCGCGATCCGCCCGGCCGGGGGCGCGAGCTACCGGTGCTACGGCTACGTGGACGAACCGGGCGACCTGCTCGCCGCGGGAGACCTCGTGGTGTCGCGCTGCGGGTCGAGCAGCGTGGCCGAGATCGCGTACTTCGGCCTGCCGTGCATCGCGGTCCCACTGCCCATCGCCGGCGGCCACCAGCGCTACAACGCCCAGCCGCTCGTCGATGAGGGCGCCGCTGTGCTCGTCGAGGACGAGTACCTCTCCGGCGGTACCCTGGCGGGCGTGGTCAGCGAGCTGCTCGCCGATGCCCAGCGCCTGCGCCGCATGTCGGAAGTCGCGCGGTCGCTTGCCAGACCGCAGGCGGCGGAGGAGATTGCGGAGCGGGTGATGGGGCATCTGCCTGGGTAGGAATTCGGGGACACGATCCCGATTCGGTACGGCCGAATCGGGTCATGTCCCCGAGTTTCCGCGCCTTGACGCAGGGCCTCGCGCCGCATAGAATGCGCGTGCAATAGTGGTATCCCCATACCAACATCCGTTTGTGCGGGGGCTCAGCGATGACGCTGCTCGATTCGGTTGGCAATACGCCGCTGGTTGAGTTGTCGCGACTGACAAATGGGCGGGTGCGGGTGCTCGCGAAGCTGGAGGGGCATAACCCCGCCGGCTCGGTGAAGGACCGGCCGGCGCGGGCGATGGTGCTGGCTGCCGAGGCCTCGGGTGAACTGACTCCCGAGAAGACGATCCTCGAGGCGACCTCCGGGAATACCGGCATCGGACTGGCGATGGTGGCGGCGGCGAAGGGCTACCGCGTGCGGCTGACCATGCCGGAGTGCGTCAGCGTCGAGCGCCGGCGCATCTTGGAGGCGTTCGGGGCGGACATCGTCCTCACGCCGGCGGCGCAGGGCACCGACGGGGCGATCCACGAGGCCCATCGGTTGCTGGAGGAGAGCCCCGACGTCTACTACATGCCGAATCAGTTCGACAACCCCGCGAACGTGCAGGCACACTATGAGGGTACCGGGCCCGAGATCCTGCGCGATACCGGTGGCGAGGTGGACGTGTTCGTGGCCGGGCTCGGCACGTCGGGCACGCTGATGGGCGCGGGTCGGCGGCTGAAGGAGGCCAACCCCGACACGCGCCTGGTCGGCGTCGAGCCGCCGCTGGGGCACCGAATCCAGGGCCTCAAGAACATGAGCGAATCGATCGTGCCCGGAATCTACGACGCGGACATGCTCGATGGGAAGATCACCGTGACCGACAACGACGCGTTCGCCGCGGCGCGGGAGCTCTCGCTGAAGGAGGGCCTGTTCGTGGGCATGTCCAGCGGGGCGGCGCTCGCCGGCGCGCTGCGGGTCGCGGAGGAGCTGGCCGGCGGCACGGTCGTGACGGTCTTCCCCGACCGCGGCGAGCGGTACCTGTCCACGGTGCTCTTCCGGTCGGTCTGCGCCGAATGCCCGCCGTAGGGCTGCAACGACGGTTCGGGGTTTGGCGTTCGGGGTTCGGGGCAGGGCTGGGGCGTCGGGTGTGATGTAGGTCACGCGTGGCCGCTGTGCAGACTGGAGTGAGCGGGGGTTTGAGCACCCCCCTATTCGGGTATATGTATACCAGTAACCCTCCCTTTGACGCACTGAGCGCGCCACGGCCCCCGGAAAGCATGTGGCGCGCTCAGGTTTTGTGGGGGCCTTCTCGTTGACCTGCTCTCCCCGCTTCTGGTATACTCCGACGTGCTCGTCGTGGGCGCTGAACAGGGATCCGCGATTCTCGTCCTGGCCGTTCCCGTGTAGGGGCGCGATTCATCGCGCCCGCCCATGTAGGGGCGCCATTCATGGCGCCCAAGAACCGACATCGCGGATTCCCCTGTAGATTGGCGATTCGGGGGGCCCTCGTCCGATGGCCGCGGTACGACTTGTCAGCGTCACGAAGGACTTCGGCAGTGTGCGCGCGGTGGATGACGTGAGTCTGGAGATTCGGGACGGCGAGTTCATGGTGCTCGTCGGCCCGTCCGGGTGTGGGAAGACGACGGCGCTGCGGATGGTGGCGGGGCTCGAGGAGGCGACGGCGGGCGAGCTGTGGATTGGCGAGCGGCTGGTCAACGACGTCTCCCCCAAAGACCGCGACATCGCGATGGTCTTCCAGAACTACGCGCTGTACCCCCACATGAGTGTGTTCGACAACATGGCCTTCGGGCTGAAGCTGCGGCGGGTGGCGCGGGATGAGATTCGGCGGCGCGTGGCGGAGGCGGCGCACATGCTGGGGCTGCCGGAACCGCTGCTGATGCGCAAGCCCAAGGAGCTGTCCGGCGGGCAGCGGCAGCGCGTGGCGCTCGGGCGGGCGATCGTGCGGGAGCCGGCGGTCTTCCTGATGGATGAGCCGCTATCGAACCTCGATGCGAAGCTGAGAATCGAGACGCGCGCGGAGCTGATCAAGCTCCACCGGCGCCTGGGAATCACCACGATCTATGTGACCCACGATCAGGTCGAAGCGATGACGATGGGCGACCGAATCGCGGTGATGCGGGACGGGAAGATCCACCAGGTGGACACGCCGCTCGGCCTGTACACGGGGCCGGTAAACCGGTTCGTGGCCGGGTTCATCGGCAGCCCGCCGATGAACTTCTGCGACGCGACGCTCTCGGAGCGCGACCAGGGCCTGTTCGTGGAGTTCGACGGCGCGGCCTTGCGGATTCCCGAGGACAAGGCGCAGGCCGCGCGGTCGCACGTCGGCAAGACGGTCGAGCTGGGCGTGCGCCCGAGCGACATCTACGATACGTCGATTTCCCCTGTGGTCGAGCCGAGCGAGCTGAACACGGCCCAAGCGCTGGTGGAGGTCATCGAGCCGATGGGGGCCGACTCGATCCTGTACCTGAAGCTGGGCGACATCCAGCTCGTCGCGAGCGTCGATAGCGGCACCCGCGCCCGTGAGCAGGAGCCCCTCGACTTCTGCTTCGACATGGAGAAGGCCCACCTGTTCGACAAGGAGACCGAAGCGACGATCTTCTAACGGCGGGTTCGGGGTTCGGCGTTTGGGGTTCGGGGGAACGGCAGAAGGGAAGGCGGCCTCCACCAGACGAGGGTGGAGGCCTTCTGCTGGGCTTTGCAGAACCACGGAGGCAGTGGGGCGGGCATTCTTGCCCGCCACTCCCCCTCGGCGGGCAGGAATGCCCGCCCCACTGCTTTCGCACCCATTGGCGACTCGGTAGGTCAAATGGCGCGAGCGTCGAAGGTCCGGGACCGCAAGGAGGCCTCGTTCCTCGATCATCTCGAGGAGCTCCGGCAGCGGCTGATCCGGTGCGTGATCTACATCGTGCTCGGGATGGCGGTCGCGTGGTTTGTGAAGGGGCAGTTGATGGACGTGGTGCGGGCACCCCTCGAGCGCGGCGCGGAGCTGGCCGGCGTCCACCCCACGCTCATCCTGACCCAGGTCGCGGCCGGCCTGATCGTCTCCATCCAGGTGGCGGCCGTCGCGGGGATCATCCTGACTTCGCCGCTATGGCTTCTGGAGGCGTGGCTGTTCATTGAGCCCGCGCTGGAGGACCACGAGCGCAAGTGGGTGGTTCCGCTGCTGCCGGCCGCCGTGTTCCTCTTCATCGCAGGCGTCGTGTTCTGCTACTGGCTCTCACCAAGGGCGTTCGCAATTCTGTTGGGCTTCCAGCTGAAGATGATCGGCCAAGAGGCCACGCCGATCCTCGAACTCAGGGACTACCTCACGCTCTTCCTGCGCCTGCTGCTGATCTTCGGCGCGATGTTCGAGTTGCCGCTCGTCACGATGTTCCTGTCGGCGGTCGGGATTGTGAAGAGCGAGTTCCTCGTCAGGCACTGGCGGATCGCGGTGGTGCTCATAGCGGTCGTCGGCGCCATCGTGACCCCGACCCCCGACGCGGTGACGCTGTCGTTCTTGCTAGGGCCCATGTTCGCCCTCTACGCGTTGAGCGTCTTCCTGGCGAAGCTGGTGGAGAAGGGCCGGCGGCCGCAGGGCCGTGGCGCCGCCAAGGAGCCGCCGCCCGCGACGACCTCTCCGCCGGCCGAGCCGGAGCCCGATCCGTACGCCGTCTACCGAGCGGACGAGGCCCCCGAGGCAGAGCCGCCGGAGGATGAGGCGCCGGCCGAGGATACCGAGGACGAGGTCTGAAGCGTGTGTGAGAAGCACGGCATGGGGCGTGATGAATCACGCCCCTACACTCGGGCGCGATGAATCGCGCCCCTACACTCGGGCGCGATGAATCACGCCCCTACACTCGGGCGCGATGAATCGCGCCCCTACACTCGGGCGCGATGAATCACGCCCCTACACTCGGGCGCGATGAATCACGCCCCTACACTCGGGCGTGATGAACCACGCCCCTACATGACGGCAGTCTGCAGTCGTTTGCGGTGTAGGGGCGCGATTCATCGCGCCCAGTTGTGTAGGGGCGCCATTCATGGCGCCCGCCCACGCCTTTGATACAGGCTCTGAGACGCAGACGCGGCGCACGGGTGAGGCATGGACCTCGAGGCGCTGATCGAGCAAATCAAGCGGACGCCCGACTATGAGGGCCAGATCGCCCACGTTCGCGTCACGCCCGAACGACCTGCGGCCCACGCGGACCTCAATGTCGAGCTTCACCCCACCGTCGCGGCCATCCTCAGTGACCTCGGCATCAGGCGGCTGTACTCCCACCAGGCGGAGGCCATTCGCGCCGCGCTGAGCGGCGAGAACGTCTGCGTCGTCGCCTCGACCGCCGGCGGCAAGACCCTCTGCTACACGATCCCCATCGCGCAGCGCATCTACGAGCGGCCGACGAGCCGCGCGTTTCTCGTGTTCCCGACCAAGGCGCTCGCGCAGGACCAGCTGCGCAAGCTCGGGGACTTCGGCGCGGGGCGTGCCTTCACGGCGGCGTGCTTCGACGGCGACACGCCCCAGGCGCGACGGAAGGCGATCAAGCGCGAGGCCCAGGTCGTCCTGACCAACCCCGACATGCTGCACGTGGGCATCCTGCCCTATCACCACACGTGGGCGGACTTCTTCCGCAACCTGAAGTACGTGGTGCTGGACGAGGTGCACGTATACCGGGGGGTCTTCGGGTCGCACACCGCCAACGTCGTCCGGCGGCTGCGCCGCGTCGCGGCGAACTACGGGGCGAAGCCGCAGTTCCTCTGCTGCTCGGCCACCATCGGCAACCCGGAAGAGCTGGCCCGGAAGCTCACGGGCCTGGAGGTGCGGGTCATCGACCGCGACGGCGCACCGCAAGGGAAGCGGGTGTGGGTCTTCTGGAACCCGCCGCTCACCAAGGACGGACAAGGGCGGCGGAGTTCACTCATCGAGTCGGCGCAGTTGCTCTGCCGGCTCGTCGAGCGCGAGGTGCGGACGATCGACTTCACCCTCGCGCGCAAGACGGCGGAGCTGATCGTGCGGCACGCGCATCGGGTGCTCGGCAGGAAATCCAAGGCCGCGCAGGCCATCATGGCTTACCGGGGCGGCTACCGCCCGGAGGAGCGGCGGGACCTGGAGCGACGGCTGTTCGAGGGGAGCCTGCTGGGCGTCGTCTCGACGAGCGCGTTGGAGTTGGGGATCGACATCGGCCATCTGCGGGCGGTCATCATGACGGGCTACCCGGGCACCATCGCCTCGACCTTCCAGCAGGCCGGGCGCGCGGGACGCGGGCAGGACGACGCGCTGGCCGTGTTCGTCGCGCAGAGCAGCAGCATCGACCAGTTCCTGATGCAGTACCCGGACTTCCTGTTTCGCACCGAGAGCGAGCGGGCGCTGATCGACCCGGAGAACCGCTTCATCGTGGGCGCCCACCTGCTGTGCGCGGCCTTCGAGCTGGAGCTGTCCGACAGCGACCTGGCGATGTTCGGCCAGGAGGCGGGGGAGATCCTGAACATCCTCGCCGGTGAGCGCCTGGTCACGAAGCGGACGAAGTGGTACTGGATCGGCGAGGGCTACCCGGCGGGCGAGGTGAGCCTGCGCTCGGCCTCCGGCGAGGGCTACGACATCAAGGACATGGATCACAACAACGCGCTGCTGGGCACGGTGGATGCGCAGTCCGCGTTCGCGATGGTGCACGAGGGCGCGGTGTACATGCACATGGGTGAGAGCTACATCGTGCGGAAGCTCGACCTGGAGGAGCGGGCGGCGTACGTCCAGCAGGAGGATGTGGAGCACTACACCGATGCCCAGACGACCTCCGATGTGACCATCGAGGGGCAGACGGAAGAGGCCGACCTCGGCGAGGGCCGCACGAAGCACCTGGGCGAGCTACGCGTCGTGGAGCAGACCGTCGGGTACGTGATCCGCAAGCCGGGGGCAAGCCAGCCGCTCGGTTCCTCCGACCTCGACCTGCCGGCGCGGGAGTACGAGACGGTCGGCCTGTGGATCACGCTGCCGCAGGAGCAGGTCGCGGCCCTCACGAGCGCCGGGCATGACCTGACCGGGAGCCTCCATGCCGCCGAGCACGCGTTGGTCGCGCTCACCCCCGTCGTGGCGCCCTGCGACATCCGCGACATCGGCGGGGTGTCCTACGCGCCACACGCGGACCTGGGCAAGCCGGCGATCTTCCTGTACGACGGCTACCCGGGAGGCGTTGGCATCTGCGAGGCGGCCTACGATCAACTGCACGCGCTGATCGTCGCGGCGCGGGAGCGCATCGCCGTCTGCCCGTGCGAGCACGGCTGCCCCTCCTGCGTGCAGTCGCCGTTCTGCGGCAGCCTGAACCGCCCGATGGACAAGCCGGGAGCGGTGAGGCTGCTGGAGATGTGGGAGGGGTGAGGGAGACGAGGCCGAGGCGCACGTGGATGCGATGGAGGGCGGCGCTGAGCGAGGGTAGCCGGGAGAGGTAGAGGCCCATCGCCAGGAGGCAGGCGGCGCCGTAGATCGCCACCGTGGTCGGCGCGCCGAGGCGCGTGGCCAACTCGCCGGCGATCAGCACCCCGAACGGGCCGGCGCCCATGAAGGAGAGCGTGTAGAGGCTCATCACCCGGCCGCGCTTGCTGTCATCGACGACGGTCTGAACCAACGTGTTGCACGAGGCGAAGACCGTCATCATTCCGCAGCCGGCACACACGAGCATCGGCATCGACAGCCACAGGACCCGGGAGTAGGCGAAGCCGATGATCGCGATTCCGAAGACCGACAAGCCGACGGGGATGAGCTTCTCCAGGCCTACGGCAGTCCGGCGGGACGCGAGGTAGGCCGCGCCGAGGATCGAGCCGGCCGCCGAGGAGGCCACGAGGAAGCCGAAGGTGTGCGGGCCCCCGTGCAGCACGTCCCGCGCGAAGACCGGCATCAGCACGGCATACGGCATCCCCAGCAGACTGATCGTCGCGATCAGGAGCAGGACCGCCTTGATGGGCATCGTCCGCAGGACGTAGCGCACGCCGTCCACCAGCCCCTCAAGCACCGAGGGGTGCGCTTCCCCCTCGGGCCTGCCCGGCACGCGCATCGCGTAGAGCGCCGCCAGCACGGCAATGTAGCTGAGCGCGTTGATCAGGAAGCAGCCGCCCTCGTTCCACGCCGCCACGATCAGCCCCGCGATGCTCGGCCCGAGCAGGCGCGCCGCGTTGAACATGGACGAATGCAGCGCGATCCCGCTCGGCAGATCGTTGCGGTCCTCGACCATCTGGACGAGGAACGTGTGTCGCGTGGGCATGTCGAAGGCGTTCACCGCCCCCAGGAAGAGGGCCAGCACGACGATATGCCAGACCTCGATGACCCCGGTCAGAGCGAGCGCCGCCACGGCCGCGGCCTGCACCATCGCGAGTGATTGCGTGACCAGCAACATGCGCCGGCAGTTCCACCGATCCGCCAGCACGCCCGCGACGGACATCAGCAGCAGCGCCGGAATCTGGCCCGCGAAACCGACGATCCCCAGCAGCCGCGCCGAGTTCGTCAGCCGATAGACGAGCCACCCCATCGCAATCTGCTGCATCCATGTGCCGGTGAGGGAGATGGCCTGGCCGGAGAGATAGAGGCGGAAGTTCCGATGGCGGAGGGCCCGGAGGATCTGCTTCAGGTTCGCGGTGGCGCTGTTGAACGGGGTCTCGAGTCTCAACGCGGCAACAACGACCCTTCGTGAAGAGCGGCGTCCGACCGCACGGATTGTGCGTCGTTCGCGGGCAGGCGTCAAGGGGCAGTTCGCGGAAACCGCGACGCAGGAGGCCGCCCATGCTCAACGCGATGCTGATGACCGGTCTACTGACGACGCACGCGGCGCTTGCGTTCGACGCGGAGCAAATCCCGCGTGTGAACTCGGTCTGCAACTACCTGTTCGAGGAGGATGAGTGGGACCTCGGATCGTGGGAGCGCGACTTGGAGGGGATGGAGGCGGCGGGCTTCAACACCGTGTGGGTGGTGAACGTCTGGGCCGCCTTCCAGCCGGACGCCGACGGCGAGTACCGCCAGGACCGGATGGAGTGGCTGCAGGGCCTCTGCCGTGCCGCCAAGGCCCGCGACATGAACGTCCTCCTGGTGGTCGCGTACATCGGCGAGGGCTGGGGTCCGAAGGGCGTGGACGTGCCCGTCTGGCCGCTGATCCCTCAGCACCGCGCGCAGCATCTACGGTACCTCAAGTGGCTGAGCGAGGGGGTCGGCAGCTTCGATAACGTCCTCTACCTGCTCTGCACCGAGGAGATCCTCCCCGCGACGCTGCTTTACAGGCCGAACGAGCGCCCGGAGTGCGTCGCGTCCTTCCGGAGCTGGGCGCACCGCGCGAACCCGGACATCGCCTCCTGGAACGAGCGCTGGAAGACCGAGTACGCCTGGGACACCTTGCGCCCCGCCGCGACCACCGAGCGCAGGACGTGGCAGACCTGGCAGGACCACAACCGCTGGTTCAGCTACCTGATGGGCCAGCTGCTCCCGCCGATGACCGCCGCCATCCGCGAGGGCGACCCGGATGCCGTGATCGGCTTCCACGACTTCCTCATCGACCCCGCAATCCCCGAGGAGGGACCCGAGCGCCCGCAGCCGGGCCTGTGCGGCTTCGACTTCTTCAGCATCGGTTACTACTACGTCCATGAGAAGAGCTTCGAGGAGAACCTGAAGGGCCTCACCGACCGCATGGACGCGGCCTCCGCCGCCTACGCGGAGACGCCCCTCTTCTGCGGCGAGATCGGCCTGCCCGTGAGGCTGGACTCGCCCGAGACCACCAAAGCCGACGAGGAGCTGCAAGTCCGCTGGTACCGCGAGGCCCTGGGCAAGCTGCGCGAGAGGCGCTTCGGCTACAGCGTCTGGTGCTGGCGGACCGTGGTGAAGGGCGAGACCTCCTCGCTGGCCCTGCTGCGCGCCGAGGACAAGTCGCCAAGGCCGGCGCTAGCAGCGATCGGGGAGGTGAACCGGAGGGAGCCGGGGGCCGGGCCGTGACGGTAGGCGTCTGGCGGTAGAGCACAACGTTAGCGGGCGTGGCGCGTCTGACCTGATGCAGGGGGCCTGAAGGCCAAGGGGCCCCGGGAGGCGAGGGCAATGGGCGCACCGGGCTACCGATCGAGGAGCATCGAAGCGAAGGGGCCCCGAAGCTGCCTGCGCGGGTGCGTGGCGGCGCTGATCGCCGCGCTGTTGGCGCTCCTGATCTCGTACATCGGCGTGTGCCGGTACTACGAGGCCAAGGTGGACGCGAAGCTGCAGCAGCTCAAGGCCGCCGGGCTCCCGACATGCGGCGCAGACCTGCAGCCCCCGCCGGTGCCGGAGGCAGAGAACGCGGCGCCGCTCTACATCAAGGCGGCAAACAGCGTGGAGCCGAAGGGCGGGGGCGCCATCAAGCCGCCGGACGCCTACAACGCCAAGGGCCTCCCAACGCGCGCCGATCTCGAGGCGCTCGCGGAGTTCGTAGGCCAGTTCGGCGAGGCGGCGGCCCTGGTTCGCGAGGCAACAGAGCGCCCGAAGTGCCGGTTCGATACAGACTGGAGCGATCCGCCCGCTGCCCTCTTCCCGCACTTGGCGCGGATGCGGGTCGTGGCGCGGTTCACCCGGGCAGAGGCGACGGTGGAGTCGTACCAGGGCGAGCAGGCCGCAGCGGTCGATCGGCTGAGGATGGGCTTCGTCGCCGGCCGGCATGTGTCGGGCGAGGCGTGCCTGATCACCGTGCTGGTCGGTTGCGCCATCGACTCCATCATGTTCCGGGCGGCGGACTACGTCATGGCGGAGCGGCCGGTCCCGCCGCGCGAGGCGCGTGCGTTGGCGGAGGAACTCGTGCGACTGGACTATGGGGAATGGATGGGCCGCGCCATGCGCACCGAGCGCGTGTTCGGAATCTCGGTCTTCGACCACCTTCGCGCGGGAGACTACAGCATCCTGGGCACCGGTCCGGGCAGGCCGCGCGCGATGTGCTGGGTCCACAGCCGCGCGTTCCCGGTCTGGCGGTGCCACGATGAGCTGTACTATCTGGGGGCGATGGATGAACTGGCGAGGGTTGCGTCCCTGACACCCCATGAACGGGCCGCCGACCCGGCCGCGCGGGCCCGGTGGATCGCTCCACCTCCGCCCTGGGCGATCGGTTCCGCGATCATCTTGCCCGTATTCACCAGATCGTTCGGGAAGATGGACACCACAGTCGCCCGTCGCGGCCTCCTGGCGACCGCGCTGGGCGTGGAAGTCTACCGACAGCACCACCACGTGTACCCCGCCCGCCTCGCCGACCTCCAGAGCCTCGACTGGCCGGTCGCCAAGGACGTGTTCAGCGACGCGGACCTCGTGTACCGGCGGAGCGGCTCAGGCTTCGTCCTCTACAGCATCGGGCCGGACCTCACGGACGACGCCGGCAAGCCCCCGTCGGACATCGCCAAGATCGCCGACGAGAAGAACGTAGACATCGTCTGGACGGCGACGGGGAGGTAAGGCAGGGCTACTCCAGCTCCGCGATCGGCGTTTCGTACCCCGTAGGCGGGCGGTGGGGGAGACGCCCCAGCAGGAGACCGTGCTCCGGCGGCGAATATTGTCCTAACGGATGGGACATGTGTCCCTCTCATTAGGACAGTGGATGACCCGCAGGCAGGGCGGAGCCGAATGGACACACCCGACTGGAGCCGGACGGTACTCGTTGCGCTGCTTGGCGCTGAGGCGCGAGTGGCCGTGCTCACGTGGCTCTGCCAGCACCTCGACCAACCGGTGCACACCCGGGAGTTGGCCCGACGCTGCGGCCTAGCGCCCAACCAGACCTCCCAGCAGCTGCATCGGCTGGAGAGGATTGGGCTGCTTCGTTCGGAGCGTGTCGGCCGCAGCCGCGTCTACCGGGTGGACCCCGCCTTCCCGCTACTGCCTGAGCTGCGGAGCATCGTGCTCAAGACGACGGGTCTCGCCGGACGTCTCCGGGACGCCCTGGGAGACCTGCCGGTCGAGGTGGCCTTCATCTTCGGGTCAGTCGCGGCCGGCGAGGACACGCGCGACAGCGACGTGGACCTGCTGGTGATCGGGGACCTCTCGGGCCGCGTTCTGGCGGGGGCGACGCAGCCCCTGCAGGCGGAGGTCGGACGCCCCCTCAACGCGGTCCGGTACGATGCCGCTGAGTTCCGCGCGAAGGTCCGGCGTCGGGATGCCTTCGTGGCCGAGGTGTTGGCCGGGCCAAAGGTCTTCGTGAGGGGCGGGCCGGATGACCTACGACGTCTTGTTGGCTGAGGAGCGCATCCGACGGGCGGCCCTCTCGGAAGAGCGGCGCCGCGCCGATGTGAAGACGTTGCTGGATGTCGCCGAGCGCGAGCTGCACGACGGCGGGGTGGAAGCTCTGTCGCTTGAGGGGCGATATGAGCACGCCTACTCCGCCGTGCGCGCTCTGGCCGAAGCGGTGATGGCAGCCGAGGGTTTCCGCCCGTGCGGGGGCCCGGGCCAACATGAGGTCGTCTTTGCTTTCCTGCGCCATGTGCCTACGGCCCGCTGGGAGGGAGAGGCGGAGTACTTCGACGCGTGTCGCCAGCGCAGGCACCTGGTCGTCTACCGGCGGGCGCAAGCCGTGACAGAGACCGAACTGGAGGACCTCCTGGCCGAGGGCAAGCGGTTCCTGCAGGCCGTTCGCGCATGGCTGGTCGCGCACCATGCTCCTCTGGCGCCCGACGGCCCTGCGTGAGCGCGCAGGCCCCGCGGTGCGTTCGCCTACTCCGGCTCGCTGGTCGGCATTTCGTACTCGGCGGGAGGGGGAGCGGTGCCGAAGGGGCAGGAGTCGAGGCCGAGGCGGTAGGCCCAGCCGGAGTCTCCGTAGGAGTAGTGCCACCACTCGAGCGGGTAGTTCTTGAAGCCCTGCCTCTCCATGGCGTTGAAGAGCAGCGTGCGGTTGGCGAGCGCCTCGCGGCTGAGGTCGGGTCTTCATCGCGCCCCGTAGTAGGTCCCCTCGTAGACGATCTGAACGGCGCCGGTGGCGATGACGCGGTTGTCGGCGCCCCACTCCACGAGCAGCTTCCCGCCCTTCATCTCGACGAGCACACGGCGGTCGGTCAGCTCGTGCAGCGCGGTCGCCACCGCGGAGGCGCAGGCGCCCGTGCCGCAGGCGAGGGTCTCGCCCAGGCGGCGCTCCCAGGGGCGCATGAGGATGTGATCGCGCGAGACGATCTCGACCCAGTCCACCGTCGTCTTGCCGGGGAACATGGGGTGCACTTCCAGCGCGGCGCTGTCGGCGTCCCAGTGCGGGCCGCGGCGGCCGTGGCCGATGATGACAACGTGGGTGGTGCCGAAGCTGACGCCCGTGACCGGGTAGGTGCGGCCGTTCACCTCCACGTGGTAGTCCAGCAGGCGAGCGGCGTCCGCAATGGCGGGCAGGCGCTCGGTCTCGAAGATCGGCTCGCCCATCTCGGCGCGGATGTCGGTAGCTGAGAGAGCCTCGCATTCGCGAACCCCCGAGAGCGTCTCGACGCGCATCTCGGCCGGGGCGAGGCCGCGCGCGATGACGAACCGCGCGACACAGCGCAGGCCGTTGCCGCACATGTCCTCGCTGCCATCGGGGTCGTAGTACCTCATGCGCACATCGGCGACGGTCGAGGGTGAGACCACCAGCAAGCCATCGGCGCCGACGCCGAAGTGATGGCGGCAGAGGCTGGGCGCGAGGACGTTCGGGTCGAAGGGCGGCGCCGAAGGCTCGTGCACGAGGGCGAAGTGGTTGCCCAGGGCCTGGAGTTTGGTGAAGGGAATCTCCATCGCGGCTCAATGCCCCACGCTGTTGTTGTCGGGTGGTGAGGAGAGGTCCTGCAAGTAGACGTCGGCGCGGCGGACGGCTTCCTCGAACCACGCGCCGGAGGGATCGACCACGCCGAACCACCAGCTTGTCGGACGGCGGTCGCCGATCTCCATGTGGCGCACCAGCAGCGCCCGGCGCGCGAGGGCCAGGCGCTCGCGCTCCGCCTGTGCGGCGATCTCGGCGATGCGCTTCCGGGCGGCCTGCACCGGGGGGCTGTGCGCTAGGTCGGCGATCTCCTGCCTGAGTTCGGCGCGGCGGGATTCGCGAAGGCGAATCTCCTCGGACATCACGCCGAGGAGCTGGCGGAGGGCCTCGCGCGCCTCGGGGTCGCCGCCCTCCTGCTCGCGGGCACGCAGCTCACCGCTGCGTTGTTCGACCTCGGCACGTCGGCGACGGGCACGACGCTCCGCGGATCTGATCTCAGCGAGCCTCCCGAGTCGCGCGCGGATCTGCGCCCCGGCCTCGCTGAGGAGTTCGCGGGCGGCAACGAGTTCAGCGGCGACGTCACGCCACACGCCGCCGTTCTGCTCGGCGATGATGGCGAGCAACGCGCTCACGGACCGGGCCTGAGCGAGACGCTTGAGGAGACACTCCTGCTCCTGGATCACGGACTGCCAGCGGCGGCCGAACTCCGCGGCGGAGATCTGCGGCTTGTCGAAGGCCGCAGCGAGATGCTGGGGGAGGCGGAGGGTCGCCTGCGCGGCGGACAGGGCGTCGTAGGCGTGCTGGCGCAGGCGCAGGATCGGATAGGTGCGGAGCGAGCCGCAGGAACTGTTCAGTCGGCTAAGCCACAGGCGCGTGCGCGGGACATAGGCCGACGCGCCCTCGTGGAGGACGAGGATCGCCTCGCCGCAGAACATGACCGGGCCGAGCAGCGCCTTGCCGGCAATGGCGGCCTTGGTCCCGACCGCCTCCTCCACGAGCGCCGCGAGGTCCTCGATGAAGCACACGCGCTCGTCGGTGGGGATGGAGAGAGGCTCACGGCTGAACTCCGCGCGGACTTCGCGATCGAGAACCCGCAGTGTGCCGCGGCCGCGACCGGGCACGATCAGGTCGAAGGGAACCGCGCCCTCGCCGAACTCGTCGAGACCGTACATCCCCTGGCCGGCGACGGCATCGTTGTACGTCTCCCGCGCGCAGATGCCGACGCGATGGCACAGGAAGGCTTGCACGGGCTGGAACCGCGCGCGCATGCAGGTCTCGCGGTTGAAGGCGAGGTACTCGCACGTGGTGGTCGGGATGATGCGATCCGACTCGTAGCCGAGAAGGTCGGCATAGAACTGCGCGATCAGACGGCGGTACAGCTCGCTCACCGTGGTGTGCTGCATCTCGGCGATGGCCGCACGGAGCCGGTGCAGCAGCGCCTCCGCCTTGGTCTCAGCCGCCCGGCGGGCGCCCCGCTCCGCCAGCAGGCCGAGAGTCTCGCGCAGGCCCCATTCGAGCAGCTCACACAGCGCCTCGCCCGCCTCCGCCACGCGCACATCGCGGGCGATCTGGTTTGTGGCCCCGAGCTGCGCCACGCCGCGCCAGCCGTAGGCCGCCGTCGCGGAATCGAGGAAGTCATCCATCTCGTCGGACGACAGCGCGGCCAGGAGCCTCAGCGGAACACCGGCGGCCTGTAGCTCCGCCACACCCGGCGGCGTCTCCGCGCCAAACAGCGACGTGGTCTCGGCCACGGCCGCCCAAAGGCTGCGGTGCGTCCAGTCGTTGGTCGCCCAGCGCACGAAACCCTCGCCCGCCCGCCCGCGTCCGTGGAGCTTGCTGAAGTAGTCGGAGTCGTGGATGCCCGCGAACAGCAGGACCTCCGGCGCGTGCTCGTCGAGCAGCCGGCGCAACACCGCCTTCGACGCCTCATCCCAGAACAGCGTCTGCCCGAACGCTACCAGCGGCACGCCGAGCCGCCGCAGCTCGCCCGCCGCGGCCTCGATGCCAACCGGCAGCGGGTCGCTGAGCACCGGTTGGTCCCGGTACTCGCGCGACATCGCGCACCGACTGCAGCGGCCGACTTCACAGAGCGTGGACATGGCGTGCTCGCGAGAGCGGTGTGAGGGGGCGCCATAAATGGCGCCCCTACTCGGTTGGGCGCGATGAATCGCGCCCCTACACTCAAAGGCGATGGATGGCGGTCTTACACTCCGCACGCAGGCGCCGTTATGTAGGGGCGCGATTCATCGCGCCCACGTGTAGGGGCGTGATTCATCACGCCCGACGCCGTACTTCTCGTGCACCCTCTGAGAGAACAGCAGCGCGCGACAGTGAGCCTCCGGCTATTGCGCCGCGGGGTCGGGGGATTCCTCGGGGGGGAGGTCGCCGATCGGGGTGACGATGGGCAGGATGATGGGCCGGCGTTCGGTGATGGCGTAGAGGTACTTGCGCACGGCGGCTTTGACGCGGGCCTTGAGGACCTCGATGTCGCGGACGCCCTCGGCCTGGAAGTCGCGCACGGCCTGCAGCGCGCGGGCATTGGCTTCGTCCACGATCTCCTGCGCATCCCGCATGTGCACGAAGCCGCGCGAGTAGGCCTCGATCGGGGCCAGCGGCTCGAAGGTCTCGGCGTCCACCACCACCACCGGCAGGAAGATGCCGTCGCGGGAGAGGTCGCGCCGATCGCGGATGACGACCTCGCCGACATCGCCCACGCCCAGGCCGTCGACGTTGATGCTGCCCGCGGGCACCGTCTCGCCGAAGCGGGCCTCGCCGTCCTGAAGCTCGACCACGTCACCAGGAGACAGCAGGAGGACCCGGTCGCGGGGCAGGCCCATCTCCACCGCCAGCTCGCGATAGGCCACCATGTGCCGCAGCTCCCCGTGAGTAGGGACCACGTACTTCGGGCGCACCAGGGTCAGCATCATCTTCAGCTCTTCGCGGCTGGCGTGGCCGGAGACGTGGACCTGATGCGCCGGGCCGTGCACGACGCGCGCGCCCTGGCTGAGGAGGCTGTTGATCGCCGAGGAGATGAGCGTCTCGTTGCCGGGAATGGGGCTGGCCGAGATGATGACCATGTCGCCCTCTTCCACGCAAACGTGCTTGTGGCGGCCCTCGGCGATGCGGCTCAGGGCGCTCATCGGCTCGCCCTGGCTGCCCGTGGTGAGGATGGTCACGTGCTCGCGCGGCAGCTCGTCGATCACCTCGATCGGCAGGAGCATCCCGTCGGGGACCTTCAGGTAGCCCAGCTCGCGCGCGGTCTCGGCGATGCGCACCATGCTGCGGCCCTCGATCGCAATCTTGCGCGCGCACTCGCCCGAGACGTCGATCACCTGCTGCATCCGGCTGATGTTGGAGGCGAAGGTGGTGACGATCACGCGGCCGGGCGCGTCGTGGATCAGCTCGCGCAGGGCGGCGGTCACCTGCCGCTCGGAGGGCGTCTGGCCGGCCTTCTCGGCATTCGTGCAGTCGGTCAGCAGCAGCAGGACGTCCTCGGCGCCCAGCGCGGAGAAGCGATGCAGGTCGGTGAGCTGGCCGTCGGCCGGGGTGTAGTCGAACTTGAAGTCGCTCGTATGGACGATCAGCCCGGCATCGGTTCGCAGGCCGAGGGCCAGTCCGTCGGGGATGCTGTGGCTGACGCGGATGAACTCCACGGTGAAGGAGCCGATCTGCCGCGTCTCGGAGGCCTGCACGGGCGTCTGCGTCATGCCCGGCGCCGCGTGGAACTCCTCCAGCTTGCTGTTCAGCAGGCCCAGCGTGAGCGGAGTGCCGTAGATGTCCACCGGCATCCGCTCGAGCAGGTAGGGCGCCGCGCCGATGTGGTCCTCGTGGCCGTGCGTCAGGATCAGGCCGACGACCCGGTCGCGGTTCTCGAAGACATACGTCATGTCCGGGAGGATGAGGTCGACGCCCGGCAGCGTCTCGTCCGGGAAGCCCATGCCGCAATCGACCAGCAGCAGCTCGCCGCGCTGCTCGAAGACCAGCATGTTCTTGCCGATCTTCAGCGTCCCGCCGAGACTGATCAGACGAACGGGGTCGGTCATGGTGAGGTGACAGGTAACAGGTAACGGGTGACAGGAACTGCGGACGCCGGCCGTCCTGTTACCTGTTGCCTGTTACCTGTTACCTGCCTTTCAGAAACGGGCCGAGGCGGCGCATGTCCTCGACGAGAACCGGTTGCAGGGGCTGCTGGTGCAGCGCTGCAGCGGGATGGTAGAGCGGGACGTAGGTGATGCCGCCGATGGTGCGGGCGACGCCGTGCTCGCGGGAGATCGAGAGCGTCGGATCGATGAGCGTCTGAGAGGCCGGGCGCCCCAGCGTGCAGATCACCTTCGGCTGCAGAGCCGCGATCTGGCGGGTCAGGAAGTCGCGACAGGCGGCGACTTCCTCGGGCAGGGGCTCGCGGTTTCCCGGCGGGCGGCACTTCACGATGTTGGTGATGTAGACTTCGGGGCGGCGCAGGCCGGCCTTCAGGAGAAGCTGGCTCAGGAGGCTGCCGGCGGGGCCGACGAAGGGGCGGCCCTGCTCGTCCTCCTTCTGGCCGGGACCCTCGCCGACGAACATGATCGAGGCGTCCGCCGGGCCTTCGCCCGGCACCGCATGAGTGCGGGTCTTGCACAGCCCGCACTTCTCGCACGCGCGGACCTCCGCCGCGATGGCCTCAAGCTCCAATCAGGCCCATCCTCTCGCAGACGGCTCGGATCTTCTCGGTGTCCTTCTCGCTCGCCTCGACCAGCGGGAGGCGCACGCCCCCGACGGGGAAGCCGCAGATCTCCAGCGCCCGCTTGGCGCACGCCGGGTTGCCCGACTCCAGGAAGCAGACCTCGCACAGGGGGAACAGCTCGTGGTGCAGCGCCGTGGCGCGGGAGGTGTCCTTGGCGTGGTAGGCGGTCACCATCTCCTGCACCTTGCGGCCCTCGACGTTGCTGATGACGCTGACGACGCCCCGCGCGCCGAGGGAGAGCATCGGCAGCGTGACGGGGTCCTCGCCGGAGTACACCAGGAAGTCCTTGGGCGCGCGGCGGCAGATCTCGGTGATCTGCTTCATGTCGCCACTGGCTTCCTTGAGGGCGACGATGTTGTCGATCTCCGCGAGGCGCAGAACCGTGTCGGTGTCGATGTTCTTGCTCGTACGGGTCGGCACGTTGTACGCCATCACCGGCAGCTCGGTCGCCGCCGCGCCTGCGACGAAGTGGCGGTAGAGGCCCTCCTGGCTGGGCTTGTTGTAGTACGGACCGACGAGCATCACCGCGTCGAGATCGAGCTTGCTCGCCTCGCGGGTGAAGTCGACCGTCCACTGCGTCTCGTTGTCACCCGTGCCGCCCACGATGACCGCGCGGTCGCCCACGGCGTCGATGACGCAACGGAAGAGGTCGAGCTTCTCCTCGGGAGTGAGCGTGGACGCCTCGCCCGTCGTGCCCGCGACGACCAGGCCGTCGGAGCCGGTGTCGACGAGCCGCGCAGCGAACTCGGCGGTGCGAGCGAAGTCCACCGCGCCGTCCGCCGTCAGCGGCGTAACCATCGCGGTCAGCAGGTTACCGAAGTCAGGCATTCAGGAGACCCTCCGATGTAGCGGTCGCCGGGAGCGCGGACATCTTGTCCGCAAGTTCCGTGCCGCCCTGACGACATGCGGACAAGATGTCCGCGCTCCCGGGCAGGGAGTCAGCCGGCCAACAGTCCACGCTCGATCATCTTCTCGGCGATCTGGACGACGTTCGTTGCCGCGCCCTTGCGCAGGTTATCGGCGACAACCCACAGGTTGATCGTGTTGGGCAGCGTGTCATCGTCGCGCACGCGGCCGACCAGGACCATGTCGGCGAGCGCGGGGTCCTCCAGGTCGCGGGTGACGGGGTAATCGCGCTCGAGTTCGGCCTTGCGGACCTTCTTCGCGTTCGGATCGCGGGAGAGACCGTCGATCACGACGACGCCGGGCGACTGCTTGGGGTCCCGTAGGATCGCCAGCGCCCGCTGGGCGTCCATCGGCTTGCGGAACTGCACGTTGGCCGATTCGGAGTGGCCCACGGCGACGGGGACGCGCACGGTGGTCGCGCTGACGGCCAGCCTGGGCGCGCCGAGGATCTTGCGCGTCTCGTACACCATCTTCAGCTCTTCCTTCGTATGGCCGCTGCCATCGAAGCGGTCGATGTGCGGAAGGCACTCGCCGGCGATCGGGTGGGTGAAGATCTTCGGGTTGAACGTCAGGGGCTTGCCCCGCACGAGCGCCTGGTTCTGCTGCAGCAGCTCGTCCATTGCATCCGCGCCCCAGCCGGAGACCGACTGGTAAGTGGACACGACGATGCGCTTCATCCCGGCCACGCGATGCAGCGGGGCCAGCGCAACGACCATCTGGATGGTCGAGCAGTTGGGGCTGGTGATGTGTCGAGTCTTCGCCGTCACCGCGTCCATGTTGACCTCAGGCACCACGAGCGGGTAGCCGTCGGTCATGCGGAAGTCGCCGCCATTGTCGATGACATAGGCGCCCGCGTCCGCAGCAACCGGTCCCCACTTCACGCTCGCGCCCCTCGCGCCCTCACGCCCCGCGAAGAAGACCACCTGCAGACCCTTGAATAGCTTCTTGCAGACCTTGCGGACGGGGAACTTGTGGCCATCCAGTACCTCCTCGCGTTCCCACGTGGCCATCACCACGAGTTCGCCATCCACGGGGAACTTGCGCTCCCGGAGCACACGCACAATGCGATCACCAACGGGTCCCACGCCGACCAGACCGACTCTCACAGCGCTCTCCTCCCGACAGCAGTGGTCCTCACCTAGAGGGTGCACGAGATGCACGGCAC
>VGFC01000084.1 GCA_016869045.1 Armatimonadota bacterium
GAGTGCCTCACACGGTGAAGGTGCAGCAGTGAAGGGTGCCGGCAACCTGCCGTTGGTGACCACCATCAAGGAACGCTGCCGCGTGTGCTACACGTGCGTCCGCGACTGCCCGGCCAAGGCCATCCGCATCGCCGACGGCCAGGCCGAGGTCATCGCGGAGCGTTGCATCGGCTGCGGCAACTGCGTCCGGGTCTGCAGCCAGAGCGCCAAGCGTGTGATGAGCAGCACCGACCGTGTGGCTGAGCTCCTCGTGTCCGGAGCGAGGACCGCGGCCATCGTCGCCCCGAGCTTCCCGGCCGAGTTCCCCGACCTCGACTACCGCCAGCTCGTGGGCATGATCCGCGAGTTGGGCTTCGGCCTCGTCAATGAGGTCGGCTTCGGGGCCGACCTCGTTGCGCGGGAGTTCCGCCGGCTCCTGGAGGCCAGCGACGGACAGCGCCACATCGCGACGAGCTGTCCGGCGCTCGTCTGCTATGTCGAGCGCTACCATCCCGACCTCGTCCCACGCCTCGCCCCCATCGTCTCACCGATGGTTGCCACAGCACGGGTGCTGCACCGCCTGCATGGCGACGACCTGAGGATCGTCTTCATGGGTCCATGCATCGCCAAGAAGGGCGAGGTGGCGAGCGAGAAGCTCATCGGGGAAGTGGACGCGGCGCTGACGTTCATCGAACTCCGTGAGATGCTCGAGGCTAACGGCCTTGTCGGTGGCGCAGTTGAGCCCAGCGAGTTTGACGCCCCTCGCGCCGGACCGGGGGCACTGTTCCCGATCAGCCGGGGCATGCTTCAGGCGGCGGAGATCAGCGAGGACCTCATCACCGGGGATGTCGTCGCCGCCGACGGACGCAGCAACTTCGTGGAGGCGATCAAGGAGTTCGAGTCCGGCGACCTGGACGCCAAACTCCTGGAGGTCCTCTGTTGCCACGGGTGCGTCACGGGCTCGGGGATCAGCAGCGACGCGCCCCTCTTCAGCCGCCGCTCCGCCGTCAGCCGCTACGCGCGACAGCGCCTGGTGGGCACTACGGAGGAGGAGTGGCACCAGGACATGCGGCGCTTCGCGGACCTGGACCTCCGCCGCTCCTTCGAGGCTGAGGCCAGGCCAGTGCCTGTGCCGTCGCAGGAGGAGCTGCTCTACATCCTGGCTCGCATGGGTAAGGTCCAGCCGGAAGACGAACTGAACTGCGGCGCCTGCGGATACGAGACCTGCCGCGAGCACGCCGTGGCGATCCATCTCGGCCTCGCCGAGAGCGAGATGTGCCTGCCCTTCACCATTGAGGAGCTGCGACGCACGGTGAAGGAACTGGCCAGCACGCAAGAAGCGCTAATGCAGTCCGAGAAGCTGGCGAGCATGGGCCAGCTCGCCGCCGGCATCGCGCACGAACTCAACAACCCGCTGGGTGTCGTGCTGATGTACACCCACATCCTCCTGGAGGAGGCCGCCAACAGCCAACGCGCAACCGAGGACCTCAGGCTGATTGCGGAGGAGGCGGACCGCTGTCGGAAGATCGTCGCCGGCCTGCTGAACTTCGCCCGCCAGTCGAAGGTGATTCTGGAGCCCACGAACACGTGCGAGCTGGTCACCCGGTGCCTTCAGACGACGCCCGCGCCGCCCAATGTGCGCGTCGAGGCTCTCTGCGACCTCGAAGAACCGACGGCGGCCCTCGACCAGAACCAGATCACGCAGGTCATCACCAACCTCGTGAGCAACGCTATGGCTGCAATGCCGGACGGGGGCACGCTCACCGTCAGGGTCACCGGCGACGAGGGGCACGTGCGGATCGCCGTAAAGGACACCGGCGTCGGAATCTCGCAGGACAACCTCGGCAAGATCTTCGAGCCCTTCTTCACCACCAAGGAGACCGGCAAAGGTACGGGGCTCGGGTTGGCGGTGACCTACGGAATCGTCAAGATGCATCGCGGCGACATCATCGTCACCTCCAACGCCGATCCGGCGAGCGGGCCGACCGGCACCACCTTCACCGTCACGCTGCCCCGCAACGGACGCCGCTCCTTCGAGACCATCCAGTAGGACGGCGGACCTCAGACTTCAGACCTCAGACCACAGACTACGGACCTGAGACCGGCAGAGGCATGGATCGGACCGAGATCATCGAGTGGCTCCGCGAAGAGGACGAGTCGCGCCTCAGAGGGCTCTGGGAACGCGCCGACCGCCTGCGCCGGGAGAATGTCGGCGATGAGGTCCACCTGCGTGGGCTGATCGAGATCTCGAACCACTGCGTTCGGCAGTGCGCGTACTGCGGCATCCGGGCCGGTAACCAGGCGCTGGAGCGCTACCGCATGTCGCTCGACGGAGTGCTCGCCTGCGCCCACGTGGCGGTCGAGCGAGGCTATGGCACGGTGGTGCTGCAGTCGGGTGAGGATCCCGGCCTGACCGGCGAATGGGTCGCTGAGCTCGTGAGTCGGATCAGGCGTGAGACGCCGCTCGCCGTGACTCTCAGTCTCGGCGAGCGCAGCCTCGGCGATCTCCGTGCCTGGCGTGAGGCGGGCGCCGACCGGTATCTGTTGAAGTTCGAGACCTCCAACCGCGCGCTCTACGACGCCCTGCACCCACCCCTTCCAGGGACGGTGTCGGACCGCGTGGCCCTCCTCCGGGGGCTTCGCGGGATGGGCTACGAGACCGGGAGCGGGGCCATGGTCGGCCTGCCGGGCCAGACCTTTGAGGACTTGGCGAACGACATCCTGCTGTTCCGCGAGCTGGACCTGGACATGATCGGCATCGGCCCCTTCATTCCTCATCCGCTGACGCCTCTCGCCCCGGCCGCGAACGCCGGACCCCGAACCCCGGACCCCGAACCCACCGATCAGGTCCCGAACTCAGAGCAGATGGGCTACAAGGTCGTTGCCCTCACGCGGATCGTCTGCCCGCTCGCCAACATCCCGAGTACCACCGCGCTTGCGACGGTCAGCGGCGACGCGAGCCGGCAGCTCGGCCTGGAGCGCGGCGCCAATGTCGTCATGCCCAACCTGACGCCACCCGAGTACCGCGTGAAGTACGACATCTACCCCTCCAAGGGCCGTGTCCAGGTCGCGACCGAGGAGGGTGACCGCCTGATCCGCGAGGGGATCGAGGCCATTGGGAGGAAGGTCGGAGTGGGGCGCGGGGACTCCCCGCGGCGACACGCGGCAGGTGCACGATGATGCAGGAGTACCGCAAGGAACATGACCTCCTCGGCGAGCGCGACGTGCCGGCGCATGTGCTGCACGGCATCCACACCGAGCGCGCGCTGGAGAACTTCCCGCTCTCCCTCCGGCGCGTGAACCCGGCGCTCGTGCACGCCTACGGCGCGGTGAAGCTCGCCTGTGCGCGCACGAACCACGAGTTGGGTTGGTGGGAGGCGGACAAGGCCGCGGCCATCGAGCACGCGTGCTCCGAGATGATGGAGGGGATGCTGGACGAGCATGTTGTCGTCGATGCGCTGCAAGGCGGCGCCGGCACCTCCACCAACATGAACGTGAACGAGGTGCTCGCCAACCGCGCCCTGCAGGTGCTCGGCCGCCCGCTCGGCGACTACGAGGCCGTCAGCCCCCTCGACGACATCAACTTGCACCAGTCCACGAATGACACGTACCCGACCGCGCTCAAGGTCGCCGCGATCCGGCTCCTCCGGGAGCTTGAGCGCGAGGTCATCGCCCTGCTGGAGGCCTTCCAGAGCAAAGAGCGCCAGACATCCGGCGTCGTCAAGGTCGGGCGCACACAACTCCAGGACGCGGTGCTGATGACGCTCGGCCGCGAGATGTCGGCCTACGCCGAGGCCTTCGCGCGCGACCGCTGGCGAATCTACAAGTGCGAGGAACGCCTACGCGTCGTGAACCTCGGGGGCACCGCGATCGGCACCGGCCTCGCCGCGCCGCGCCGGTTCATCTTCCGCGCGATCGAGCACCTGCGAGACATCACGAACCTCGGCCTCGCCCGCGCTGAGAACCTGGTGGAGGCGACCCAGAACGCCGACGTGTTCGTTGAGGTGAGCGGCATCCTCAAGGCGTGCGCGAGCAATCTGCTGAAGGTCTCGACCGACCTCCGCCTGCTGTCCTCGGGGCCCGACGCCGGTTTCGGGGACATCCGCCTCCCGGAGCGGCAGGCCGGATCATCGATCATGCCGGGCAAGGTGAACCCGATCATCCCAGAGGCCGTCTCGCAGGCCGCCCTCGCGGTGATGGCCCACGACCAGTCGGTCACGATGGCCTGCTCGCTCGGCAACCTGGAGCTGAACCAGTTCCTGCCGCTGGTCGCCGACGCGCTGCTCGACAGCCTGGACCTACTCAGGCGCGCGTGCGCGATCCTCTACAGCCTCTGCGTCGTGGGGATCGAGCCGAACGAGGCGCGCTGCCGCGAGCACATCGCCGGCGCCACCGCGACGGCCACCGCCCTCGTCGAGCGGATCGGCTACTACGCCGCCCAGGATGTCGCGCAAGCCGCCCGCCGCGAGGGCCGCTCGATCCGCGACATCGTCATCGAGCGCGGTCTACTCTCGGGCGAGGAGTTCGACGAACTCCTCGCACCTGAAAGCGTCAACCGCCTGGGGTCAGATCTCAGACCTCAGACCTGAGACACGAGACCTGAGACATGAGACTCGACGGTGCACCCAAGGGCTTTCGCCTCCACATCGGCCTCTTCGGACGGCGCAACGTCGGCAAGTCGTCGCTGCTGAACGCGCTGACCCGCCAGGACGTCTCCATCGTCTCGGAGATCGCGGGCACCACCACCGACCCCGTCGAGAAGCCGATGGAGCTCCTCCCGCTCGGGCCGGTGCTCTTCATCGACACCGCGGGCATCGACGACGTGGGCGCACTCGGCGAGATGCGCGTCGCCCGCACGAAGCAGGTCTTCGACCGCACGGACCTCGGCGTCATCATCGTCTCGCCGGATGGCTGGAGCGAGTTCGAGGAGGAGATCCTCACCGAGTTCCAGGGCCGCGGGATCCCCACGATCGTCGTCCTCAACAAGGTGGACCTCGCCGAGCCGCCAGTCCCCCTCCTCGATCGCTTCAAGGCCGCGAAGATCCCCGTCGTACGGACCGTGGCTGTGAAGGGCGAGGGCATCCTGGACCTCCGCGAGGCGCTGATCCGCGCCGCGCCCGAGGACTTCATCAACGCACCGTCGATCCTCGGCGACCTCGTGCCCGCCGGCGAGCTGGCGCTGCTCGTGGTGCCCATCGACCTGGAAGCCCCCAAGGGCCGGCTCATCCTCCCGCAGGTCAATGCGATTCGGGACGTGCTGGACAACGACGCCTACTGCATGATCGTGAAGGAGCGCGAGCTGCGTGACGCGCTGGACCGCCTGAACCGCCCGCCCTCCATCGTGGTCACGGACACCCAGGCCTTCCTCAAGGTCGCCGGCGACACGCCGCCGGGCGTGCTGATGACCTCCTTCTCGATCATCTTCGCGCGCTACCGGGGCGACCTGCTGGAGTTCGTGCGTGGAGCCCTCGCCATCGACAGGCTCAAACCTGGGAACCGCGTTCTCATCGCCGAGGCCTGTTCGCACCACCCCATCGGCGAGGACATCGGCCGCGTGAAGATCCCTCGGTGGCTCACGCAGTACGTGGGGGGTAAGCTGGAGTTCAGCCACGTCCAGGGGCACGACTTCCCCGACGATGTAACGCCCTACGACCTCATCGTCCACTGCGGCGCATGCATGTGGAATCGCCGCGAGATGCTCTCCCGCATGGTGCGTTGCCGCCAGGCCGGCGTGCCGATCACAAACTACGGCGTCGCGATCGCCTACTCCCTCGGCATCTTCGAGCGCGCGCTGGAGCCCTTCCCGTCAGCGTTGGAGGCGTACCACGAGTGGCGGAAGGCTTAGTTCGGGATTGAGCCGGGCTACTGCAGTTCGATCCGGTCCACCTCGATCTTGATGCCTGGCGCGTCGCACGGATCGAGGCGCAAGCTGTCGGCCATGCCTTTCCAGGCTGGCTTCCCGGCGAGATCGACCTCGCATTCGTGCCACTTGCCGTCGAGTTGCGCGGGGAAGATGGCGCTCGTCTCCTCGCACATCTGCCGCTCCACCGTGGCCCAGAACACCTGCGCTGTGCACTCCTTCCGGTCCATGCCCTGCGGTGGCGTGAGGCGCATCCGCACGCGCACGTTGCGGTACTCCTCGCACCGCACGTAGTTCGGCGGGCTGCTCAGCGCCGGATCGCCGCTCGTCGATGACGTAGCGAGCACCCCCTGCCGGTTCACCAGCTCCGTGCAGCGCGCGCCGGTCCAGCCCTGGTTGTCGAAGTCGAAGGTCCAGCGGGTAACCGACGGTAGCTTCAGGTCCCACGAGGGTAGCGGCACCCCGAGCGAGGCCGGGTCCTGCGGCTCAAGCGGCTCGGCGCCGGGGCAGAACACCTCGCGCACCTGCTGCAGATACGCGAAGCGCTGCTCCCGCGTCGGTTCGAGGACGCAACCTTCGCCCCACTCGTTCCACGCCTCGATCATCACGATCCGGTCCTGGTTCACGTGCTCCCGCGCCGCGCGCAGCGACCGCTCGAACAAGCCCGGCGTGCTGCCCGTGCGGACGAGGTCGCGGTCCTTCGTCCACGGCCGCCGATCCCATCCCGGCATGACCGTCGGCCAGAACGCGCCCTTGGTCACGTTCCGCCAGTGCTTCCAGAGGCCCTCGCCCTGGACGATCATGTCTTCGTAACTCGCCTCGGCGCCGGGTTGGCCTGGCCCGGTGAACGAGGTGCCGATGTACGGGTAGTTGTACAGACAGAACGCGTGGCACCCGGCCGCCAGCGAGTCATCGATCGCCTGCTGGCCCATGATCCCGCCCTCGCAGAAGACGAGGGTCACGCCGTTGAGCCCCGCCGCCTTGCAGCGCGCATCGAAGCTCTGGAAGACCTCCTTCGCACCCTCCACCCCCAGCGTCTTCACGAAGCTGTACCCGGCCAGGATCATCACCAGCGGCTTGCCGTCGATCAGCAGATACGAGGGGTGCTTCAGGTACTTGTCGATGACCACGTCCTCGAAGGCCTCGAACTCCTCCCTCGTCTGCGTCTCGGCCGGCGCGTGGTTGCACCAGCACACGCAGAATCGGAACTGGTCGATGAAGCGCGACTTCAGGAACCCGTCCGCCAGCGCGCTCTCCAGCAGCTCCCCTCCGCCTTCGATGTAGTAGTCGAACGCGAAGAACGAGATGCCGTGCTCCAGCGCCCACTTGATGTGCCAGTCCGCCGCCTCCGGGTCGCCCTCGCGGTAGTACCCGAGCAGCGGGTGCAGCGTCGGCTGGCTCGCCTCGATACAATACCATCGCTGCTCCCGGCTCCATCCGGGGAAATAGAAGACGCCCACCGACATGTCGGCCTGGGTAACGCGTGGTGGAGGGATCGCCGCAGCCTTCTGCGCCGCGCCCGCGCTCGTCATGGCCATCACACCCACCATCGGAATCAGACAGCCGAACACCATGTCTGGCCCTCGCTCAACCGCTAGTCTCCGCCCTCTCGATGCGGTGGGTCCCGTGGCAGTCCGTGCAGACGGCCGGCGTCTGCGTGAGCTTCCTCCCGACCCACCGCGCGACCACGTCCTCCGGCGGCACATCGTGCCGCCGGTGGCACTTGCGGCACATGGCGTTGACTTGCTCGCGCGTGTAGGGGCGGTCGGGCTTCGTCGCGCCGATGTCCTCATCGTTGGCGTGCTTGGCGCTGAGACCGTGGCACTTCACGCACGTGACCTTCTTCGCGAGATGCGTCTTCGCCAACTCCTCCCGCACGAAGGTCATGTGGCACACGTAGCACGCACCATTTGGCCCCATCGGGTCGGCCACGCTATCCGCCCCCGCCCTCAGCCGCACGCCGGCAACGGCCGCCAGACCGCCGAGAGCCGCCAGCGTGATTGCGGCACGGTTCATGCGAACCTCCAGTCCCGCAGCCACTCGTAGTGCGGAGGCAAGTTCGCGTAGAAGCTCAAGGTGCACTCGCGCAGGGCCTGCCGATCGGCGTCGGTCGGCGGCACGTCCCGCTCGTAGGAGCCGCGCACGTTCTCCTCGAGCTGCTCCGGCACGTTCACGCCGGGGATCACCGCCGACACGCGGGACTCCTGAAGCATCTCCTTGATGAGGACACGCGCACGTCCATCGACGCGCCCCTGGATCTCGCTGGGCCGCTGCGCGAACACCGTACCCGCGCCGAAGGGCTTCAGGCCGATGACGCCCACGTCCTTCTGCTTCGCCGCCTCGAGCAGGCTGTCGCCGCCGAACTCCTGCGTGAGGAACAGGTACGGGAAGATGATGGCCGAGAACTGCGGGTACGCCTCCAGGACCCGCCGGAACACCTTCGGGTTGTGCGCCGAGATGCCCAGGAAGCGCACCTTCCCCTGTTGCTTCGCCTTCTCGAAGACCTGAACGACCATCTCTAGCGTCTTGTCGCTCACCATCAGCATGCTGGCGATGCTGGTCTGGCCCTCACCCCACGTCGCGCCGACCGGCCGCCACATGTCCAGCATGTCGGTCTTGTAGGACCGCAGCCGCGCCTCGATGTTCGCCATCATGCCTTCGGGCGTGAGCTGCGCCTCGTACTCGGTCGTGATCTTCTCCGGCCACGACGCGAAGCCGATGAACCACCGGTCCCGCTTCGCCGTGGCGCACCGACTCATCGCCTCGCCGTAGAGGTCGCACTCCGCATCGATGTTGTTGTCCACGTAGTTGATCCCCAGCTCGACCGCCCTGTCCAGCACCGCGATCCGGTCCTCGACGCCGCTGCCGCCATGCCCGCCCAGGCTGACCTCGGAGACCCAAAACTCCGTCTTGCCCAGGCGCCGGTAGCGCATCTTCGGGTTGCGGTTCAGGATCTTCGGCAGGCTTCCCTGGGCCGGTGCCGACGGGGCAGCACCCAGCGAGGTCACCAGCGCAGCCGCCGAGGTCGTCTTCAGGAACTGCCGGCGGTTGTATCTGGGATCATCCATCAGGCCTCTCCTTTGCCGCCCAGCGCACGCTGTTGGCGATGAGCTGTTGGAACTCGGGGACCTTGTAGGCCTCCGGCCAGTGCGCCGGCAGGATCGTGACCACCCGCCCCTTGCCGTACTCGCGCGTCCACACCGACGGGTGCTCCTGCTCCTTGCCCTCCTCCTTCGCCATCGCGAGTACGTGGCAGTCCTCGGCGAGAGGAGTGGACTCGTACAGCTCCGTGCGCACGCGGAAGGTCTCCGGCAGATCACGCGTGATGGGGTGCGAGCGGTCCACGAAGCGCACGTCCACGTTGATCTCCGAGCTGCCGTGTTGCGTGAAGCGCGCGCCGTACAGGTCGTGCACCGCGTCCCAGTCCAGGAACGAGTAGTAGGAGGCGTGGATCGCCACGACGCCGACCCCGCCTCGCACGAGGTCCAGGAGCTTCTGCTTCTGCGCTTCGCTGAGCACGCCCTCAGCCTTCTCGAAGCAGTGGTTCATCACGATGACATCCAGCTCGTCGGCCTCCGGTCTATCCAGGAAGCTGCCGTCGCGTACCACCCGAAGCTCGATGGCAATGCGTTGAGGCAGGGATTCCTGCGTGATCGTGGCGAAGGCATCGAAGTCGTGCGCAAAGCCGCCCACCCACAAGACGCCGTGCAGCTTCGCCGGCGCTTCCTGCGCCCCCGTGCAGGGTACCAGCGCCAGCATCCCCAGTGTGACCCAAGCCGATCTCATGTCGTCCTCCATCGCTTCCGGCCCATCGTCTGTGCCTTCGCCGCCAGCCCCAAGGTTCCTCGTCACCGACCGACGAAGCACGGCGTCGTTTGGGAGGTACAACCGGATGCCTCTGCCACGCCTCGCCACCGATGGCCAACTCGACCGCCTCCACGAGGCCATACTGCGTACTCTGGAAACTGTCGGCTTCCTCGTGCAGGACGAGCAGTTGCGGGCGAGCATGGTCCGCGCGGGCGCGACTGAGGGTACGGACGGACAGGTGCTGATCCCGCGGCAGCTCGTGGAGACGATGCTCGCGCCGCGTCTTGCTGACCCCGAGCCGATCCCCGACGGCCCGCCGCGCATTACGTGGGACCTCAAGCCGGGCATCGGCTCGCAACTCGCGCAGTTCTACCTGGAGCCCGAGACGAACCGCCGCGCGGCAGGCAGCTGCGAGCTGCTCACCGAACTCGTGCGCTTCGCTCACGTCTGGCAGCCCGGCGGCGCGGTCGGCCCCGTGCTGTTGTGCTGTGACGTGCCCGCGCCCGTGGAGCCCCTCGAATCGACTCTCATCGTCGCGCAGAACACGGACCGCGTCGGCAGCGCGTACCTGCACCTGCCGGAGCAGGTCCCGTACTTCGCCGAACTCGGCTCGATCCTCAACGGGGACCCGAACAGCTTCCTCTCCATCTGCCTCTTCGCCGTGACGCCGCTCCGCCTGGACTGGCGGGCCGGAGGCCTCCTCCGACAACTGACGGAGCGCGGAGTGCATGTCTGGCTGGGCACCCAGCCCCAGGCTGGCGCTTCCTCCCCGGCAACGGTAGCCGGCACTGTGGTGCTCGGCGCGGCGGAGTTGCTGGCCGGTTGGGTCGCGGCCTACGCGGTGAACCCGGACGTCGTGCCGGGTGGCGGCATCTGCAGCGGCGTGCTAGACATGAAGTGCGCGGACGTCAGCTTCTGCGCCCCTGAGGCGATGCTGCAGGACCTGCTCTGCGTCGAGCTGTTCCGCGAGCGCTATGGCGGGCGCTGCCGCGTCGCGGGCGGGCCGAGCTACACGGACGCGAAGGTGCCGGGTACCCAGAAGAGCTTCGAGGCCGCCTTCGAGGCCCTCACGATCTGCACCTACAGCGGAATCCCGACGGGGCTGGGCTCCGGGCTGCTGGAGTCGGGCAAGACCTTCTCCCCCGTGCAGTTCATGCTGGATGAGGAGTTCGGGCGCTACTTCGCACACTTCGCGCGCGGCGTGAGCTTCGAGGAGGACGACCTCGCCCTCGACTCCATCCTCGACGTAGGCCTCGGCCTGAAGAAGAGCCACCTGACCACCGACCACACGCTCAACCACTGGCGCTCGCTCTACACGCCCCGCCTGCTCGACCGCTCCTTCGCGAGCGGCGCCGAGACGGCCGGCGAGCAGCGGTTGCTCCAGGCCGCCTGGGAGCAGTTCCAGGAGGTCCGCAGCCGTTACGAGCCCGCCTCCGTCGATGAGTCGAAGCTGCGCGGGATCGAGAGGGTCGTGCACGCCGGGTGGCGGGAGCTATGCGGCACGGAACGGAGGGACACGAGATGATCGTCAAGACCAGTGTGCTCGGGTGGGCTCAGATGGGGCACGATCCAGACCCCAGCCGCCTCTTCCTGGTCCGCCTGAACCCTCACGAGGACCTGCTGCAGGGCCTACGCGTCGCCGTAGCGGAGGCGGGGATCGCGAACGGCGCGATCCTCAGCGGAGCGGGCTCCCTGAGCCGCTACCACGTCCACGTCGTGAAGACCACGAACCTCCCGCCCGGCGACGTCTTCTTCTCCGGCGAGGGAGCCTTCGACATCCTCACGCTCACCGGCGTCATCATCGATGGCCGCATCCACGCGCATGTCACCTTCTCCGACCCCGAGAAGGCGATGGGCGGTCACCTGGAGGAAGGCTGCACGGTCCTCACGTTCGCCATCGCCGCCATCGCCGAGACGCCGGGTGTTGACCTGAAGGAGTGGGACACGATCCGCGAGTTCTGATACGGAAGGAGCAGCACGATGAGCGAGCCGTTTGCTGAGAACCGCTACGACCAGATGACCTACCGCCGCTGCGGGCGCTCGGGGCTGATGCTGCCGGCGATCTCGCTCGGCTGTTGGCACAACTTCGGCGACGGGGACGATCCCGACGAGGCGCGGGCCATGCTGCGCATGGCCTTCGATCTCGGTATCACCCACTTCGACCTCGCCAACAACTACGGCCCGCCTCCGGGCTCCGCCGAGACGAACGTGGGCCGCCTGCTACGCGAGGACTTCGCTGCCCACCGCGACGAGCTGATCATCGCGACCAAGGCGGGGTACCTCATGTGGCCGGGACCGTATGGCGAGTGGGGCTCGCGCAAGTACCTCGTCGCGAGCCTCGACCAGTCGCTGCGGCGTCTCGGCCTCGACTACGTGGACATCTTCTACTCGCACCGCCCTGATCCGAGCACGCCGCTGGATGAGACCCTCGGCGCTCTCGACCACGTCGTCTGCCAGGGGAAGGCGCTCTACGCCGGCATCAGCAGCTACCGCGGCGCAGCGACCGTGGAGTCGGCGCGGATCTTGGCCGGCCTCGGCACGCCGGTCACAATCCACCAGCCGAACTACTCGATCCTCGACCGCTGGATCGAAGGCGACCTCCTCCCGCACACCGACCGCCTCGGCATCGGCGTGATCGCCTTCTGCCCGCTCGCCCAGGGCCTCCTCACCGGCAAGTACCTGGAGGGCATCCCGCCCGACTCCCGCGCCGCGAAGCCCACCGGCTTCCTCCGCAAGGAGAGCATCACGCCGGAACTGGTCGCCAAGCTCATCAAGCTCAACGCCATCGCCCGTGAACGCGGCCAGACCCTCGCGCAGATGGCCCTCGCCTGGGTCCTCCGCGACCCCCGCGTCACCAGCGCCCTCATCGGCGCCAGCCGCGCCTCACAGATCGTCGAGAACGTCGCGGCCCTGGACAAGGCGGAGCTCAGCGAGGAGGAGCTGTCCGCCATCGACGCAGCCATCGCCAAAGAAGCCTGACGGCCCGTCGCGTCCGGTTGCGGCCGCCTTCGGGGTCTGGCAGGTGCCAGGGCGTCGGCCGGCGAATCTGGCCACAGAGACGCGATCCGAGGAGTTCGGTCTTTATGTCACATGCACTTGGGGGGAACGGAAGCTCTGTCTTGACGTTCGAGGGAGTAGCGGGCAGGCATCCGGGACTCACCGACGAGGTGTGGGACTACCACCACCAAGCGGCATGTGTGTGCCTGGACAGACACCATACCCCGCCCCAATCGTTCAGCGTGCAGATGGACAACGCAAGGGAGTCCTATGCGGTGGCATGGGTGCCAGCAGACACCGCAGCTCGGAGAGCGTGGGCGAACAGCACCGACGCTACCGAATGCGGGGCCTACGGTGTGACGATAGCGTGCGCAGAACGGCTTGCAGGCCCTGTCGTCGTCTCTCGGGCCGAGCAGGCCTCAGGTGCTGACTGGTACGTTGCGCCCTGTGGCTGCGGCGTTGACGAGAACGGCGACCCGGACCTCGACGCCCTCGGAGTTCGCCGGTTCGAAGTGTCTGGAGTTGACGTTGGCCCGGTGGGCGCTCGGCTCACTGAGAAGAAACGGCAGCTGCTGGAAGGGCAGTCGTACCTGCCCGGCATCGCTGCCGTCGTTGGCTTCGAGCGCGCAATCGTCGCGATGGAGAGCATCCCGGAGACCTAGCGTCCGATGTCAGACTACCGCGCATCCCAGGACCTGATCGCTCGCGCAGAGACGGCCCTTCGCGAGGGCAGTGTCGCGAGGGCCCATGGGTTCTTCCGAGCGGCAGCCGAGGCGCAAAGGGCGTTTGTGGATCGCTTGCCAGCTGAGCGTGTCCGCACCCGTTCAGTATTCGGTCTGAGCGCCGCGTCCCTGCTGTTCAAGGCCGACGCCCTCGACGAGGCGGAGGCCTTGGTGCACGAGCTCCTGGCCAAGGGTTCGCTCGACGCACGGTCACACGAGAGTCTCCGTGAGTTGCTCCAGCGCATCTGGAACGAACAGCGGGGCAGAGCCGCTGGGCTGCCGGGCCTCGGCGACGCGTTCTCTGCCGTTCTCATCGGCGGCCGCGTCCAGCATGGGGTCGCTCCCCTGGACGTGGTTGAGACCGTCGCGAAGACGGTGACCAGTCTCATCCGGCGGATGGGTGCGTGGTGCAACCAGGAAGACTTCGCCGCACGGCCGGCGCCCGCCGTTCGAGACATAGGCGAGGCGTACCGGGCTCTCATGTCGGAACCGATCTACGGCAGCTACCGAATTGACCTCTACCTGACGCAGGTACAGCCCTCTCTTGACCTCGGCACCCCGTACCGCCCCTCAGCAACGCCGACGCAGATCATCGACTCGTGTCTCCGCTTCGCACGCTTGGTGGGGCAGAGCGAGGATGAGGCCGTCCGACACGAAGTCCCGGACGAGAGGTACAGAGGTACCCTCATCCGCCTCCTGAGGCAGCTTGTCCCGAACGGGGCGGATGTCGCGGAGGTCGAGATCCGAAGGCCCACAGAGCCGAAGGAACTAGCCGTGCGGCTCAGACCAGCTCACCGCGAACCGATGAACTCCCTCATCAAGGCGCTCGGCCCGCAACCGGCGCGCAAGCCTGGAAAGCAACCGCCGGTCCTGGAGGGGCTGCTTCGGGCAGTTGATCTCGACGCCGGGAAGCTGAGAGTGCAGCGGCAGGAGGGACACACCGACATCCGCATCAGCGACGAACTCCACGACACCATCGGGCCGATGCTCAACAGACGCGTCGTCGTGTATGTGACCCATGGTCGCCGCCGCCAAATGCCCCTTGCCCACGACATCGACCTCGCCCGCCAACACGAGCCCGCGGCGGGGTGATGGAGGGCGCTCGTGTCCGCGAAGGGCGCCTCCGCCTGTCCTGCTCTGGCCCTCTGGCTCCCGTCTGCCAGCCTCCCCGCCTCATAGGCCGCCGACCCTCACGTCATTCGGGCCGACCGGTCGCGTCAGGTCGTCCTGACGGTGCCCCTTGCGCTCCCATTGCGCCTGAGCTGTCGCCGGTCACGCGATCTCCCGCCCTAGCAGCGTCTCGTACATCGCCACGATGTTCTCGGGCGGCGTATCGGGCTGGAGGTTGTGCGAGGCGCACGCGATCCACCCGCCGCCGTAGCCGAGGACGTCGATCAGCCGCCGCGTCTCGTCACGCACCTGCTGCACGCTGGCGTGCGGCAGGAACTCCTGCATGTCGATGCCGCCGTGGAAGGTCAGGTGCCGGCCGAAGTCGCGCTTCAGCGCGACGGGCTCCATCCCGCGTGCCAGGGGTTGCACCGGGTTCAGGATCTCCAGCCCGATGTCGATCAGATCCGGCAGGATGTCGCGCACGCCGCCGCAGCTGTGATAGCGCACATGCTTCCCGTGGGAGCGGATCAGCGCGAAGACCTCGGCGATGCGCGGCTTGAGGTACTTCCGCCACATCTCCGGGGACATCATCAGCCCGTTCTGGGTGCCCACGTCGTCGTTGTACTCCGCGATGTCCACGGCCTCGCCACCCGCCTCCAGGATCCGCCGCAGGCGCTCCATCAGCGGTTCCTGTACGCGGTCCAGCAACGCGCACGCCCTCGCGGGTTCGAGCGCCAGGTCGAGCATCAGGTCATCCATGCCGCGAATGAACCAGCTGATCTCGAAGGTCCCTCGGCAGTGCACGAACACCGCGTACTCGGACAGGCTCTCCGCCGCCGCGCGGATACCCGAGTAGTCCCAGTCATCCGGGCCCATGTACGTGTGGTTCCGGATCTCGCCTATCCCCCTCGGCCCTCGGAGTGGATGGTAGGCGATGTCGATGTACTCCCCTGTCGGCGTCTGCGCGCGCCGGAACCCCACGCCCCACAGGTCGATGTACAGCCCGTCCTCCGTCACCTCGCGCGTTGGGTCCGCATAACACACCGCCGAGGCCTGCCGCTTGATCCCCGGCCCCACACCTGCCAGATCCACTCCGAAGAGCGCGTGCAGGTTCGCGTCCTCGGCCAACCCGAGGTGCTTGCGCAGCGCGACACACACCTGCCCATGCGCCCCGAAGTCCACCGGCACGCGGTCCGGTTGCCGATGCTCGATCGCCGCGAGAACGCGCTCCTTCGAGGTCATCAGCTTCCTCCTGCCGCCTTCTGTGCATACTCCCCTAGCAGCCTCACATACAGCCGGTAGTCCTCCAGCGGCACTTCCGGCGGCGTCTGGTGATCGACCGAGGGGATGTAGCCGCCCGAGCGCATCACCGGCAGCAGACGCTCGAACTCCTCGCGCATTCGCGCCTCGCCCAGGTGCATGACGGTCTTGTCAAACCCCCCGATCATCCGCAGGTCGGGATGGTCGCGGCGGAGCTGGTTCACGTCCACGCCCGCCATCCGCTCCAGCGGCAGGAAGCCCTGCACGCCGACCCCCAGCATCCACGGTACGAGGTCGGTGATGTCGCCGTCGGTGTCCACCATGACCGTGACCCCGCGCTCGCGCAACGCCGGGACGACGGCCCGGTAGCAGGGCGCGATGAACTCGTCGAACTGGTCCTTCGAGATCATCGGCCCGTGGTTGTACGACATATCCTCCGCGAAGGTCATGAAGTCCGGCGTGCACACCTCGCAGAACGCCTCGACGCAGCGCAGGTTGTAGGCGAGCAGGTCGCGGTTGATCTCGTACATGAGTTCGGGCTGGTCGTAGAAGGCGTACAGGTGTGGTTCAATTCCCAACAGCATCCGTGGGAACCAGAAGTACCCCTCCAACGTGATCCACACTACGAGGTCGCCTGCCTCCTGCGCCTCCGCCCACTGCGCCGCGACCTCCGGGCTGAAGGGCGGCGGGTCGGGGTAGAGGTACTCGCGATACGCCCGGTACTCGTCGATGTCCGTCACCCGCGCCCCGCCGTGGTGCGCGGGTCCGGGAGCATCGGCCCCGAACGCGCGAATCCAGCACTGCTGCACATCATCGAGCCCGAGGTGCTGGCGGATGGCGAACGCATCCGTCAGCTCCTCCGGCAGACCCTCCGTGCGCCAGCGCGCAACGGTCTTGTCCCACCAACCCGCCCACTCGATGATCGGAAGTCGATCCACGGGCTCGAAGTTCAGCACGCGTCGGAAACGCTCGCGGTTGGTCATCTCCTGGCCTTCTGCGTGGAGTATCCAGGCGGCTCTACGCGTCCGTCGGCTTCCTCTGGCAGGGCTGAGGTGATCGGCTGACGAAGCCTGCTCCGCCGACCGACCACCGACGGAGGTGCGGCCATGCTTCAGCCCCTCGCCTGCCCCTTGATCCTCGCAGTTCTCCTGGCGTGCGCGCTTCCCCTGTCCGCCGCGCCGGTCGATCTCTACGTGGCGACCAATGGCAACGACGCCTGGTCCGGAACGCGCCCTGATCGGGTGGCGAACAACGGCCCCTTCGCGACGCTCACCCACGCGCGCGACGAGCTGCGCAAGCTGAGGGCCGCCGGCAAGCTGACCGAGGGTGCAACCGTGCACGTCCGTGGCGGCGTGTACGAACTGGCCGAGCCCCTTGCTCTCGGCGCCGAGGATTCAGGCACGGAGGGCCACCCGATCATTTACCGCGCCTATCGCGACGAGAAACCCTCGCTGGTCGGTGCGCGTCGGGTCACGGGGCTCAAGCCGTACCGGGGCAACATCCTGCAGTGCGACCTGAAGGGCACGCCGCTGGAGGGCGTCGCCTTCCGTCAGCTCTTCTTCCGGGGCGAGCGCATGACCCTCGCGCGCTACCCGAACGTCGATCCGGAGGACCCCCACTTCGGGACCTGGGCCTACGTGCTCTCCGTCGATGGCCCAAGCGTGAAGGACCACTTCACCTGCACGGATGACGTCATCAAGGACTGGACGCGCGTCGATCAGGCCCAGGTCTGCATCCACCCGGCCTACGGTTGGGCCTGGAACACCGTGCCCGTGAAGTCGGCTGATCGCGAGACGAAGACGATCACGCTGGGCAGCAACGTCTCCTACAACTTGGTGGTCGGCGACCGCTACTTCGTGCAGAACCTCTTCGAGGAGCTGGATGCGCCCGGCGAGTGGTACCTGGACCGCGCGACCTCGACGCTCTACTTCTGGCCTCCGGCCGAGGTGCGTCCCGGCGACGTCCTGGCGCCGACACTCGCCACGCTGGTGCAGATGAAGGGCGCGAAGGACGTGCTGCTGCGCGGGTTCACTCTCGAAGCGTGTGACGACGACGCTGTGCAGGTCTTCGACTGCGAACGCTGCCTCATCGCCCAGAGCACGATCCGCAACTGCGGAGGTTGGGGTGTCACCATCGCCGGCGGCCGCGCCTCGGGCGCGCGGGGCAACGACATCTCTTGGACGGGCGCCGGCGGTGTGTCGGTCAACGGCGGCGACCGCAAGACCCTCACTCGCGGCGACAACTTCGCCGACAACAACTACATCCACCACATCGCCTGCTTCCAGCGCACCTACAACACGGGCGTCAACCTCAACGGTTGCGGCAACACGGCGAGCCACAACCTCATCCACGACTGCTACCACCAGGGCATCCTGGTCGGCGGCAACGACCAGACCGTCGAGTACAACACCGTCCACCACACAAACCTCGGCTCTGAGGACACCGGCGGCCTCTACGTGTCCTCCCGCGACTTCACCGTGCGCGGGACGGTGATCCGCTACAACGTCTTCCATCACCTCGGCGGCTTCGGCAAGGCCAGCTCCTGGCAGCCGGTGAAGGACGGCAAGGTGAAGTTCGAGTACCCGCACTTCACCTGGGGCATCTACCTCGACGCCCCCGAGGTCGGCTGCACCGTCTTCGGCAACGTGCTGTACAGCGTGCCGGTGTGCGGGATGTTCAACCATGAGGGCCGCGACAACACCTGGGAGAACAACATCATCGTTGATGCGCCCGCCTTCCAGGTCAGCAGCGGCAACTACCCCGACCTTGACGAGCAGTCCTACTCGTACGTCAAAGCCCTGCGCGAGAAGGGCGGCTACGACCTCTACCTACAGCACTACCCCGAACTCGCCACCTACACCGACGATCCCGCCACGCATCATACCTGCGCCCCGGGCAAGTTCGTGCGCAACATCATCTCCTACACGCCCGAGGGCGGGAAGATGATGCGCGATCGCAACCAGAGCGCCTGGGGCGGCGGGCAACTGGTCTGGACCTTCAGCGGCAGCGCCTCCGCCTTCGCCGGCTTCCGCTTCGATGACAACTGCATCTACGCGCCGGAGGGCTTGGCCCTCAAGTTCTCTCTGACCGAGCGACCCGCGGCCGGCCGGATGTTGACCTGGGACGAGTGGCGCGCGACGGGCCAGGACCAGCGCTCACAGCTCGACGACCCGAAGTTCGTTGATCCCGCGAAGCACGACTTCCGCCTCCGGCCCGACTCTCCCGCACCCAAGCTCGGCTTCCAGCCGATCCCCTTTGACAGGATCGGCCCATACCAGGATGAGTTGCGCGCCTCGTGGCCCATCATCGAGGCCCCGGGCGCGGCCGCGCTGGGCGACTTCACTACGGAGCGGTACTTCCAGCTCCCGGGCTACGAGCCCGCGCCCGCGAGGGAGTTCGTCCCCCGCAAGGGCGCGCCGAATGCCTTCGCCAGGCTCAAGGCGGGTCAGCCGCTGATGATCGTCGTCTTCGCCGGCGGCGCCCATGCGCAAGGCGGCTGGCGACCCGCGGTTGCCGACTGGCTACGGCAGCAGTACCCGGCGGCGAAGGTGACGGACATGGACGCGAGCATCTGCGGATGTGTGCGCGGCTCAGCATTCAGCGTCTACCGCTTCGGTCATGACGTCCTTGCGCAGAAGCCCGACCTCGTCTTCATCGACTTCGCCTCCGATGACTCCGAGGGGAACACGGAGAGCATCTGGTCCTCCATCGAGGGCGTGGTCCGCCGGGCCTGGACCGCGAACCCGAGCCTCGACCTGGTCTTCGTCTACTCCTTCCGCCCGGGCTATGAGGAGTCGTACGGCCAGGGCCTCTCACCGACGCCCGTCTCGGCCTATGAGAACCTCGCCAACCACTATGGCATCCCGTCCATCAACATGGGAGTGCGCATTTCGGAGATGGCGAAGCGCGGCGAGCTTCTCATCCGCGCCAGGCCCGAAGAGGCCGGCGGCAAGCCTGTCTTCTCCAATGACGGCGTCTACACCACGCCCGCCGGCTGGAGCGTCTGCGCCCAGGTGATTGCCGAGCACCTCGCGGAGTTGGCGACCGAGGGCACGCCCGGCCCGCACACCCTCGTCGCGCCCTTCCGCAGGGCCAACCTCGAGCACGCGAAGCAAGTCCCGATCACCCAGGAGATGCTCTCCGGCGACTGGCAGCGCATCGTCCCCGCGAAGCTCGGGACCCGCGACTTCTCCCGGCACTTCGACGAGATCTGGTCCACCGATCAGCCCGGCGCGAAGGTGACGTTCCGCTTCAGGGGGACGGACGCCAGCCTCTTCGATCTGATGGGGCCCGCGACGGGGCGTGTGAAGGTGACGGTTGATGGGCAGGACGCCGGCACGCGCGAGCAGGTCGATCAGTGGGCCCACTACTACCGCCTCAGCGCGCTCCCTCTCGCCTCAAGCCTCGACGATACGGAGCACACCATCACGGTCGAGCTGCTCCCCGACCCTCCTAACCGCTCCGTACCCATCGAGGAGGCGAAGAAAGCCAACCAGTACCGGCCCGAGGACTTCGAGGGCGTGAAGCTCTACTTCGGTTGCATTCGCATCGTGGGCCGAAATTAGGGACAGGCACCAATTTCCGGCGGACGTCTTGCCGGAAATTGGTGCCTGTCCCTAATTTCGGCACGTCCCGACCCGCCGCACAACGGCCTCAATGGCCGCCACAGGCGTGGAGGCGCCGCCGGTGATGCCGACGCGAGATGCGTCGGTCAGCCAGTCGGCCTCGATCTCGTCGGCAGACTCGATGTGGTGGGTGCGCGGGCAGATGTCGGCACAGAGATCGGCGAGGCGCGTGGTGTTGGCGCTGTGCCTGCCGCCGATGACGAGCATGACATCGACCCCGCGCGCTATCTCAAGCGCGGCGCCCTGCCGATGGCTCGTCGCGTCGCAAATCGTGTTGGCGATCTTCACGTCCCGGGCGCGCGGAATGACGCGGGCCACGACCTGGCCGAGCTTCTTGGCGCTCTGGGTGGTCTGCGCAACGATCCCGATTCGCTTCGTCAGCTCCATCCCATCCGTTTCGGCGGGGTTCTCAACCACGGTCGCCCGCCCGCCCGTATGCTCCACGATTCCCCGCGCCTCCGGGTGATCACGCTCGCCCACGACCAGGACCTGGTAGCCTTCCTCCGCCAGATCGGCCGCTGCCTTCTGCGCACGGCGCACGAACGGGCAAGTGGCATCGAGTAGCGTGATGTTGCGCGCTTGGGCGACCTCGTAGGCCGCCGGCCCGGCGCCGTGCGCGCGGATCATCGCAACCGCGCCCTCCGGCACCGCGTCCAGGGACGAGACGACGCGCAGGCCCTTGACCTCGAGGTCCGCGACCACCTGCGAGTTGTGGATCAGCTCGCCCAGGCAGTAGACGTGCCCGCGCTTGGCGAGCGCCTCCTCCGCCATCTCGAGGCTGCGCTTGACCCCGAAGCAGAACCCGGCGTGTTCGGCGACGATGATCTCCATGTTGATCCTACGCGCCACTCGTGGGAGGGGCTTCAGCCCCGACAATCCGCTCGTCGTAAGCCGCGACGACCCGCTGCCCGGGTGGAACGGTGAGGAACTCGTCCTCGCTCCAATCCCCGTCGATGAGGGCGCGGATCAGCCGATCGCTGCCCTCGATGATCTCGAACTCCCACCCGTGCGACTCCGCGGCCCGTCGCGCCTCAGCCTCGACGTCCGGCCGATGGCCCAGCTCGGTCTTGATGTACGCCGCGGTCGTGTAGTTGCTGATCCACTGGTTCTGGAAGTCCATCAGGAAGCGCGCATTGTCCTCGCCGTACTTCGCCACCAGCGCTTCGAAGGACTGGTCCAGGCCGGCCCCGTCGGCCGGTTGGCGCTCGGCGTGGGCTGCGTCCCGCTCGATCCAGCCCGCGGTGTAGTAGTACGTGCCCGGCTTCTCGCTGTGACGTTGGGCGTAGAGCGCCTTGGAGCCGAGGAAGAACGTGATGCAATCATGCGCGCGGGGGACGATGAGCGGCGTGCTGCGCGCCTGCAGACCGACCGCCCCGTTACTGCATAGCGCGTAGCCCAGGATCACCGCATCATGGGGCTGACCATCGAGGGCATCGATCTTCGCCTGCACCCCCTCCCGCAGAGCATCGGGGTTGTCGTGCAGGCCCTTCGTCAGGAAGTGCAAGTCGATCACGTTGGGCGACGTTGCTGCGCGGAGCGCCGCCTCGCGGAGCATGATCTCGCAGGCAATCAACTGGTAGCGCACGGGGGCTCCTAGGGGTTCGCCGGGGGAACGGCCGTCCCGACCGATACGACCTTGT
>VGFC01000085.1 GCA_016869045.1 Armatimonadota bacterium
TCCAACTCAGAGGGAAGCGAGCGCTGCTGGTCAGTGCGGTTGACCGCTTCGGCATGGCCGAGGGTCTGGTGGCGGCCGGCTGTGATACGATCTTCGGTGACCTGATCTTCAGCCTCGGCCTGCCGATCCCCGTGCGCTCCCTGCGGGCCATCGCCGCGCTGGCTGCGGTCCTCTTGCCCGTGCTCCGCAGGCTCCCCATCCGCTTCATCTACCCGACGGGCGAGAAGCAGGAGGCGGTCCGACCTCGGCACGGCCGGTTCTTCCACTGGGCTGACATCGTGGCCGGCGATTTCCACTACATCCGCCGCAACCTGCCGGAGCGCATGGACGGCAAAGTCATCATCACCAACACCACCACCGACGAAGATGTCGCGCTGCTTCGCGCGCGCGGCGTCCGCACGCTCGTCACCACGACCCCGGAGTTCCAGGGGCGGTCCTTCGGCACGAACGTGATGGAGGGAGTGCTGATCGCTCTGGCGGGCAAGCGACCCGAGACGATGCAGCCGCGAGACTACCTGGACTTACTGGCGGAGCTGGGTTGGCAGCCCAGGGTCCAGCACCTGGCGGACACCGCGTGATCCATAGATGGGGGACCGGTGATGCGGCTCAAGCACGTTCCGAACGCTCTCTGCGTGGTGCGCCTGGCGATGATCCCGGTTCTCTGGGTTCTGGCCCTGTGGCAGCCCCAGGCGCGGCTGCTCTTCGTGGCCCTGCTGGCGGCCACGTTTCTCACCGACCAGCTCGACGGTTACCTCTGCCGCACGTACGACCTCTCGACTCCCTTCGGGGCGAAGCTCGACCGCGTCGCCGACGACCTGCTGACGCTCAACACGGTTGGATGGATGGCCGTCCTGCGCCCGGAGCTGTTCCGGCAGTACTGGCCCGTGCTGGGCCTGTTGCTGGTCGGGTTCGCGACGAGCGTCGCCTTGCAGCACCTCCGCTTCAGACGGATGATCCCGTTTCACCTGTATGCCGGCAAGACCGCCAACTGGGCCGTCGGCCTGTTCGCCGTCTACACGTTCCTCTTCGGGCCTACGGCGTGGTTCGTGTACCCCATGGCCGCCATCGTCGCCTACGCGCTGTTTGAGGAGATCGCGCTGCTTTGCACGAGGAGGGATCTCGATGAGCACGTCACCTCCATCTTCGCCCGACGACGCCCCCGTGACGACGGAGGCTCCGAGTAGGCCGCCGCGCAAGCGGCTCGTCGGCCCCAAGTTCTGGACGGGGGTCGTGGCCGTGCCGGTGCTCATCGTGCTGCTGTACGTGGACGGCTGGCCGCTGTTCGTGCCGGCAATGGCGACCATGCTGATCGGCATGGAGGAGCTCTATCGTGGCGTGGAGCGCCAGGGCATCCGCCCCGCGCGGCTGGTGGGCTATGCCTGCGGCATCGGGATTCTCATGGCCACTCACTTCGTGAGGTTCGACCCCGCCTGGCGGTCGGGCGCCATTGCGGTCTGCGTGGGAGGGGCGGTGCTGCTGTCGATGATCGCGCAGTTCCACCGGCCGCGCGGAAGCTCCGTGATCGCGAATACGGGCGCCACGGTCTTCGGCGTGGTATGGGTCGGCCTGCTGTTCTCCTTCTTCTTGCGGCTCAGGACCATGCATCTCAATGGCATCGAAGACATCCCCCTCAACGGGTTCCGCGACCGGATGGGCGTAGTCTTCCTGGTGATTGCGGCGGTCTGGCTGCAGGACAACGCGGCCCAGCTCGTCGGCCGCACCTTCGGTACCCGCAAGCCATGGCCCGAGATTAGCCCCAACAAGACCTGGGAAGGCTGCGGGGGCGGGCTGCTGGCCTGCCTCGTGGCGACGATCGGGATCGGGGCCGCGTTCGGGCTGCCGGTGCTGCACATGGTGTTCCTTGGGCTCACGATGGGCGTCTTGGGGCAGTTTGGCGACTTCTGCAAGTCCCTCATCAAGCGTGAACTCGGCATCAAGGACTTCGGCAGCATCATTCCCGGCCACGGCGGAGTCCTGGACCGCTTCGACAGCCTCCTGTTCGCGATGCCGGTCGCCTACCTCTACTTCCGCCTGTTCATCATGCCGCTGGCCGGCTGAGCCGTCCCGAGACCCAGAGCCCGGGAGCGGAGGCACCTGGCGAGAAGGCAAGGGGGGAGCGCGGTTGCGCGCAGACGACGGGACCCGAGCGGGGGCTGCATCGAAAGCTCACTGGCCCAGAGCAGGGCAACTGCAGCGGCAGAATGAATGGGAAAGCATGTGGCCCTCGGCTTCGCCAACGTCGCGGATGAGTGCGCTGCTGCGATTCGCCCGTCTGCTCCTGGTGGTCGTCGCCCTGCTTGCGTGCGGGGCTGGGAAGGACGGCTTGGCGGACGACTGGCCGGGATGGCGCGGGCTGGACCGCGAGGGTCGGAGCCAGAGCGCCGAGGCTCCGCTGTACTGGTCCGCGCAGGCGGGCATCGAGTGGGAGACCCCACTGCCCGGCGAGGGGTGCTCCTCACCGATCGTCGTGGGCGGCGACGTCTTGGTCACGACCGCTCGCCGCGTGCCCGGCGCAGAGACGGCCCATCGCGCCGTGGGCATCGCGCTGCTGCTTTGCATGGCGGTCCTTGGGCTGCTGGCCGGCAGCGCCTTCATGCGCCGCTCCCGTGCACTGGCAGATGAGCCACACGCCCTTCGGGCGCAGGTCGAGCTAGCCGCCGTCAGCCTGCTGTACCTTCTCCCATTGGCCCTCCTCCTGTTCGGCAAGGCGCTGTTCGCCTACCAGGAAGCCCCCGAACGCGGCTGGATCGCGGCGGCCTCACTCGGCGCCATGCTGCTGGTCCTTGGCCATCTGCAGGCCGGGCGTGAGGGGCGTTGGGCGTGGCTCGGGGGAACGTCGGTTGTGCTCTTCGGGCTCCTGACAGCGCTTACGGTGCCCTATGGCCCCGAGGTGTTCACGGAGGGGCTTCTGAGCGCGCGTTCCGTGCTGGTGGTCGTGGTGGCCGCGCTCCCGGTGGTGACGGGTCTGGCGCTGACTGCGGGGAGCACGCGCCAAGGTCGGCCCGCACGCGTGGTGCTGATGTGGCTGACACGGTGCGGCGCGGCGGCAGTGGCCGCCTTCCTGGTGGCGGCCTTCGTCCGAAGCCGATACACGCTCGGGCACGAAACAACCACCTCCGGCGAGTACTTCCCGAGGATCCGCTGGTGGGTTGTGGGCGGTCTCCTGGCCGGCGGCGCGGCAGTCTTGGGTGTGCGGCCCCGGGGGAGGTTCCGGGCAGGCTTCGTGGCGTTGGGGGTGGGAGCCGTGTCGCTGGGCATGCTGGCTGCCATTGGCCTCGCCGTCGAGCAAGCTGTCGCACGGCTTCCCGAGCTTGCCTACTACGCCGGCAGTCTGCGCCTGGCGCCGGAGTCGGGCTGGCTCTGGGCCGGGCTCCTGATCGTCTTGCCACTGCTCGCCGGCGTCTTCGCCGACTCATCGGGCCGGGGTCGAGCGGTGCTGCACCGAATGCCGGCTGCCGTTCCCCAGGCGCTGGCGATGGCGCTTGCCGTCGCCAACCTCCTGTACGTGCGCTTCATGCCGTCCTGGGACACCTACGTGCGCGGGATAGTGTGCATGGATAGGGCTACGGGAGCGGAGCGCTGGACCGTGGAGGGGCTCAAAGGTGTTGAGCAGGCACTGAACCGCGACAACACGCCGGCAACGCCGACGCCGGTGACGGATGGCACACGGGTCATCGCCTACTTCGGCAACGCGGGGCTGATGTGCGTATCGCGAGAGGGGAGGCGGCTGTGGACGAGTCGCGCGATGCCCTTCGTGTCACGCGAGGGCGTCGCCTCCTCCCCGGTGTTGTACGACGGCAAGCTGTTCGTGCTCGCCGAGTCGTCCCTCGGTGGATGGCTCGGCGCCTTGGATCCCGCCACCGGGCATGTGCTGTGGAAGGTGAACCGGGGCAAGCCCATCCACACCTACGCCGGCAACTGCCGGACGCCGGCCGTCTACGAGGTCGGCGGGAAGCGGACCGTGGTGGTCTGGGGCCTGGAGGACCTGACGGGCTACGATCCGGACACGGGGCGCGAACTGTGGACGCACCATCTCGGGGGCTTCGGCGCCGGCGAGAACCCCGTGGCCTGCACCGTGCTCGGCGGCGATCGCATCTACCTGCTGGGGCTGCGTCGCGCCATGGCCGTGGCGGCCAGCAAGCTGCCCGAGCCCGGAGACCCAGCCATCTGGGACGTGCCCTGCCCGGGCGGGGTCCAGTGCTCGTCTCCGGTCGTCAGCAAGGGCATGCTGTTCGCCGTCTCCGATGGCGGCAACGCCTTCTGCCTGTCTGCGGACACTGGACGCAGGCTGTGGGTCCACCCCCTGGGGGGACAGCATTACAGTTCGCCCGTGGCGGTTGGCGACCGAGTGTACTTCACGAGCACGCGCGGCAAGACCACTGTTGTCGCTGCGGAGCCCCAGTTCGGCCGGCTCGGAGAAGGCGACGTCGGCGAGGGCATCCTCTCCTCCGCTGCGCCGGTGGACGGCCGGCTCTACTTGCGCTCCGACGAGCATCTCTTCTGCATCCAGGGCACCACTTCCCCGCTCCCGCCGTCACGTAGCACTGCCGAGGCCGCCACCCCGAGGACAGGCCGCGAGGGCGCCAAGGCCGCGCCCTTGGACCAGTGCGAAGGCAACTGGGCGCAGTTCCGCGGCCCCATCGGAACAGGAGCGGCGCCGGGCGGCGCATATCTCAGTAGCTGGGATGCTGCCACGGGACGCGGCATCCTCTGGCGAAGCGCTGAGCTGCTTCCGGGCAAGGGCTCGCCCGTCCTGTGGGGCAACCGGGTGTTCGTCGCCGGGGCCGACCAGAGTCGCCGGGTCGTCTACTGCTTTGATGCCCGCACGGGCAGGTTGCTGTGGGTGCCAGATGCAGGTGGCGGTGGACGTGACGCCGAGGACCGCGACTCGACCTCCGGGTACGCGGCCGCCACGCCACTGACGGATGGCCGGCGTGTCTATGCCTTGTTTGCCGACGGTACGCTCGTCGCCTTCGACATGGCTGGCCGCCGAGCGTGGGTCAGAAGTCTGGACATGGCCGGCAACACGTACGGGCACGCTGCATCGCTGGCTCGGAGCCAGGAGCATCTCCTGCTGCAGCTGGATCGCGAGTCCGACGGGGGCCCCTCCGTTCTGTTGGCCGTTGACTGCGCCACGGGCAGGACGCGGTGGGAGAGGAAGCGCGAAGTGCCTAGCTCGTGGGCCACGCCGCTCGTGATCGTCGCGGGGCAGCGCCGGGAGATCATCACCTGCGCCGACCCGTGGGTAACCGCCTATTCGCCCGAGGACGGCAGTGAGCTGTGGCGCGCGTCCTGCCTGGGCGGCGACGTGGTACCGTCGGCAGCTCTGGCCGGCGGGCTCGTCGTGGCCGTCAACCAGGGAGCGGCCTGCACCGCGATCCGCCCGGGCGGCGCCGGGGACGTCACAGGGACCCAAGTGGCGTGGACGTACAGCGACGTGCTGCCGGATGTCTGCAGCCCCGCCGGAGCTGCGAACGAGGTCTACCTGCTCTCCTCTGATGGGACGGTCACTTGCCTGGAAGCCAAGAGCGGCAAGGCGGCCTGGACGAAGTCGCTGGGGGAGGGCTGCAGTGCCTCGCCGGTCCTGGTGGGTACGCGACTCTACATACAGACCGAGGTCGGCACTATGTTCGTGCTCGACACCACCCGGCGGGGCGCCGTGCTAGGGCGTGGCGTCCTCCCGGAGCGATGCCAGCCTACGCCTGCCCTCCAGGATGGGCGGATCTTCATCCGCGGCGCAAAGCACCTGTACTGCATCGGCACATCGTAGGGCCCCGTACACGCGGAACCGACGCCGCGGCTCCGAAGCCAGGCGATCTATGCCCCTCTGCGCTTGGGGAATGCCGCGGGAAGGGCGCGCCGTACAGACGCCCCCGGGGAGAGGGAAGCGGTCTCACGCCTGCACGTGGGCTGCACGCACCCTCGGTGGGGGTACTCCCCACTTCGGGCCTTCGCGTGCGCCTGCAGCGCATCAGGTGGCGCTCCTGTAGGGCTGAGGGCGCTCTGGCGGGCGGCGGGAGAGCAAGGAGGCGCCATCCACCTTGGCGAAGCAGACGGGACCGGTTATGGCAGCTCGGACTCCCGCCGCGACCGGCACCCGAAGCGGTCCAGCCTCGCCCTCCGGGGCTCGCCTCCGCCTCCCCTTGCGGGCAGGGCTGAGCTGACCGTGTTCATGAGACGGTGAGGGGCACGAGTCCTGGGGACGGTCCGGCTCTGGCGCGGCCCTCTTTGTCGTACCCCTGGTCCCAGCGCCAGCTATGGTGGCCGAGTTCATCTTCTGGTTCGGAGGCACTCCGTGCGCAGCACCGCCATGGCGTCGGCCGCCATTCTGACCGCATACTACTCCCAGGCGCAGAGCAACTGGCCGGACTGGCGCGGCCCGACCGGCGACGGCCGCAGCGATGCGATCGGTCTCCCACTCACCTGGTCCGAGACTGAGAACGTGGTCTGGAAGACGCCCATACATGGTGTCGGACACTCGACGCCCGTCGTATGGGGCGACCAGGTCTGGCTGACGACGGCCACCACAGACGGCCACACGCTCTATGCCGTTTGTGTTGATCTGGGCACCGGCGCCATCGTCCACGACATCGAGGTCTTCCATCCGGACAAGCCCCAGAGCATTCACCCGGCCAACACCTACGCGACCCCTTCGGCCGTGGTGGAGGAGGGCCGCGTGTACGTGCACTTCGGCACCTACGGCACCGCGTGCCTCGACTCGGGGACCGGCGAGATCCTGTGGCGCCGGACGGACCTCAACTGCGACCACATGCAGGGGCCCGCCTCTTCTCCGATCCTGTTCGAGGACCTGTTGATCGTACATCTCGAAGGCATCGACGTTCAGTTCATCGCCGCCCTTGACAAGAGGACGGGGGACACCGTCTGGCGCCAGGACCGGCCCGAGGACATCTACCGCGATCTCGAGCCCTACTACTGGCGGAAGTCCTTCCTCACGCCTCTGATCGTCGAAGTGGGTGGACAGCCGCAGATGGTCGGGAACAGCTCGCAGATCGCGACGGGCCACGACCCACGGACCGGGAAGGAGCTGTGGCGAGTCGTCTATGGCGACGACAACACCGTCTCCCGGGTCGTCAGCGGGCACGGCCTCTTCTTCATCAACACGGGCGGCAACCCCGGCAACGCACGGCTCTGGGCCGTGCGCGAGGGGGGAGTCGGCGACGTGACCGCTACCCACGTCGCCTGGGAGGTCCGCGAGGGTGTGCCGGTTGAGTCGTCGCCGGTGCTTGCGGGTGATCTGCTCTTCATGGTGGACGACAATGGCCTGCTAACCTGCCTGGAGGCAAGGACGGGCGAGAAGGTGTGGGCGGAGCGTCTTCCCGGCCTGTATGGGGCGTCGCTATTGTACGCCGAGGGTCGGATCTACGCCTCCAACAAGCGGGGCATGACCACCGTTGTGGAAGCGGGCCAAGCCTTCCGCGAACTGGCCGTCAACCAGCTGGGCGGGGAGCTGTGGGCCTCGCCCGCCGTAGCCGGCAACTCGCTGCTCCTTCGCACGAAGACACACCTGTACCACATCCAGAGCCAGTAGCCTCTTGCGTACCGCGCAGAGGTGAGTAGGGACGTCCGGGCGCCCGCCTCACACCAACGTACCGTAGCCAGCGCTGCGCCGCTACGCCGACGACTGACCTCACCCCGACGCACTGCCCCTGTCTGCGCCCTGCCAGACCACCTCTGCGCCCAGAAGGCTCTGCCGCGAGTGGGGTGGGGTTAGGGGCCACTCCGGGGCCCAAGTGCGCCTGCAGCGCGCAAGGAGATCATGGGGCTTCGAGCCAGCAAGCTCGGCCTGGGGCCGTGCCTCAGCGCCGTCGTGAGCGCCACCCGTGAAGTGCCTCAGCGTCCAGGCGGATCGGGGGCGATTCGACGGAGCGTTCCGCTCGGCGAGGGGGGCTGTGACATCTGCGGCGCGCCCTGCATGCTGACCCAGCGGAACACGCCTACGGCGTCCGGGCGGGCGCCGTAGCCGACGAATCCCGTCGGGAAGGTGCTATCGGTCGCTGCCACCAGTGTGGCTTCCCCGAGGCCGCCAGATAGCTCGTTGCCGCGGGCACGTACCCATAGCTCGCAGGCCGCGGGCGCCTTGGCCGCGCCGGCCGAGGCCAGCGGCACCGCCCGGACGGGCACCGGCTCGCTCCGGTCAAGCGGGTCGGGGAGGCCAGCCTGCTCGTAGCGGAAGAGCGTCACCTTCCGCACTCCCGAGTCATACGTGAGGCTGTAGCAGCCGGCCCAAGGGCGCTCCGGGTCCTGCACGCGGACCAGCAGCGAAGTGCCTCGTCGGGGGACGTGCGGAAAGGTCGAGTACCGTTCGTCTGGATCGGCCTCGTTCAACAGGTCGCCCGTGAGGGCCCGGACCGTACACTCCTGCGCGTGCTTGCTGTCGATCGGGCAGAGGACGATGTTGTTGAAGGCCAGTGTGTCCATGTAGCGATCGCCGGCCCGGCGATGGTACACAGTCATGTGGTTCGCCCACTGGGGCGCCGCCACGATGTACCAGGGCGCGTGCGGGCCGGAGTCACTGCTACCGATGCCGGTCGCCGAGGTCAGCCCCACAGTCTGGGTGTTGTCGCGGCCGGGGGCGTTGGCCGCGAAGTCGTCATACAGGTCGAAGGGGGCGCCGACATCGACGAGGTAGCGGGATGGCGGCGGCGCGGCGTCGGCCCGGTCGAGTGCGAACCAGTCAAACGTGACGGCGGGACTCCCGTGCGCGCCGAAACCGACCGTACCGGTTTGCGAGCCCCCGGCGCGTGCCTGCAGGGGCGGGCCGCCGTCGAGGGACCCCCTGAGGCTATCTCCCCGCAGGGCGAACGACATCGTGTGGACGCGGTCGTCGCCTCTCCGGTTACGCTGGGCGAGCAGCCGCCCATCCGCCCAGAGGCGCTCCTTCCCGTCGCGCATGTCCCATTCGTACGCACACCCAGCGTGGTACGGGCGGTCCTCGTCGCGGCAGCGGGCGAACAGGGCGACGATGACCCCGCGCTCGGGGTCGCCGCCGGACTCATGGCGGAAGCCGGTGGAAACGGTGCAGTCGTCCACGGGCTCGACGCGCATCACTAGGGCGCCCCCCTCAAGGCGCACGATGCCGATCGACGCCCAACCAACAGTGCGGCCGAGGTTGCCATGGATGGGATGCTGGAGACTGGCCACCGAGCCGATCTCGTCCCAGCGCCCCTCGAGCTCATCGCGGAAGGAGCCGGCTCGCAGCGGCGAGGTGTAGTCTGTGGATCTTGTCTGTCCATCGGCCTGCGTCCGGAGGCCGGGTGCGAAGACAGGCGCCCAGATCTTGTGCCAGACGGTCAGCAGGCTGAGCGCCAGGACCCAGAAGGCGCCGAGCACCGAGATGGCCGTACGCATGGAGCGGGTCATGTCGCGGGTCCCTCAGGAACGCGGACGTCGATCCCCAGGAGTGTAATGACCCCCTCCCGAGCGGCGATCCCCACAGCACCCTCGGGCTGCCGGGTAGTGTGGAAATCGAAGACGAGCTTCCCATCGGCGGATGCGAGGACGTGGTTTCCATCCAGGACGAGGGCGATTGCGGACGGGCTCCGGCCGAAGCCCGCGCTCAGGCTCTGCGCGCGCCCGGGAAAGAGCGGATCCTCCATGTCGGCGCAGTAGACCGCAAGCAGCTTGTCCCAGCGCAGGCGTAGGCCGCGATGGTCCGCAGCCTGGGGATCGTCGAGGCCCCAGCAGAGATCAACGCCCGTGGCCGGCGGGAGCCACTCAGGGCGGTCGTCTTTGAGGAACGGGACGAGCGGGCCCGTGAGGCGGCGGTGTCGCTGGTAGTCCTCCACCCGGAAGCGCACCGTTACCGCGAGCCGTGGCGTCTGATTCGTGCCGGGGATCACTGCGAGGCCATTCAGGACCGCCTCCTCCGGCCGAAGGAGGAGTTCGCCGCGGGCCGGGAGGAGAGGCGGTGGGCCCTGTTGCGGAGTCCAGGAGATCGGCAGGTGGGCGGTGCCATGCATGGCCCGTTCCCAGCGGGTCTCGGGCACCTGTGTGGCACGAATGGTGCGTGGGAGCTTGGCGCGCGTGGTGCACACCGCCACGCCGATCAGCCAGGCGATGGCTACCAGTGCGATGGCTGTCCGGATCGATTTGCGCACCGGCGTGACCTCCGACGCTACTTCCCGACGTCCTGAACGCAGCGAAAGCCGGTCGTGCCGTCGCCTTGGGTGCTGCTGGGCCGCCGCGCCGCACAGCGGGCGTCCAGCTCGGAACGCACGTAGTCGCCGCCCTTGACGGTCTTCTGGGAGGGGTCGCCGCCGGCGGGCTTTGGGCAGCCCGGGAAGGTGGCCCATGTGTCCTGGGTCCATTCCCGCGCATTCCCGGCCATGTCCATGACGCCAAAGAAGCTACGGTCATCCTTCATCGTCCCGACGACGCAGGGCGCATCAGTGAATCCGATGCGACCGCCGCACTCGGGGCCGTGGCGAGGATGCTCGCGCAGCGTGTCGCCCCGCGCCGCACGCACCCACTCGGCCTCCGTGGGCAAGCGCTTGCCGGCCCACTTCGCGTAGGCCATGGCGTCATCCCAGGTGACGCCGGTCACGGGCAGCCACTTCATCGCCTCGGGCGGCCGGCCGCTCTCCCACAACTGAGGCGGCCGGGCACCCGTCGCCACCACCAACCGGTGGTACTGCTCGTTGGTGACCTCGTACCGGTCGATGCGAAACGCGCCGACGCTGACTTGGTGGAGCGGCGTCTCCTCGACCTCTGTTGGAAACTCGCCCTCGGGGCTCCCCAGGTAGACGGAGCCGGCCGGGATGGCAACCATGGCGTAGACGGGCCGCCGCCGGCCGCGGTCCTCCTCCGCAAGCGCGACGTATCGCTCGGGGAGAGCCGCCTCCATCCACATCATGGGGTCCGGATGCATGGCCTTCTCCAAGGCGATCTCCTGCGGAGACGTCTTCCTCTCGGTGCGCACCTCGTGGAGGAGGTAGGCCCAGACTACCAGGCAACCGCCGACAACTACGGAGTAGGCCAGGGCCGCCCAAGCAAGAGTGCGGCGACTGCGGACGGGATCGACGGGGAAGTCGAGGAGACCGCACCTCTCGGCGACACGGAGCACGACCGGGCCGAGGCGCCGGAGGACGGCGGACGGGTCCTCCCGCAGATCCACAGAGGGGGCTAGGTTCTCGTCATGGCCTTGGCCCGTGTCAGCCATCTGCGGGCCTCCTTGTAGTCGCCCATTTCGCGCGACCGTCTAGCCATGTGCATGTAGCGACCGATCACTACGGCCCTGTCGTCTCGGTGCTCAAGCGCTTCGAGGTACGCCTCCTCAGCCTCCTCGGGCATGTCCCGGTCCAGCAGTTGGTCGGCTTCGGCAGCCAGTTGGGCGAAGCGCTCGTCGCTCCGCAGCTTGCGCAGCGCTCGCTGGATCGCCATGTGCTCGATGAGGTCGGAGGCGGCGATCACCAGCAGCAGGAACAGCACTGTGCCCGGAACGTAGAGCCACCCGCTAAGCTGCGAGCCGCCGTAAAGGGTAACGATCCCGACTGCGGCGGCCAGGACGACGTGGAAGCCTCTGCTGGCCAGCATCTGCCGTGTGCCTCCTTACATCCGGCGGGCTGCGCCGTCTGCCCTTACTCCTCTTGCTCGGCGAGACTGCGGCGCAGCTCTTCGAGCCGGGCCTGGACCTCCGGGAGCTGGCCGTCGATCTCGCGGAGTTGCCTCCGAAGCGAGGCGCCCTCGGCGGCCTCCCGTCCTTGGAGTTCGGCCTCCCAGGTGTCCAGCTGGGCCTCCAGCCGCTCGACGTCTCCCGGCCGCGTGGGATCGGTCAGGCTGCCTCCCAGCGCCCGCAGGTCCGACTCGGACTCCAAGGCTCCTTCTCGCGCCCGCAGATGTCGGAGGCGGAGTTTCGCCTCATCGAGGCGCGCCTGGAGAGCCAGCGCTTCGCTGCGGATATCGACGTCCCGCGCCTCGAGCGCCAGGAGCTTGTCGGCGAGGGCTGCGGCCGAGCCCTGTAGGCTCTTCTCCCGCCTCACGGCCTCCGCCGCAACCTCCTCACGCCCTTGCCTGAGCGCCTGGACGGCGCGCCTGGACCATTCGCCGGCCTGCCGGAGGGTCCGCCCGTGCGCTCGTTCGAGCCGTTTGGTGTCTGCTGCCGTTTGAGCCGCTTTGGCCTTTGTCCTGTGCAGGGCCTCCTCGATCTCACGGACCATCTGCGCCGCGGTCTGCGAGGGCTCCCGCGACCTCCCGAGGATGGTCTTGAGGTTGGCTCTCAGTACCGAGCCCGCTCGTTCGAAGATCTTGCGCACGCCGCTGAACTCCCTTACGACCCCAAAGTCGTTTTCGAGGCACGATCTCCTGCAGCCTGGTGGTAGCGCGAGCTTCGGCTAGTTGTCCGATGCTTCGCCCTGGGGGCGCTCCTGGGCTCCGTGCTCCTTCAGGAGTTGGGTCGTTTCGTAGCTTCCAGCCGCATCCGCGAGGTCCAGAGGTGTGTGGCCCTGCGCGTCCTTGGCCGCCACGTTGGTTCCCCTGTCGAGCAGGAACGACACGGTGTGAACCTGCTCGTGCTTGATAGCCTCGTGCAGCGGAGTGGCGCCTCCCTTGCCGGGGGCATCCACACTGACGCCGCACCCAAGCAGGAGTTCCAGCATACCCTCGTACCCGCCCGCGGCGGCGTCGTGGATCGGTTGGCGGCGATCCTTCGTGGCGGCCCTGACGTCAGCGCCCTGGGACACCAGGAAATGCGCCATTGGGCACTGGCCGCAGCGCGCGGCTTCATGCAGGGGGGTGCGCCCCTCCAGGTCGCGGTCCGTGACAGAGGCTCCCTGGCCAACAAGGAAGCGCGCCATGTCCATCAAACCGAACGCCGCGGCGTCGTGCAGCGGCCCGCGACCATGCGAGTCTCGCGCGGCCAGGCCCGGGCTCTGATGTTGCAGGAGGCGGACAACCTCGAGATGGTCGGCGACCACAGCAAGATGGAGCGCAGTCCGGCCCTCGTTGTCCGGGGCTGAGGCTTTGGCCCCCATGGCCAGGAGGCGCTCCGCCACGTCGGCGTGTCCGCGCGCCGCGGCCTCGTGCAACGGCGTCCACCCCGTCGCGCCGGCATTGCGCGCATTCGCGTCGGCCCCGGCTGCGAGGAGGGTGTCCACCATTCCCAGGTCGCCGTTGCCGGCGGCGGCGTGAAGTGGCGTGTCGCCGTTGGCGTCCTCGGCACGCGCCTCCGCACCGCGGGCCAACAGGAGCTTCGCTAACTCACGGTCCCCGTTCTCCGCGGCAACCTGGAGGGGTGTGGCGTGGCGGAAGCCAACTTCGGCGCCGTTCACGCTGGCTCCGCGCGCCAGCAGGGCCTGGGCCATGTCCTGGTGCGCTTCGAGCACGGCCCACTCAAGCGGCGTGACGCCTCGCCCATCGTGGGCATTGACGTCGGCGCCTGCCGCCAGTAGCAGGTTCGCGACCGTGAGGTCGCCTCTCAGGGCAGCCCATTGTAGAGGGGTGACGCCGTCCTTGGTCTTTGCGTTGACGTCTGCCCCGTGGGCGAGGAGGAAGGCCGTCACCGCCTGGTGCCGTTCGAAGACCGACCAGTGGAGAGGCGTCATGCCGAGGGTGGCGTGCTTGGCGTTAACGTCGGTGCCGCGGCGCACGTAGTGCTTCACATCGGCGAGGTTGCCGGCCTTGGCAGCATGGAAGAGGGTCGGGGTCGCGGGCTCGCGCTCACAGCCCGCGGACCCGGCCAGTAGCGCCACGGCGGCCGCAAGACTCCCAGCCCGCGCGCGTGTCACACCATCCACCTCCACAGCAGGTTCTTCGCTGGGGGCCGACGGTGTCCTTCTTCCAGGCCTCAGCATATCGCGCAAGGGGCCCGCCCTGCCGGGCTCGTTAGCTTGCTGACCGGCCGGTAGGACGTTTGCGCTAGCGAGGGTTCGAGAAGCCCCAGACTCCGGGAGTTCGCCCGCCGTCGGCCCGCTGCCCATACGGAACGCGAGGAGTCCAAGCCGCCCCGCGGTCCGCAACACTGCAGGTGGCAGGGCCCGGTCGTGGGGTGCCGTCCGGATGCTACGGTGACGCGAACTGGGCCTACCTGGACGGGCACGTGAAGTTCAAGCGCCCCGAACAGACAGTTGACCCGGTGTGGGAGTGGATGGTCTACAACCCAGAGGACCCAGACGGTGGGGGCACCGGCGCGCTCTTCCAGCGGCGGAGGCAGCAAGCGCGAGTGGCTCTCGCCGCATGGCGGCTCCGCCATCCTGAACTGTAGGCAAGACGTTCGCCGTACCCCCCTCCGGCGGCAACGATCCGCCTTCACGCCTGCAACGACGCTCAGCCCACCAGATCGAGGAGGTAGATGTGGCCCAGGTTGTCGCCCGCCACAACCGAGCCTGCACCCAACACGTCGAGGCAGACGACATGGGAGTCGGCCGCGAAGCAAGCGACCTCCTCGTCGCCCTTGCGCTCCACGTCCCAGACGCGTATGGTCCTGTCCTCGCTACCCGTGACGACCCGCCCGTCCGGCAACGCAGGGATTGTACCGACACTGGCCGTATGCCCTCTCAGTTCGCCGCGCACGCGACCGTTCTGGGGGTTCCAGACCATGACTACGCCGTCATGGTCACCTGTGACGGCCAGCCGGGAGCCCGGCAGTAGCGCCATGCTGCGCACCTGCGCGCGGTGCTTGCGGAATGTACGTATGCAGCCACCGTGTACGAGGTCCCACACGCGCGCGGTCCCGTCATCGCTCGCGCTGACCGCCCGCGTACCGTCAGGCGTGACGGCCACCCCCCATACCCAACTGGCGTGCCCCCGGAGGATTCGGATGCAGCGCCTGGATCCAGGATGCCACACGCGGACCGTTCCGTCGTCGCTCGCACTCGGGACTCGGCGACCGTCTCGCGTGACGGCGATCTGACGGACCCAGGCTCGGTGCGAGCCGAGGACCCGGCCCCCGCCGCGCCGAGCATCCCAGAGCCTCACAGAATGGTCGGAGCTGCCTGTCACAACGTGCCGGCCGCCCGGCGTCACCGCCACCCCGGTGACAAAGCGGAGGCCTCTCCCGTGGTCGCCGCCGACCTTACCCAGGACCCGTGCCGGACGGACACCTCGCGTTCCGACCGCCCAGACAGGCACGTCCTCCTCCGTACGCCCAATGGCGGTCCACTTGCCGCCGGGAGCGACGGAGATGGCGTTGACGATCGTCCCGGTGCGCATCGGTACGTGCCGCGCAAGGGCCCTGGAACCCACAGAGTCGAATACCACCAGGACGCCGCTGCTTCCAGCTGTGATGAGGTGTGTGTCGCCCGGGAGGACGGCGATCCCATGCGCACTGCTGCCGTGCCATAGCGGAGCGCCGACCGACCGGCCGGTCCGCAGGTCCCACGTCCTGACCGACCGGTCCTCGCTGGCAGTGAGTATCCGCCAGTCGCTGGCCAGGCACACGGCGGAGACCCTGTCTCTGTGCCCGGTGAGCCGGTGAATGCACCGGCCACTGCCGGTCTCCCACACGCGGGCCGTCCAGTCCGCACTGACCGTCACGGCCCGCCGACCATCCGCCGTGAGGGCGACCCCGTTGATGGGCTGACGGTGCCCCTCCAGGATGCGCCCCGGCTCTCCCGTGTCGAGATCCCAGACCTGCGCCGCGCCGTTCGCATGCCCTGTTACCATGACGCGCCCACTGACGGCGATGGCCTGAACGGGACCCTCAGGGCAGGGCGTGGTCGGGAGCACCTCCCTCGGTTGCCTGGCCAGGAAGCCGGCGTATGCCCGTGCAAACCGGGCCCATGGCGCAAGACGATCTCGAACCGGCTGAGGCAGAGCTGCGTTCTTGGCGCAGAGGTTATAGTCCCTGACCAGTCCACGAGCACCGCCCGGCACTTCGCGACACCGAGCCTCGATGAACCCCAAGTCCGTGAGGAGGGCGGCCAGCGCGCCCCACTCCTCCGCCCCGGTCAGTGTCCGCGGGCCGAACTGCAGTGCGTGGTGTCTCGCCGATCCGCCGGCTTCCTGTTGGCTCCACCCTCCCGCGAGCGCACACAGCCGGGCCTTGGCAGTGGCGCGACTGAACCGGAGCTTGTCTGTGTTGAGCACGTACTCCCGGAAGGACCCGTGGAACACCCCGTACCCCAGAGCCATCGTCGATGTTGGGGCGCGCCGGAACACGACATTGCCCCGGCCCAGTGCCTCCCGCAATGACGCTTCGCCCTGGCTCGAACCACACGGGTAGTGGTCGCTCAGCAACACGCGGAGCGTGTCGAGGGTCAAGGGCTCCGGGGCTGAGGCGAGCAGGGCGGTCAGGACCCTCACGTCATCGTCCATGCGCTCGGCGAGTTTCTCGAAGTACCCCTCCAGCCCACGGGGGAGCTTCGTCTCGGTTCCTCGCGCGAAGGCGTCTGGGTCCCTTCGGAGGTCCTCAGCCAGCAACGCCAAGTACAACGGGAGTCCATCGCTCTTGCGGATGACCTCCTCGAGGTACTCGTTTGACCATTCGCCGGTCGCCTGCTGTCTGTCGCGCCCGAACAGCTCTGCCAAGTGGTGCCCCAGCTCCGTTACGAGGAACTCCCGGACGTTGTCGGCGCCAAGCGGCGGGAGTAGGCCCTCGTCCTCGTCGCGCTCGACCCGGAGAGCAGGGCGTCGACTGCCGCGCTCAAACAGCTGGAAGCATCGACCTCGACCGAAGCGCTGCATCAGGTCATCCGAGTCCTGCCCCGCGCACACCCACACGACCCCTGGGTACTGGCACTCGAAAACCGGGTCTACGAAACGGGGCTCAGCCTCTGCGGTTTCGCTCAGGCCATCCACCAGCAGCACGACCTTGCGCTCAGACGCCACCTCCGCCAGCAGACGCCTGAACTGCTCTGTGCGCCACTCAGGGTCTGTCTCGACCTTCACACGGCGACCGCTAGTACTCGCTTGCCGAAGTTCGCGTCATTATCACAGTGCTCCTGGAGCGCCGTACCCGCCCCGATTCGGCGTATCCCATATTGTGCGAGCTTGCGCAAGTGAGTATTAGGCAATCGTCGTCGGTCTTGACGACGGTGGCCTCGCCGCGCACTCCGTGCCGCCTCAACCTCCGCACGGCGAATACCCACCGAGCACATGCAATGAACACGACACCGCCAACTACGACAGACCCGACACCGACGGCCCACTAGGTCCAGCTCATGCCGGCTCTCCTTGGCTGTGTTCCCGCTGCCCGTCCACCGCCTCGCAGCGAGGCTGGCGCCGCGGCGTCACGATGATGGGGAGCCACAGATACTTGTCGATTGCGAGCGGCATGTCGAACCGCACCTTCACACCCCAGGCGAGGGTCACACGCGTCCCCCAGAAGGTGACCGGGCCTGCCTCCGGGATGGTCACCTCCAGTTCGTGCTCAGTGCTCCAGCCCGCCTCCAGGGGCCCCTCATGCAGCGTCTGCGGCGGCACCACGTCCTGAGGGCCCATCCACCCCCGTCCTGGCGAGCCCACCGTGCACTCGATCCGCCTGCATTCGAGTGCCTCGTCGGCTGTCACGTGCAGCATCAAGCGTCGTGAGGCCCCTACGGCCATCACGGGAGCACCATCCCGTGACGCGCCGTCGGCGGCCTCCACCGTGGCGCGCACGCCGCAGTCCTCCAGGACGGACTGCGTGATGCCGGCCAGGGCTCCCCCACGAGCGGCATTCCAGTCCTCGATCACCCCGGCGAGACCCTTGAGCCTCGGCCGCTCCAGGTGAGCCGCTGCCAGCCGCTCGGCCGGGACGCTCTCGTCCTCCAGCAGGCCGCTCGTCAGTTCCGCCTCGACCCACGGCCGGACATCCAGGCCGATGTTCTGCTCGATGTCCGGCAGAGGTCCCTCGATAGGCATCTTCGCCGCAATCACCCACTTGGTGCCCCCGCCTGGGGAGTCGTACGCCGGAACGCTGGTCGCTGGGTACGTGAAGGTAGCCGCGAGCAAGGCTTCCTCGCCCTCGGGGATCGTCCGTCCGGACACGGTCACGCTGAGGGGCTCGAAGAGGGGCTCTTGCGGCCTCGTCCGACCGCCTCCCTCAGTGGTCGATGTCTCGCCATACTCCCAGTGGTGGAGCGTGTACGTGACCTCGCCCACCACTAGCGGCTTCTTCGCGCGCAGCGTGAGGCCCCACGTGAACGTCTGCCCGAGGTGGTATGAGGCGGGAGCATCGATGAAGACCTCGTACGCGGACTCGCCCGCACCGTGGATGAGTGTGTAGACAAGGACGACCACCAGGGCCAGGAGGCCGCCTCCCACCATGAGGATAGGCCCGAGGACGATCCCATGGCGCGCCTCGAGCCAGATCGCGACAGGCAGTGCCAGGAGGCACACGGCCCATGTGATCATCCCGGCGCAACACGCCCGCATAGGTGGCATGCCTGGGCCAAGGGACGACGACAGCGCGAGCGGCGTCCGCGTGCGCGGTTCCTCCGGCACGGACTCCTGCCGCGGCTCCCGAGACTCCAGGCGCGCCTCGTCGAGAGGCCGACCGCAGGCAGTGCAGGTCGTCAGAATCGGCGACGGTCGGTTCTCGGCGCCGCAGTGCGGGCAGGTTACCCGGCCCATTGTGGCGCGCTCCTTGCGTGAGATGCGCCCATCGAGCGGGTCACCCCAGTGTCTCCGGCCCGTGTCTGGCGTAAGCGGCGGCCCGGGTCAGCGCCCGTCTACCACGGCAACCAGACCAGGTCGCCCTCCTCGACCGCCCCCGCTGCCCCCTCCGGGGCCTTGCGCTCCTCCGGACTGTGGTGGAGGTAGTAGATCGGCTGCCCGCCGTCATCCTTGAGGTCCGGGCCCACGCTATAGAGCAGGAAGGAACTCCCTTCCCTGCGGTACGTGAACGGTTGGTCGCTGAAGTAGTCCGGCGGGACGGGCCAGTTGGCCTCCTGCAGGTCGTCCAGCTTCTCGGGGTAGGAGCCCTTCTGGCCCCGGTAGATCTCCAGCCCCAACACGACTCCGATGACCTGGCGCTGGGTGGCAGCAACGGCCGCCCTTCTCCAATACCTGTCCAGCACGACCCCCTGCGCCATCACGCGCGCGATCACGGCGGCGTCCGGGAGCTGCTCGGTCGCGGCACGGGTCTGGTCCAGCGCAGTCAGCGTTGCCTGGTAGCCGTTCCCGCCGATTGCGGCCTCGGCCTGGTCGATGATCCGGAGGAACATCAGAACGTCCTGGTAGAGCTGAGGGTGCAGCGTTGGTTGCGCGTACGCTGCCAGAAGCGCGTCGGCATTCGGGGGCGCCAACGGACCCGCCATCTCGGCGTTTAACACGCCCGGCCGGCCCTGCTTCGCGAGTTCGCGCAGCTGCAGCCCTTCGACTCTGCGAGCCCGCACCACGCCTGCGCACAGCTGCCGGTAATCCACAGCCGTCAGTTCCTGGGCGAGCCGCCGCGCTGCATCCTCCGGCAGGGCTCCTCGCGGTACGACGTACTCGGCGGCGTTCCAGCAGATCGCGTCGAGAGACTCGACCACCAGCAGGCCCAACCATGTCGGCTCATCTGCGAGATGTCGGCTGATCACCAGGCAGCGCCCGAGGTGTTCCAGGGCCTCGGCCTGGCGCCCCTGGGAGCAACCAACGACGGCCGCGGCAGCCTCACACCGCGCTACAGTCCGCATCTGCGGTAGATGCGGGTACAGGCCGCCAACGAGGTTGTCGTACGGAGTGTTGAAGCGGCACTTCGGCAGGCTGGCGGCCTGGGCGATGAGGGCGAAGGCCTGTTGGTCTTGCTCCAGGAGCTGCGCCAAGACCGCCAAGTCCTCCGGTTTGGTCCAGTCCGCTTTGCCATAGCCACCGGCCGCGAGGTCGTGTGGCCTGAGCATCTGCGCTGCCTGCAGGTACAGGGGCGCCGGGTTCTGGCCCTCGGCGGGCCAGGGCGGCGCCAGTTCCTGGCCCGTCAGTGGCTTCCCCGCGGCCCGTAGGCCCTGGATGTACGTGGCGAGTTCCGTCGCGGGGTCCTGTGCCCATCCAGCCCCGGCGATCAGCGCGCCGATGGCTCCCCCGATGACCCCCACGCGAACGACTACGTTTGCACCGGCCCGTCGCCTTGCTGCCGGTTGTCGCTTCACCTGACTGTCCTCCTTGTCCCGATCGTCGTCGTGTTCCCCGGTGCAGTGACAGCACCGGCCAAGCCCAATCACCTGCGCCAAGGCCAATCAACCAACCGCAGAAGGAGCATCCCCGATCCGCCGAAGGCCAGCGCACACGCCCACCACCCCCAGGGTCGCCAGGAAGCCACCGTCTCCGCGAACTCGAACTCGACCGCCTGCCGCGAAGGCGATCAGCCCTGCGAGCAGGCAGCCCCCAGCAATGACCATTGCGGCCATGATCTCGGTATCCATGCCGCCCGTACGTCCTCGATCGGTTCCTCAGCCCGACACGGGCTTCGGCCTGGGGTCTGGCAGCGTCTTCCCGAGCCGCTGCAGAGCTTTGGCCGCTTCCTGGCCCTCCGGTGTCTCCGGCGCGAGCCGGGCCACCCACGTGAACCACGCGGCCGCAGCCACTGTGTCCTCCTCCACCAGCAGCACCCAAGCGATCGCGGACCAGACCTTGACGTGGTTCAGTGTTCGGGCCCGCGCGTCCAGGAGCGCAGTGAGCGCTTCATCGAGTCGGCCCTGCTTCTTCAGCCGTAGCCCTCGCGCGTAGTCCTCAGACCCCGCCCTGTCGCCCAACGGACCGACGCGGACGTTCGCCAGTTGCCCCAGGTCCGGGGGCAGTCGCCGGCCCGCTTCGTGAACGTAGTCGGGGTCCTTGAGGCCCGTCGGCTGGCCGGGCTTCCAGTCTCGGCTGCTGTAGGGGATCAGCACCACATTGCTGACCGCCTTGGCCGCCTCCGTGTCGTATGAGCCGCCCTTCTTGGGTGCCCGAATCAGCGACACCCGGAGCGTGCCGCTGGCAGGCAGCTGGGCCGGACGGTGCGAGAACCGGCCCTCCACGTACTCCAGGAGAAGCCCCGCGAGTTCCAGCTCCCCCGTCGTGCCTGGGGTGTCGACCGTCCGGCGAATCGATCCACCGTCGGGGCACTCGATGCTCAGGAGGATCCCCGAGGCGCGGAAGCCCTTGCGCTTCGTGTACTTCAGCGTCGTGTCGCCCTGCCACTCGAGGAGACCATCCTTGCTCGCCCGCGAGAGGGCGTACGGACTCCCTCCCAAGGAGCAACCGGACACCGAGTAGTACAGCAGAGCGGCCAGCAGCAGTCGTGGCATGCGTGGGGTCATCCCGGTGTCCTCCTGTCCCGGCTGTTGTGTTCCGGCCAGGCTCCCTCTCCTGACGGCCTATCTCGGCATCTGCGACAGCCCCCAGACGACCGCGGCGCCGCCCGCGCCCAGCCCGATGACCGCCCAAATCCAGCACCCGACCTCGTATCGCTCGCTGGGCGTCTCATCGGCAAACTCGAACTCCACGGCGCCTGATGGTGAGCCGGAGGTGGGCGACAGGTAGAGGATCGGGTGCTGGCTACCGATCCGGAGCGCATCCCAGCGCGGCCTACCCTCAACTTGGCGGTCGGCCTTGAACTCGGCCTCGTCGGCTCCCTGCCAGCACACGGTAACGTAGTAGGTGAACCAACGCTCGCCCTTCGACCCCCGAGCCGCCTCCGAGCGCCTGTCTACCACCGTTGCTGTGGCGGACAGCCCGTGGCGCCGCAAGCGGAGCGAGCGGCTCACGGCGGCGATGCCGAGGATGCACGAGACGAGCCCTGAGAGGAAGAAGATCCCTCCCATCAGGATCATCCCTAGCGCAACTTTGAGAGTTTGGGCCCCTGCGGATCGGGCAGGATCGCGCTACGGGGCTGATAGGGGCCTCTGCGGCGATTTGGGTCCTCGTTCGCGCGGAAACGTAGTGTAAAGGACTTTTGGGTTATGGCTTGACGCGCAGGATAGAGTTGTACTATCATCAGTGCCGAGATGTTCTTCCGTCTGGCTCCGCGACGACAGGGCGACGTGACCTACCGGTATCTCCAGTTGGTGGAGTCGTTCCGGGAGGAGGGGAAGAACCGTCAGCGGGTTCTGTTCTCGT
>VGFC01000086.1 GCA_016869045.1 Armatimonadota bacterium
CGTCGCCTCGGACTGGACGCGCAACGTCATCTGGCGCAAGGGGCGCTACGATGCCATCATCGACGTGCTGAAGCAAACCCGCGAGGGGGACTTCTCCGCGACCTGCACGTTCCGCACGCCCTGCGCAGCCGAGCAGACGGCCACGGGCATGAGGGCGTGGGAGGGCGATGCGGAGATGTTCGTCGTGAACGCCGACGGTGTCGCGCAATCGCTGCGGCGCAATCCGGGCCTGGAGGGCGCCGCGATCCCCACGTTCCTGCGTCAGCGTCGGCCATTGGCAGGTGTGCCCGGCAGGCACATTGCCTTCCGCAACCTCATCTACGCGACCGACGCCGGGCGCCCGGTGTCACTGGAGGCGCGGCCCGTGGGCGAGTGGGCGCTGATGGTGCGCGGGCAGACGCCCGAGGGCGAGGAGATCGCGCTCATCGGGGCGTGTCCTGACGGCGAGTCCATCGCGGAGGGGACGCTGGAGGCGAGTGAGCCGGTGTTCTTCGTCTCGCCCGACGCGGTGATCTGCGGGACTGGCGTGAAGCTGGGCGGTGTGGCAGTCGCGCCGGGAATGGGCGCGCAGCAGTTGCGGGATGCTCTTGCCCGGCTGTGGGATGCCTTGCCGGAAGCCGGTGCGCCTGAGGAGACCGTGCTGCCTCGGCGTCCGGCCGGGGAAGTGGTTCACTTCTCAAGCTTCACGCCGCGCGGGGAGACGATCCTCGGGCCGAACATCGCGGTCGATCCGGCGCCGACGAGCGGACTCGCGCTGGACCTCATCGATGGCACGATCCCGCTCTGGCAGGCGGTGTCGTTCCCGGGCGACGCCGGCATCCACCTCCGCCTCGACCTGCGGCGCCCCGAGCAGATCGATTCGGTAGAACTCGCAACCGGTCTCCTGACCGGCACGAATGTCGTGCCCGATCCCGCCAAGCTGCCTGGCGCGCGCCCGGCCACGATCAGCCTCGACGGCAAGGCCCAGCCGGCCGAGTTCGCCTGCGGGTTCACGTATGAGCCGCTGCACAAGGGCGTCGTGTGCCCCATGGGTCGGTGGCGGGCGAACCTGGCAGGCGCGCAAGCGCGGGAGGTCGAGGTGATCCTGCCGAAGGACGCCTGGCCGGGCGGCGCGGGCATCCGCGAGGTGATCGTGCGGCGCGCCGGGACGAACGAGGTCGCTCCGACGCACCTGTGCGAGGCTGACGTCGATGCGGACGGCAAGCCGGAGCTCCTCCTGGCCGCCGACACGGGGGAGGTCGTCTGCGTGGCTGCGGACGGAAAGGAGCGCTGGCGGCGAACGCTCGGCGGGCCGATCACGGCGTTAGAGTGCATCGACCTGGGCGAAGGCGCGCCGGCGCTCCTCGCGACAACAAGAGAGGCGAGGCTCTACCGGTTGACGCCGACGGGCGAGGTGGCGTGGGTCGCCGACTTCATCCTGGAGGCGAACGAGAACGGCGATCTGCCGACGGCGTACAGCATCAGCAAGTGGATCGACCGCGACGGGAAACCGGAGATCGTCTGCGGGAACTACAACGCGTGCTCGTTCGTCACGCCCGACGGCTCGCGGGTGCAATACTGCCGCGCGAATGGCGCCTTCGAGACGATGATGCTGCCCGAGGGCATCGACCTCAACGGCGACGGCATCGACGACCAACTACTCTACAACGTGTGGCAGAGCCTCTCAGTCATCGACGGCGCACAGCGCAAGAACGTGGGCTACCGCAGCGCACCGGGCGGCGAGGGGTTGCTCTTCACTTGGTGGCGCAAGGACCCGGGCGAGCCGCTCGCCTTGATCGCGGCCGAGAACGGCGTCGGTCTGATGAACGCGAAGACCGGTGAGTTCCGTTGGCGCCGGAACATCTCGCCGCTGAGTGCCTGCGCGACCGGCGACTTCGGCGGGGAGATCGGGCGCGTGGCGGTGGTTGCGAAGCGTGACGGCTTCGTGCTCGCCTTCAACGAGGCCGGCGAGATCGTGCGGAGCACCCGCGTGGATGGGCTGCTCGAATGTGCAACGGTTGCATCGCTACCCGACGGCTCGCAGCGCCTCGTGGCGGCGACTGACAGCCGCATCGTCCTGTTCGACGCCGACCTGCGCGACTCCGTCGAGACCGCGCAGGGCACCGCGACGAAGCTGGTCGCGCTGTCGCCGCCGGGCACGTTCGCCGCGTTACGCCCGGCGGCGAGCGTGGACGTGCTCCGGTTGCGATGAAAGGGTGCATGGGCAGCGTGGGCGGGCGCCATGAATGGCGCCCCTACACGACCGGGCGCGATGAATCGCGCCCCTACATTACCGCAGATTGCCGTCATGTAGGGGCACGATTCATCGTGCCCCTGTGTAGGGGCGTGATTCATCACGCCCCATGCCTTCCGCGTCGCGCACCCGCGAGGGCAAGGGAGGGAGTTCATGCCTGACATCCGCTACTTCGACGCCTTCTGCCTCCTTGGCCGCAACATCCACATGCCCGAGGGGCAGCCGGAGACGGTGGAGGCGATCCTCGCCGCGATGGACCACTACGGGATCCACGAGGCGCTCGTGGTCGATGCGCTCGCGAAGGATGCGAACCCGGCGGCAGGCAACGCGCGGCTCCTCGGGCTAGTGGCCGATGAACCGCGCTTGCACCCGGCGTGGGCCGCGCTGATGCCGCATTCGCGCGAGCTGCCGTCGCCCGGCGAGCTGCTCGCGCAGATGGAGCAGCAGGGCGTGCTTGCGCTGTTCCTGTTCTATCGCACGTTCGACATCCGGCTCGATGACTGGGGCGTGGACGAGTTCCTGGAGCCAATGGCGCAGGCGCGAGTCCCGCTGTTCCTGTGTCCTGATGGCGCGGGCGGCCGGGGAGCGACCGATCAGAGCGATTGGCCGGGAGTGGTCAACCTGTGCCGCCGTTTGCCAGAGCTGCCGGTGATCGTCACCGAGAACCGTATCTACAAGACGCAGCGGTCCGTGTACTCTGCGCTCGCGGCGTGCGCGAACCTGCGGATCGACCTGCGCGCGCTCTGGCTGCACCATCGCATCGAGTTCATCTGCCGCGAGTTCAGCGCGGATCGGCTGGTGTGGAGTTCGGGGCTACCTGGTTCGGTGCCCGGCGTGCCGATGATGCAACTGAACTACACCGCAGTCGGCGACGATGAGCTGCGCCTCATCGCAGGCGACAACCTGCGCAAGCTGTTCTCCTGGAACCCGCGCTTCCGGCCTGTGGGCAAGGTCGACTTCCCCGAACCCATCGACTCGCTTCATCGCGCAGCGCGCGAACGGCTCGACCTGTCGGATCTGCAGGTGTATGACTGCCACGGTCATATCGGCAGCTCGACGCCGCACCACGTGATCGATGACTCGCTGGATGACATCGTCGCGGAGATGGACCGGTTCGGCGTGCGCGTGTGCTGCGTGTTCAACCTGGAGGGAGTGTTCGGGGATGACACCTACGGGAACGAGGTCGTAGCGGACGCGGTGCGGCGCCATCCGGAGCGCTTCATCGGCTTCACGATGGTCAACCCGAACCACGGCGAGGCGGACATGCTGAAGCAGCTTGAGCGGGGCCTGGCGAACGGGATGCAGGGGATCAAGCTGATCTCAAGCTACCACGGCTATCCGACCGAGGGGCCACTGATCGATGTCGCCTGTCGCTTCGCACACGAGCACGGGCAGTTCATCCTGAACCACTACTGGGGCAGCGCGGAGCAGATGGAGCGCCTTTGCACCACCTACCCGAACGCGTGCTTCTTCACCGGCCACTCGACCATGGAGTATGTGGAGGTCACACGGCGCGTCGGGAACCTGTTCATCTGCACCTGCCCGTTTCACGCGTGGGATCAGACCGAGCAGTTCGTCGCGGCGTACGGCGCGGACCGCATCCTGTTCGGCTCGGACCTCACCGATCTACCGATCGCCTGGGGCCTGGCGCCGACCATGTACGCCAAGATCCCCGAGGAGGACAAGCTCAAGATCCTCGGCGGGAACCTCAAGCGGCTGATGGAGCAGTACGGAATCGGGAAGGACGGCTGACCGCCCATGCGGAACCGGTCGCGCCGGAGGTGGCCTGCATGAAGCTCACCGGCGGGGAGATCGTCGCGGAGAGCCTGATCGCCGCGGGGGTGCCGTACATCGCAGGGATTCCGGGCCATGGCTGCCTGGGCCTGGCGGACGCCTTCATCGCGCGGCAGGGCAAGATTCGCGTGCTGAACGTGCGCCAGGAGAACGCGGCGGTGCACCTGGCGGATGGGTACTACCGCACGTGCGGGCGCCCGCTGGCGGCGTTCACGAGCATCGGGCCGGGCGCGTGCAACGCGGTCATCGGCGCGGCGACCGCCTATGTGGATTCGACTGCGGTGCTGATCCTCACCGGCGGCACGCATGTCCACATGTTCGGGAAGGGCGTGCTACAGGAGATCGAGCGGCGCCGGTCGAGCGACTTCCTGAAGGTGCTGGAACCGGTGGTGAAGCGGTCGTGGGAAGCGATGGACGTGCGGCAGCTTCCGTTCATCATGCGGCACGCCTTCGCGACCATGATGAGCGGCCGGCGCGGGCCTGTACACATCGAGCTGCCGATGTGCGTACAGTGCGAGGCCGCGGATGTGCAGATCGCGGACTTCGGCGATCAGGTGGTTGCGCAGCGCCCAACGCCGGACAGCGAAGCCGTCGAGCAGGCGGCGGAGGTGCTGCTGAGCGCGAAGCGGCCGGTGATCCTCGCCGGTGGCGGGGCGCTGTACGCCGACGCGGCGCCGGAGCTGCGGGCGCTGGCGGAGCACTTGGGCGCGGCGGTGCTGACGACGCTCGCGGGCAAGGGCGTCTTCCCGGAGACCCACCCGCTGTCCGGTTGGCTGACGGGCTCGAAGGGCACGTTGATCGGCCTGCAGCTCTCGCAGAGCGCCGACGTGATCCTGGCCGTAGGCTGTCGCTTCGCGGATGAGACGACCTGCAGCTACCGCGACGGCGTCGCCTTCGGCATTCCGCCGACCAAGCTGGTGCACCTGGACTTGCAGCCGGAGGAGATCGGGAAGAACTACCCGGTGGAGGTGGGCCTGGTCGGGGACGCGAAGGCCGGTCTGACGGCGCTGCTGGCGGCGGTGAAGGACCGGCGGCCGCAATCCGCCGGCGAGAACGCGTACACGCAGGAGATCGCGGCGCTGCGCGAGGCGTGGTGGGCGGAATACGCGGCGATCCGGGCGTCGGACGCGGTGCCGATCACGATGTCGCGGTTCCTGGCCGAGGCCCGTGCCGCGATCCCGATGCACGCGATAGTAGCGTCATCTTCGGGGAACACGCAGGCGCAGATTCTGCAGGAGTTCCCGTTCGAAGAGCCGCGCACGTGCCTGACGACGGGCGGTTTCTCGACGATGGGCTGGTCGCTGCCCGCGGCGGTGGGCGCGAAACTCGCCGTGCCGGAGCGGCCCGTGTTCGGCATCCTGGGGGACGGCGACTTCCTGATGTCGATCCAGGAACTCGCGACCGCGGTGCAGCACGAGATTCCCGTCACTATGATCGTGGCGAACAATCAGGGCTTCATCTCAATCAAGGACCTGCAGCGTGCGGTGTATGGCGAGGACCACACGATCGCCTCGGACTTCGCGAAGCCCGACGGCACGATCGTTACCCCGCACCTCGCCGACGCCGCGAAGGCCTTCGGCTGCCACGCCGAGCGCGTTGAGCAGCCGGATGCCATCGGCCCGGCCATTCGCCGGGCGGCGGACAGCGGTCTGCCGGCGGTCGTGGAGGTGATGGTGGACCGCGACCCGCCGGCCTCCGGCGGCGCGGCCTATGGTTGGTGGGACGTGCCGGTGCCGACATACCTGCCGGAACAGCGCGCTCGGTATGAGGCCGGGCGTGATGAGGAGACGTTGTAGGGGCGGACCCATGTGTCCGCCCAACGTTTGGAGCGCACCAAGGAGGGTCAGGGATGATCAAGTCCATCAGTTACTGGTCGATGCCGCCGGGGACGAACGTCGAAGGCGGAATGAGGCTTGCGAAGAAGACGGGCTTCGCGGCCATCGAGTTGGCCATAGACGAGACGGGGGAGTTCAGCCTCGAGACGACCGCGGACGGCTTTGCGCGGATCAAAGGCCTGGCCGAGAGGATCGGCATCAAGCTGCCCACGGTGGCCACGGGTCTCGGCTGGGCGTACCCGGTCGTGGGGCCCGATCCGGCAATCTGCGACAAGGGGAAGCAGGTTGTGCGGAAGTGCCTGGAGGCGGCGCAGGCGCTGGGTGCGGGAGTGATCCTGTGCGTGCCGGGTTCGGTGACGGACAGCTTCTCGTATGACGCGGCGTGCGAGCAGCTTGTGCCGGCGTTCCAGGCCCTCGGCGACGAGGCCGCAGACTACGGCGTGGTCATCGGGTTGGAGAACGTGTGGAACAAGTTCATGCTCAGCCCCGTGGAGTTCGCGCGTCTGATCGACGACATCGATCGCCCGTGTGTGCAGGCGTACTTCGATGTGGGGAACGTGATGCTGACGGGGTTCCCGGACCAGTGGATCCGCATCCTGGGATCGCGCATCAGGGCCGTCCACTTCAAGGACTTCAAGTGCAGCATCGGCACGATCCAGGGCTTCATCGACCTCTTGGAGGGCGACGTGCCGTGGGATCGCGTCATGGCGGCGTTCAAGGCCATCGGCTACGACGGCGCGGTAACGGCCGAGATGATGCCGCCCTACGCGCACTTCCCCGAGCGTCTGCTGGAGGCGACTAGCCAGAGCATGGACGCGATCCTGACCCTGGCGTAGCCCACGAAAGGAGACCTCGCGCAATGGCTGCGCAACAGTGGGAGTACCTAGTCATCCGGCTGACCGATGCGCGCGCGACCCACATCAGCGAGCGGCTGAACCAGCATGCGGCGGAGGGGTATGAGCCGATCATGATGTGCGGAGACGTGACGCTGAGCCTGCTGCTCCGCAAGCCAAAGGAAGAGACGCCGGCCCCGGCCGAGAGCTGAAGGGCGCCGCGCCGGCCTGAGAGCGTGCATGAAGAGCGTGGGCGGGCGCCATGAATGGCGCCCCGACACAACTGGGCGCGATGAATCGCGCCCCTACATGAGCTGGGCCCGTAGATCGCCGTCATGTAGGGGCACGATTCATCGTGCCCCAGCGTAGGGGCGTGATTTCATCACGCCCCATGCCGTGCTTCCCATACACGCTCTGAGAAGCGAAGAGCCGCCTGGGTGAAGCAGGCGGCCCTCGCGTGTCCCGCCGTCACTCGCCTGGGGGTTGCGCGGACGGCGTGACGTTCCACCAGGCGGTATACCCAGCAGCGCACCGCCTTCCGCGTGACACTGGTCACGACTACCGAGAGAAAGGACGACCTACCGTGGCTGAAGTCGGTCTCGGACTCATTAGTTGTGGCGGCATGGGCAAGAGCCTCATCACGAGCACGAAGGACATCCCGGGCTGCGTGACGCGCTGTGTGGCCGACGTGGACGAGGCCAAGGCCAAGGCGCTGGCGGAGGAGATGGAATGCGACTACGTGATGGACAACGCCGCTCTCCTGGCGCGGGCGGACGTGGAGGCGGTGATCATCGCGGCCCCGAACTTCCTGCACCGCGAGATCACCGTCCAGGCCGCCGAGGCGGGGAAGCACATCTTCTGCGAGAAGCCCCTCGCCCTGCACAAGAGCGACGCCGTGGCGATGGTGCAGGCGGCGAAGCAGAACGGTGTGAAGCTGATGGTCGGCCAGGTGCTGCGCTACCTCCCGCCGTGGCACTGCATCAAGTCCCTGGTGGATAGCGGCGCGCTCGGCAAGCCCTTCGCCATGCAGACCACGCGAATCGGTGGGGGATGGGGGGGAGGCACCTACCACGCGCAGTGGCGCCTCAAGCGGGAGACGTGCGGCGGGCCGCTGTTTGAGATCAACGCGCATGAGATCGACTTCATGCGCCAGATCATGGGCGAGGCCACGCGCGTCACGTCGGGCCTCGGGCGGTTCGTCGAGACGGAGATCGACTACGAAGACCTCGCGATGCTCCTGATCGAGTTCGAGGGTGGCGGCTACGGCCAGCTGCTCGCGGGCCACTGCGCGCAGATCGGCATCTACGAGATGAAGCTCTACTGCACTAACGGCACCGTGATGGCCGGCGGGCCGCACGGCCTGCGCTACAAGAAGGTCGGCGAGGACGAGGTCGTCGTGTCGGCCGAGGAGCAGGAGGCCGAACCGGGCGTGCGCCGCGAGGTCCGCGAGTTCGTCGAGTGCATCCTCAACGACACGCCGCCAACCATCCCCGGCGAGGAGGGCGTCCGCAACGTCGAGATTGCCGAAGCTGCCCTCATCTCCTCGGCGGAGCATCGCCCGGTGGACTTGCCGTTGTAGGGGCGCAGCCTGGACTGCGTTGAGCAAGGGCCCCGTTCATGAGGGACGCCCCTCATACGCGCCCCACGTGACTCGTAGGTCGGGATGCCAATCCCGACCAGGCCTTGGTCAACACAATCGGTGCTGCGCCCGAGGTTCCCATGGAACGCGAAGCGCTGGAGCAACTACTCGAGGGCGTGCGCCTCGGCGAGATGAGCGTCGAGGAGGCGCTGCAACGGCTCCGCGAGTTGCCCTTTGAGGACCTCGGCTACGCGAAGGTCGATCACCACCGCGCCTTGCGGAAGAGCTTCCCCGAGGTCATCTTCTGTCAGGGGAAGGCTCCCGAGCACGTCATTGGGATCGTGAAGTCGATCCGCGCGCGGTCGAGCATCGTCCTGGCGACGCGGGCGACGCGGGAGCTGTATGCGGCCGTCGCGGCCGAGGTGCCGGAGGCGGTCTATCACGAACAGGCGCGGATCATCCAGGTCGGGGAAGCGAAGCCCGACCCCGCGAGCACGGGCACGGTGCTCGTGATCAGTGCGGGTACGGCGGACATCGCCGTCGCGGAGGAGGCAGCCGTCACGGCGCAGGCCGCGGGTTGCGCGGTGGAGCGGCTCTACGACGTGGGTGTGGCGGGCATCCATCGCCTGCTCGCGCACCGGCGGGCACTCGACGAGGCGCGCGTGCTTATCGTCGTGGCCGGCATGGAGGGCGCCCTGGCGAGCGTCGTCGGCGGCCTGGTGGACAAGCCCGTCATCGCGGTGCCGACGAGCGTGGGCTACGGCGCGAGCTTCAACGGTCTCGCGGCGCTGCTCGGGATGCTGAACAGCTGTGCGTCGGGGCTGGTCGTGGTGAACATCGACAACGGCTTTGGGGCGGGCTACTTCGCAGCGATGCTCACCAAGATGTGAGGGCGCTCAGCCTCCCTCCAACTCAGCCTTGCCTCGCTGCACCAGGTCCAGCGCCTTCACCGGATCGCGCTCTCGGCACTCGTGCGCGGTGCGGAGCATCTCCATTGCGACCCAGGCGGCGCGGGTGGGCGGCTGCTGAAGGATCAGTTCGTGTAGCGCCTGCGCCTCGCCCTCGAAGGCCTCCTGTGCGGCCAGCATCGCCTTCACGGACGGCGCGTCGATCTTGCCGCTGGAGATGAGACGCGGCACTTCGCGGCAGAGGCGCGGTGCGTCCTCCTCGATGGCGTCGGGCGAGCCGGACTGCTTCAGGTAGACGACCAGGACGCGCTCGCCGCGCAGCCGCGTGCTGGGCAGGAACCCCGTGTACCAGAAGTTGTAGCCCCCCTTGTACAACTGCAGGAACGTGTTCGCATCTCGCCAGAGCGAGTCGTAGCACGGCAGGATGACGCCGAGCGAGATCGCGCGCTGCGGGTTGTGCAGCAGCATGTAGGGGCGCTCGGCATTGAGACGCGCCGCCACGTCGCCGCCTGGCTCCCAGGCGCCCACACCCGCGTATGTGTTGCGCTCGCCGAGGTCCGCCAGCGCGCCCTGGTGCCGCCGCCCATGGCCATCCATGTATGCGTAGTGAGTCAGCAGGTCGATGTTGACATCCAGCTTGGGCGCGAACCGGACGATGGACGCCTCCGGCGCCAGCGCGCCAGCCGTGAAGCGGCTGACGACGACCAGCCCCTCGGGGATCGTCGTGTACAGCGCCTCGTGAGTGACGGCGTGTTCGCGGTCCAGGTCACAGCGGACGGACACAGGACCGGAGGCGCCGCCCGTCTTTACGGTCGGCTTGACCTCGCACGTCCGCGCTTCCTTGCCATCCGCGAGGTTGTAGCCGAACCAGGGCTTCTCGCCATCGGGGCGCAGGAACGAGACGAACGCGGCTTCGCCCGCGGGCTGGGCGAGCACGTCGAACGTGCCTGCATCGCGGCGCAACTCCACGCGCCAGCGCTCGCCCGTCAGCTTGACGGACGGCGTGTCGGAGCTGGCGCTCCGACCTACGACGGCCAGGGGGATCGCGATCAGAAACAGGGCCTTCATTCGATCACCACCAGGGTGTACACGTCGGTCTTGGGCAGGATGATCCGGATCGTGTGGCGGCCGCCGATGGACATCGGCCCCGCCATGCCCTCGCGGAGCGGCGTGCGGCGGGCGATGCTGAGGGGCGTCCAGGTTAGCTCGCCCTGCGGGCCGTCCGGGTCGGGCGACAGCGCCCGGACGGTCTTCCCTCGCAGACCGAAGTCCGAAGGCAGCGTGAGATCGACCGCCGTCTGGCCCGTGGCCCGGAACCCGCGGCCGGGCTGGTAGTCGCGGTTGATGATGTCGAGGAACAGGGCGCTGCGGTCCGTCGCGCGACGCAAGTGCAGCTGCAGGTTCACGGCGAGGTCGCGGGAGGCCGTCGTCGGCTCATGGCCCAGCTGTCCGACCAGCAGCTGCGCCAGAGCGATCCTCGTCTCCGGGTCCTTCGTCGCGATGTAGGCCTCGTAGTCGGCCCGCAGGGCATAGACCCTTGGGTCGCCCACCGCCAGGCCCATGGGCAGCGTCCCGCGAGGCTGGCGGGCCTCGTCGAGGGTGCCGAACGGCCCCGAACGCACGAGCACTCCGCCGGCCATCGCGTACCCGGCGAGGACGCTGAGGTTCGCGTCCGTGAGAGCGTAAGTGGAGGGCGCGATGAGGATATCGAAGTTGTTGAGGCCGGCGGGCTTCTCCTCCGGGAGAAACCGTCCGTCGCCGAGGAGGACCGTGCCGAACTGCAGATTGGAATCGAGGAGGGCCTGACACAAGCCGTAGTACTCGCGGCAGTGCGCGGGGCCCTGCAGCGTCCAGCGAGTCGGGTACATGTCCCAGACGTAGGAGGCGTTCGCGAAGAGCACGCCGATGCGCGCCTCCACTCGCGCCTTCGCGAAGTAGCGGTCGTGCGTGTCCCCGAAGAACTGCCCGCAGCGCTTCAGCGCCTCGCGCGCCCCCTCCCACTGACTGAAGCGGTAGTGCAGCGCGTGGTAGCACCCGGACGTGTACGCCTCGGCGCAGAGCCACTCCATCAAACGGTCCTGCTGCTCTGCCGGGAGCGCGGCGAAGAAGTCCGGCGCCTGCTGGATGTCCAGAAACATGCAGATCTTCTTGTCCGGCGTGGCCGCGCGCGCCATGCGGTACATCGGCACGAAGGAGGCGTCAGGCGGGAGGAGCGTCCGATGACGCAGTGCCCCGTCGGCCCGCGCCTCGATGCCGAAGCCGGTGCCGACGTTCACGTGGTCATAGACCGCCGACTCCCCCGCGAGCACCGCGCAGAGCGTCGTGATGTCGTACTGGTTGGCGTTCGTCACGAGGTCGCGCCCGTGCTTGTCACGGGCGTAGGCCTTGGAGTCCTCCACGATCTCGCGCTCGTAGCGTAAGGTCGCTTCGAGCTGGAACAGCCACCACTCGTCATGCAGCGGGCTCTCCCACGGCTTGTCAGCGAGGCCCTTCGCGGCGAGGTAGTCGCGGTACCGGAAGCCCTCGAGGTCCTCGATCCCGAACCTCACCCGCACCGTTTGGGCATCGTACTTCCCGCGCAGGTAGTCGCGGAACTGCGCGCAGCAGTGATCGCAGAAGCCGGGCAGGGGGGCCATCCAGTAGTACTTCGCGTAGGACTCGTCATAGTGGATGCCATCTGCGCCGCCGTCGATCACCGCGCGGGCCATCGTCTTCACGTACCCGCGGTACTCCGGGTTGTTGAGGCAGCCCTGGTGCCAGTTCCCGACGGGCAGCATGCGGTTCTGGGAATCGCGCGTCACCCACGCCTCGTACTTGCCGGGCGGCACGTCCTCCGGGTAGATCGCTGCTGAGGTGACCATTGTGGCGAAGCACAGGCCCAGCTCGTGGGAGAGGTCCATGAGCGGGAGCTTCGACTGCTGTCCGGCCCGCGCGCCGTCCGGCGACTGGTGCCAGGCGCCATGGACGCCGCGCACGACCACATCCACGCCGATCTCCCGCAGGGCGCGCACATCGTCCGGCGTGTTGCCTGGCTGGCAGATCGCGAACACCCTCGCATCGCGGAGGATGTCGAGGTTGGGTTTGGCCTCGGCAGGTTGGGCGCCCAAGGTGGCGAAGGGCAGCAGCACGGCCGGAAGCATGGGGGTCATCACCTCATCAGGCCCTGCCATTCGCCGCCCAAGGGCTGGTCTCCTGGCGGGGACACCTGCCAATGAGTCCCGAATGGGTACGGGAGCAGTGGGGCGGGCATTCTTGCCCGCCACAGCCTCTGGCGGGCAGGAATGCCCGCCCCACTGCTCCCGTGTTTGTGCGAAGCACAGTAGGAGGGAACAAGGAGGCGGTCGAGGCTGTCACTAGCAGTAGGCACGCAAGACTGCCGGGAAGGGGAATCGCAGATGACGGCTCGCTGGCTGTTGACGGCAATCGCGCTCATCGCCGTGCTGGGTTGCCGTGGAGGCAACGCTCAGCAGGACGACCTGGCGGCGTTGGTTGGGCAGTGCAAGGCCGATGCGGCGAAGCAGGCGGGCGTTGACGTGGCGGAAGTGAAGGTGACGAAGGCGGAATCGGTGGTTTGGCGGGACGGGTCGCTCGGCTGTCCGAAGCCGGGCATGGAGTACATCATGATGCTGATCCCCGGCTACCGGATGACGTTGGAGGCCGGCGGCAAGAGCTACGAATACCACACCGACAAGGGGAAGCGGTTCGTTTTGTGCGGGGGGGGAGGGCAGGAGCCCTATCAGGTCGGCGGCCCGGTGGAAGTGCCGGGCGGGGGCGGGGCCTCGGCGGTCGGGCAGGCGGGGGTGCTGTTCCTGGAGCCGATCCCGAACGAGCCGAACCTCAACAGCAAGCTCGTCTTGATGGATGTGGCGGGCGACAAGCAGACCGTCATCGAGGCGTGCACGGCCTTCACGACCTCGGTCGATGGTTGGGTCCTCGCGAAGGCGCGCACCTCGCGGTCCGGTCACGATCTGCTGCTCGCCCGCGTCGGGCAGGCGCCGAAGGTCGTGATGAAGGCCTTCGACTTCGACGCGATGGCCTTCGACAGGGGCGGTTCACGCTACGGGGTGCTCGTCAGGTCGGTGGTGGGCCAGCCCTACCGCCTGCACATTGGCGGGCCCGAGGGCGAGCCGCAGCCGCTGGACTGGGCGCCGACCGTGCAGCGGGGCTCTGCGGCCCGGATCAGCCTGGTTAGTGACCTGCTGCTCCTCGTGGAGGGCGGCTCGGATGATGATGCCCCGAAGGTGACCGTCCTGGACCTGACGGCGGAGAAGGTGGTCGCGACGTTCCGGTCCACCAGTGCGGAGCTGTTCGCCCCGGAGTCAGTGCGGGCGTTCGATCGGAATGTGACGTACTGAGAGGAGCTACTGGGGGTTCGGGGACACGACCCAGTCCGGTCATACCGAACTGGGATCGCATCCCCGAACTCCGCATTACTGGACCGTGAAGGTGCCCCCCATCGGGCCCATTCCACGCTCTTCCTGGGCCTTCCGGAAGGTGTTCAGCCACTCCTTCTCCTTGTCCGCGAGGTCGTTGCGCTTCATCTCGCGGAACGCCATCTCGAGCCGGAAGTGCACATACTCGTTACGCTGCTGCACGGGTGCCGCGAGGTCGGTGGCCATCTGGTAGTGGGCGAGCGCCTCGTCGGTCCGCTTCTTCTCTCGTAGGAGGTCGCCTATCATCAGCATCAGCTCTGCCGAGCGCGCGGGTCCTTGCAGCCTCGCGGCACCGGTCCTCGCCTGGGCCCCCTCTTCCGTCGTGGGCTTCTCAGTGTAGGCGGTCTCGATCTCCTGCAATAGCGCGAGGGCCTTGTCCTTGTTGTCCTTGGTCTGCCAGAGCTTGGCCAGCTCGTACTTCGCGCCCGCGTTGCCGGGGTCGCTCTGTACCGCCTGGTCGAGCAGCGAGATGGCTTTGTCCTCGTCGCTGCCCGCGCCCTCGGCCTCGCCCAGCAGGCGGTAGGCCGCCAGCTCAGGATCGTGTACCTCGATCTTGGCCGAGTCGCGCAGCTTCTGCTGGTAGCTCGACCACACGCGCCACTTCCGCTGCTCGATGTAGCTGTCACCGTACGTGGCCTTGTTCTTGGCGAAGTCCTTGGGCAGTTCCTTGCGGCGTCCCTCGACCTTGATGATGTGGTAGCCGTTCTCGGTCTTGACGACACCGCTGATTTGGCCGGGCTTGAGCGCGAAGGCCGCCTGCTCGAATTCCTCAACCATCCGGCCGCGCTTGAACCAACCCAGGTCCCCGCCCGTGGGAGCGCTCGGGCAGGAGGAGTACTCGTTGGCCAGCTTCCCGAAGTCCTCGCCGGCCTGGGTTCTCTGGAGCAGCTTGTCGATCTCCTGCTTGGCCTCGGCGTCCCAGTCCTTGGTCTCGGAGGCCTGCTGCTTCTCAGAGGCGATCGCGTAAAGCCGCTTCTGCACCTCGGGGTCGATGGGCTTGCCCGCCGGTTGCTTCTTCTCCAGCGCAGCCTTCTCGTCGTCCAGCTTCCGCAGGGCCTTCGCCTTCATGTCCTTCGGGCCGAGGAGGATGTGCCGCGCCTTCATCTCCTCGAAGCTGTTCTCGACATCCTGGTCGGTGACCTGAACCGTGCCCTTGATCTTCTCTTCGAGCTTCTCGCGCGCGATCGTCTCGCTCAAGGACGCGTCTGAGCCGCCGGGCGAGTTGGCGTACTCGGCGAGGCGCTGCTGCTTGTACTGCTCGAGGGTGATCCCCTCGCGCTGCAGTCGCTCGGCGAGGGCGGTGCGCTCCTCGATCTCCGGCGCCAGCGCCTCGTTCACGTCCTGGAGGCGGCGCTCGCGGATCTCCTTGTTCGAGACCTTGATCCCCTCCGCGTCGATGGCTTGCTGCATCAGGACGCTCTGGATCCTGGTCTCCAGCCAGTTGGTCATCACCGGGCGCTGCGCCTCCACCGGCAGCCCGGAGCCTCGGTCGCCGACCATGTAGAGGTAGTTGTCCAGCTCCGACCGCGCGATCCGCTTGCCGTTGATCGTGACCACGTACTTGGAGACGCGACGCTTGCCGGCCGCGGCCTCCCCCTGGCGGCGCTGCGCGCGCTGGTAGGAGTCGAACGAGAACGCGCCGCCGACCAGGAAGATCAGCACGATGAGGTAGAACACGGGCTTGACGGCATGGCGTAGACGGTACTTCAACCGAACGAAACTCATGGTGATGCCTTCTCCTGCGGTTCAGCGCGTGGCGCTCTGCACGTATGCCGAGAACCGCTCCTTGAAGCGCTCTGTGTCGAACTCCAGTGCCCGCTGTCGGCAGCGGGTCTTGTCGAAGGCCAGCGTCTCGAAGCGCTGCACCGCGGCGACGAGACTTGCCGGGGTCTGCTCCGGGAAGAACACACCGGTCTCGTCAGCCAGGACGGTCTCCAGCGCCCCGCCCCCCCCGTAGGCGATGACCGGGCGACCGGCGCTCATGGCCTCCACCGGCGCCAGGCCGAAGTCCTCTTCCTGCGGCATCACGAAGGCCCGACAGCGGGCACAGTAGCGCCGCAGTTCCTCCTCGCTGACCTTCCCCAACAGCTTGACCGTAGGCCCGGCGCGCTGCTCGATCTGCCGCCGCAGCGGCCCATCGCCGATCACGACCAGCGGCTTCCCCAGTTCGGTGAAGGCCTCGATGGCAAGATCGACCTTCTTGTACGCGTTCAGTGCGGCGACGACCAGGTAGAAGTCCTCGTCGCAGTCCTCGGGCAGGAAGCTGCCGGTATCCACGGGCGGGTGGATGATCTCGGCGTCGCGCTCCCAGTAGCGGCGGATCCTCTCGCGCACGATCTGCGAGATCGCCAGGAGGTGTGTCGGCCTCTGGGCCGTGCGCTTGTCCCACCGCCGCAGTCGCGGGATCAGGGCCCGCGCCACCCGCCTCGCGAGACGACCGGCCGGCAGCGAACTGACATACTCCTCGGACCAGTGCCACAGGAACCGCGCCGGGGAGTAGCAGTAGCACACGTGGGTCGCGCCCTCGCGCTGCGGTGCGCTCTTGGCCCAGGCGCTCGAGTCACTGATCACCAGGTCGTACTCGCCGAGCCGCAGGCGGTCGATGGCCGCCGGCATGAGGGCGATCAGCTTCTGGTAGTGCTTGACGCCGCCGGGCAGCCGCTGCATGAACGACGTACGGATGTCCCAGCCTGCGAACTCCGGCCCCATTGCCTCAGGGTCGTATACCAGCGTGTAGACCGGGGCTTTGGGCCACAGGCCGTGGAGCACGGCGAGCACCCGCTCTGCGCCCCGCAAGCCCTGCACGAGGTAGTCGTGAACCAGCGCTACCTGCACTCGCCGGGCCTCCCCGCGGACAGGGGGACCTTCATCGAGCAGTACCGCCCGCACATGCTGCAGGCTTCGTGACCCATCCCGCCGCCTCGTTCCCGCGCGTCATCGACCTTCGAGCGATCGAGCGCCAGGTCGGCCATCCGCCCCCAGTCGAGGGCCTTGCGGGCCCGTGACATCCGCGCATCCCACTCGGCGGCTCCGCGGACGCCCTTCACCAAGTCCGCAGCGTGAGCCGCGATGCGCGAGGCCATCACCCCGTCGATGATGTCCCGTTCGGTCGGCAGGGAAAGGTGCTCTGCCGGCGTCACGTCGCAGAGGAAGTCCGCACCCGCGGCCGCGCAGACGGCGCCGCCGATGGCCCCCGTGATGTGGTCGTAGCCGGGCGCAACGTCCGTCACCAGCGGGCCCAGCACGTAGAAGGGCGCGTCGTGGCACAGGCGCTTTTGCAGCACCACATTCGCCGCGATCTGGTCCAGCGGCATGTGGCCGGGTCCTTCCACAAACGCCGCCACGCCTGCCTCTCGCGCGCGGTCCACCAGCTCGCCGATGATGATCGTCTCCGCCACTTGGGCGCGATCCGTAGCATCCACACCCGCGCCCGGCCGCAGCCCGTCGCCGATGCTGATCGCCACGTCGTACTGCCTCAGCATCGCCAGCAGCTCGTCGTACCGCTCGTACAGCGGGTTCTCGCGCCCCGTGGCCTCGATGTAGTGGGCCACGAGGCTGCCGCCCCGACTGACCACGCCGGTCGTCCGCCCCTCCAGGCGCAAGCGCTCCAGCGACATCTTCGTCACGCCGCAGTGGACCGTGACGAAGTCCACCCCATCGCGGCAGTGAGTCTCGACCGCCTCCAGAAACCACTCGGGCGGGACGTCGCCAAGTGATCCGAAGGCCTCTACCGCCCCCACGCCCACCTCATAGAGCGGCACGGAGCCCAGCGGCACGTCACACGCCTCGCGGACCGCGCACCGCGCCTCGTGCAGGTCGCCGCCGAGGCTGAGGTCCATCACCGTGTCCGTACCGGCCTCGATCGCGGCGCGGAGCTTGGCCAGCTCCGTCTCGATGCAGCACACATCCGGCGAGGTGCCCAGGTTGCAGTTCACCTTGGTGCGCAGGCCCCTGCCGATCCCAACCGGCCGCGCACGCCCGTGCCCGCCGACAAGCACGACGCTGCCATCGGCGACGCGCTCGGCCAGGGCGGCCCGGTCCACGCCTTCGTTGGCCGCGACCTGGTCGAGGGCCGTCGCCTCCACGAACTCCAGGAGTTGGGGCCAGGTTCGCTTCATGAGCCTATCTACCACGCAACACAAAATGGCCGGCCGCCTGAATCGCGCCGGCCCGATGGGTCCCCTACAGTGCTTCGACAGCGGCGAGTATAGCCCATTTGCCGCCGCAAGGCAACCGACGCTTCCGCCGCGCGCTCCGGCTACTTCCTTCAACAAGGGCGCGGCGGCTCCGGTGCCGGCCGGCGGTGTCGGAGCGGGCGCTGCAACCTGCGACGGCGCCAGTGGTTTGACAGGGGCACGGCCGGCGGGTACAATCGCGCAGACATGAGGCCGGCACACGCGCACCACACCCCTCTTCAGGCCATCGTCGCAGTGGATGGCGCCAGCAAGGGCAACCCGGGCCCGGCAGGCGCCGGTGTGGTCATCATGGCCCCCCAGGGCGACGTGCTGCAGGAGATCGCGGTGCCGATCCCGCACGCCACCAACAACGCGGCGGAGTACACGGGTCTCATCAAGGGCCTGGAGGCGGCGCGCGAACTGGGGCTACGGCGCATCGAGGTACGTACGGACAGCGAGCTGATGGTCCGCCAACTGAACGGGGAGTACCGCGTCAAGAACCCCGGTCTGCGCAGGCTCCATGCGCAGGTGACGCAGTTGATGGACCGCTTTGAGGCCTGTCACGTCCGGCATGTGACCCGCGATCGGAACCTGCTGGCCGACCGACTCGCCTCGGCGGCGGCGCGCGAGGCCGCGAAGGGCGCGCCCAGGGGGCCTGCCCAGGGGAGTCTGGACTTGTGACCGACCGTCCGCGCTTGCCATACGACGCCGACTGGATCGTCGAGGGCCGGATCTGCGCGATGAGCCTGCCGAGCGAAGCGGACGTCGGGCTTCTCCGACGCGGCGGGTTCACGGCGGTCATCAGCATCGCATCGGAGGACTACGCCGACCCCGTCCGCGAATGGTGTCAGGCCGGCGGACTTCGGTACCTGCGGTACCGGGTCGCCGACATGACGGCGCCTGAGGCGGCGGACATCCGCGACTTCGTGGCGGAGGTCGCCTACGAACTGGACCACGGCGGGCGGGTGGCCGTGCACTGCCTGGGCGGCGTTGGGCGGACCGGCACGATGATCGCCTGCTACCTGGTCTCGACGGGCTACAGCGCCGATGAGGCGATCGACGAGGTCCGTCGTCGGCGTCCGGGTTCGGTCCAGACGCGGTCACAGGAGTTGGCGATCGCCCGTTACGCGGCCGAGGTGGGCCGCCCGGAGAGCCGTCTTGCGGGGCTGTTCGGCGGAATGGAGTGATCGACACGCTGCTGCTTCTCCTGGCGCTGATCACGGGCCGCCGCGATCTCGAGCAGGCCAACGACCGGATGCTCGTGCACCTCACTGCGCGCGGCGAGGCGGGCGCCCTCGAGGTGCTCCACAGACGCTACTACAAGAAGCTCTACAAGCTAGCCTTCGTGAAGCTGGGCAACGAGGATGACGCGCACGATGTGGCCTCCGAGGCCTTCGTGCGCGCCGTCCAGAACGTCTTCAAACTCGATCCGTTGTCAAGCGCGAGCCTCTATCCCTGGCTGCACACGGTGGTCGGCAACCTCTGCGTGGACCTCTACCGCCGCCGTGCCCAGATCGAGACGGTGAGCGACACGCCCGACGTGTCCGACCTCCTGTCGATCTTCGAGCGGATTGAGGACGACGGGCCGTCGCCGGAGGAGGTCGTTGCGCGGAGGCAGATCCAGGTGGCCGTGCGCCAGGCGCTGACCCATCTACCTGACGTCCAGGCCCAAGCCGTGTATCTCCGCTTCATCGGCGAGCTGTCGCTGGCGGAGATCGGTGAGGTGCTGGGCAAGTCCGAAGGAGCCATCAAGTCCCTGTTGCACCGGGGGATGCTGAACCTCCGGGCGCGCGTGGAGGCGATGGCGGAGCAACGACGCCGGCATACCCGAGCCGGCAAGGTGACCGATGTCAACGGAGATACTCTCTCAGTACGTGGAGGAACTCCTGGCGGGTCGTGAGCGGCCGCTGCAGGAGTACCTGTTGGAGCACCCGGAGATGCGCGAGGAGCTGCTGCCGCTGCTCGTCGGGGCGCTCGCGATCCATCGGTCGGTGGCGGGCATCGATCTGCTGGACGCCAAAGAGGAGGCCTCCCGCAGCCGTGCGTTGGCCGAGCTGGCGAAGGTCATCGCGGAGCGGGACGACCTCACCGAGACCGGGGCGCTCACACGCCTCGTCCACCGGCTCAAGGGCATCATCTCCCTGTCCCGGGGCAACAAGTCGTAACCCGCCCCTCCGTCGCCGGAGCCTCATGACCGCCATCCGCCAGGCCTTCACCCCTGAGGCCCTCGCCAAGCTCAGCAGCATGGAGCTGCGCGCGCGGGCCGTCGTGGAGGGCCACTACTCGGGTCAGCACGCCAGTGCGTACCGCGGGGCGAGCGTGGAGTTCGTCGATCACCGTGAGTACGCGCCGGGGGACGAGCCGCGCCACATCGACTGGCGCGTCTACGGCCGCACGGATCGCCTGTATGTGAAGCAGTACGAGGCCGAGACGAATCTCGATCTGCACCTCCTGCTGGATGTCAGCCGGTCGATGGACTTCGCCTCCGGCGAGGTCAGCAAGCTGCGCTGCGCGACCTTCGTGGCGGCGGCGCTCGCCTACATCGCCACGAACCAGCGGGATGCTGTCGGCCTCTTCCTCGTGGACCACGCCGTCCGCCGGCATCTGCCGGCGATGACCAGCCCCGGGCACCTCGCGCGCCTCTTCGAGGTCCTGGAGGCCACCGACGCGGGAGAGGACACGCGCCTCACGCCCGCGCTGGAGGAGATCGCGGGCCGACTGCGGCGCCGGGCGATCATCGTGCTGCTCTCCGACCTGTTGGATGAGCCGGAGGACGTGCTGCGCGCGCTGGGGTACTTCCGCCACCGAGGACACGACATCATCGTGTTGCAGTGCATGGACCCAGCGGAACTGAAGCTCGCCTACCGAGGAACGGTCGCCTTCGAGGACCTCGAGACATCCGACCGGCTCAGCGTGGAGGTCGCCAACGTGCGCGCGGCCTACCTCGCCGAGCTTCGTCGCTTTCTCACGATCTACCGGCATGGGTGTCGCGACCGGTTGATCGACTACGCGCTGCTCGATACGTCCGTCGCCTTCGACACCGCGCTGACGGCCTACCTCGCGCGGCGCCGCAGCCATCTCATGCGGCGCGCGTAGCTCGGCGCGTCCGCCTTCTGCGAGGCGGGTCACTCGCCTGTCGCGACCGTGCCCTTCCCGAACACGAGGAGGTCGTAGGCCTTCTGCACGCGGTCCCAGTGCTCCTCGCGGTCGAGAGCCCAGTGGCGGCCGATGACCGAGACCACCTTGCCCACACCTCGCTTCAGGCACTCGGCCTCCATGTCGCCGATGTAACGCGCGCCGGCTTCGGGACGTTCGCCTCGGCGGCCCAGCAGGCCGTGCACGTACACTTCGGGGACGCCGCGCCTGCGGCACAACTCCAGTAGGTTCACGAGGTAGTCGATCGACCCGTGCGACGAGAAGAACGAGATGATGCCCAGCAAGTGTAGCGCCGCGCCGTCACGCTTCGCGCCCTCGGCCGCCCACACGAAGGCCTCGTTCTCGAGGAACGAGCCATCCGCGATCGCCTGAGCAATCCGCAGGCGGTCTGCGGCCACCTGCCGGCCCGCGCCAATGTGCAGGTGCCCTGCCTCGGAGTTGCCGACGGTTCCCTCCGGCAGGCCGACCGCCTCTCCGGAGGCCTCGAGCAGCGTGTTCGGGTGGTCCCGGAGCAGAGCGTCCATGTTCGGCGTGTGCGCCTGCGACACGAGGTTCCCGGGCCCAGGCGGCCGGACGCCCCAGCCGTCCACGATCAACAGGAGCACGCGCCTGCGCTCCCCCTTCACCACCAACGGCCTGCCGGTCATCGCCTCCGGCGCATCAAGCCCCAACAGCGCCAGCACCGTCGGTGCGACATCCATCAACGTCCCGCCCACCTCTCCCTCCGCCGTCGTAGGTCGGAGCGCCAGCTCCGACACGTCTCCCACGACCGCAAGTGCCACCGGGCTGTCCGTGTGTCCCGTATCGATGGCGCCATCCGGATAGTGCCACTTCTCGGCCGTGCCGTGGTCCGCCGCCACGACGGCCGTGACCCCTGCCTCCTTCGCCGCCGCCAGCACACGGCCCAGTTGCTCATCGACCACCTCGACGCCGCGGCGGATCGCCGTC
>VGFC01000087.1 GCA_016869045.1 Armatimonadota bacterium
CGATCAAGCTGGTCAAGCGCAGCGGCAAGTGGCTGGAGCTGGTGTACCTCGTGGTGCCCACCCTCAACGACAGCGATGCGACCGTACGCGAGATGTGCCGGTGGGTGCGCGCCAACGTCGGCGCCGAGGTGCCGCTGCACTTCTCGCGCTTCTACCCGAACTACCAGCTCAAGAAGCTGCCGCCGACCCCATACGAGACGATGGAGCGCTGCTGGAAGCTCGCGCGGGAGGCGGGCATGAGCTTCGTGTATGTCGGCAACGTGCCGGACACGCCGCACGTCAACACCATCTGCCCGGGATGCGGGAAGGCCGTCATCAAGCGCAGCGGCTACGCCATCCTCGAACGGAACCTGCGCAACGGGACGTGCAGGTTCTGCGCGAGGAGGATCCCCGGTGTCTGGGAGTAGAGGGCGAACGGCCTCGGGGCTGAAGCCCCTCCCACGGACTGCCCGTCGATGTCTCGCTCACTCATCGGCTCAGCCTTCCTCCTCGGCTTCACCTCGCTGCTGCTGCAGATCACCCTCACGCGCGAGCTTCTGACCTCGTTCTTGGGGAATGAGATCAGCATCGCAATCGTGCTCGTCGTGTGGCTCGGCTGCGTGGCGCTCGGCAGCGGGCTGCTGGGTCGGTGGTACGCACGACGCCCGTGTGATGCGACCGTTGCGGCTCGGCACATCCTGCCGCTGTCGGTCGCCGCGTTCTGGGGCCTCCTCGTCGCTCAGCTGTGTGGCTCGGTCGGTCAGTTCCCCGGTCAGGTGATAGGGCCGCTGAGGATGCTCGTCGCGGCGGCACTGGCGCTGGGGCCCCTGTGTGTGTACGTGGGCGGCCTCTTCGCCGGCCTCTGCCGGGCCGCCGAGGCCGAGACGGGCGCAGACCGGGCGACAGAGGTCTACGCCCTCGAAGCCGCAGGGGCGGTGGCGGGCGGGATGATGTTCCACCTCTTGCTCGCCGAGTGGCCGGCCGGGTCGGTGGTCCTGTCCGGGATCGCCCTCATCTCGGCGGCCGGAGCCGCGCTCTGGTTCGTCTGCCGACGATGGGCGAACGCCGTCGGCGTTACGCTGCTCGCCGCAGCCGCGCTGGCCCTCGCGCCCGTGCGGGGAGGGCTCATTCCCTCGGGGCAGACGTTGCGGCTCCGCCTCCTCAAGTGCAGTGTGGTCGCCGAAGCCGAATCGCGCTATGGGAGCATTGGTGTCGTCCGCGACGGTCAACAGATGACGTTCTACGAGTCCGGTCTCCCCGCATCCACCACGGAAGACACGCAGGCGAACGAGGTGGCGGTGCACCCGGCGCTTCTCGCGCACCCCAACCCTCGGCGGGTGCTGATGATCTCGGGCGGCCTGGGCGGCGGGCTGACCGAGGTGCTCAAGGAGCCCGTCGAGCGCGTGGACTATGTCGAGATGGACCGCAAGCTGGTCGAGCTCGCGCGGCAGTATCTTCCCTCCCGCCTCAAGCGGGCGCTGGACGATCCCCGCGTCCGGGTGATCCTGCGAGACGGCCGCGAGTATGTGCGCACCTGCACGGAGCGGTACGACGTCGTGCTCGTGCTCGTGCCGGACCCGGCGACGACCGTCATCGGCCGCTACTACACGCGTGAGTTCTACGAGGAGGCGCGGCGGGCCCTGGCGCCCGGCGGCCTCGTGTGCGCCGGGCTGTCGGCGGCGCAGGCGAGGCTGAGCGGCCCGCGCCTGGAGTTGCACGCCTCGGTGTACCACGCTCTGCAGAGCGTGTTCCCGGCGGTCGGCGTCATCCCGGGGGAGCGCACGCAGTACATCGCGGCAGTTGAGGGCGAGAGCGTGTCTCTCGATCCTGGTCTGCTGGCGCGACGGCTGCGAGAGCGGCAGGTGCACACGACCTTCATGAACGACACCTGGCTCCGCTTCGAGGCCGGCCCGCTGCCCCGCGAGATGCTGCTGCAGTCCCTCGACGCGGCGAGGGACGTGGCGTCGAACCGAGACGCGTGGCCGATCGCCGCCCACTTCTGGCTGCGGACATGGCTCGGTGAGGTGTCGCCCAAGGCGGTCGATCTGCTTGCCGCGGCGGGCCGGGCGACGCGCGGCTCGTGGTTGCTTATCCCCCTGTCCCTGGGTACGTTCCTACTGCTACGACGACGCCGGGGCCTGCCGCGGATGGCCGCGAGTGCCGGCATCCTGGGAGCCGGACTCGTTGGCATGGGGGCCCAACTGGCCCTCGTGATGGCCTACCAGGCGGTCGCCGGGTACCTCTACCATCGCATCGGGCTGCTGATGAGCCTGTTCATGCTGGGGCTTGCCCTCGGGGCGGCCGCAGGACGGCGTGTCGCGGCGCGGCGACCGGCACGGGTGCGTCTCGCGCTGATCGGGGTGCTGGCGCTTCAGGCGGCCGGTTCTCTCGGCCTCCCGGCGCTGTTCGCACTTGGCGGGCTGCCCCAGGCGGCCGTCGATGCCCTGTTCGCTCTGGCTTCGGGAGCGCTGGGTTGCCTCGTCGGTGCGAGCTTCCCGCTGGCGGTGGGCCTGGCTATCCGGCCCGATACGGGAACGGCGCAAACCGCGGCGCGCCTGTACGCGCTCGATCTGACCGGAGCGGCGTTGGGGGCGGTGCTGATCGGTGCGATCGCGATTCCGGCCGCAGGCATCGGACACGCCTCGCAGGTGCTCGCAGCCGTGGTGCTCGCCGCGCTGGCGCCTCTGGCAGTCACGCGAGGCCCGTCCACTGATCCGGGGTAGGGGCCGGACGTAACCGATGTCGGTGAACCCTCAGGGCGTTCGCCGAGCGTGCTAGCCTTCCACAACCTCCATTGCGATGGCGGCCCAGTCGCTCAGACGCTGCGGGTCGTAGCGGACCGTGCTGATGTCCTTGAGGATGATCTCCAGCACGCAGCCGTGGCGGCGGCAGACTTCGCGGCTGGCCACGAGGTCCGCTCGCGCGTGCTCGCCGTCGAACGTATCGGTCGCCAGCACCGCCGGATTGGGCTTGCGCGAGTAGACGTAGTCGCCGCCGATCTCCCCTGCGCCGCGCTCCTCGTCCACCCACGCGCTCATGGAGACCTTCCGCACGTTCGGGATCATCCGCACCTCGGCCATCTTGCGGTCCAGCGGGTCGCAGCAGCCGTAGTACACCAGCCCGAAGCGCGCGCACAGGGGGCTGACGTAGTCCACCTCGAACTCCCGGAACATCCGCGGCGAGACCGTCGAGAACATCTGCGCCAGACCCATGGCCCACAGGTCCTTCGTTCGTGGCCGCGCGGGATCGTAGCCCGGCGCGGGCAGCTCATCGGTGTAGGCCCCGGTGCAGTGGACCGTGCTCTGCGGGCCGCACAAGAGGCCCTGCTCTTCGAGCTGGTCCAGCATGGCCGCGTAGCCGTCCGCCACGCGCCCCACCAGCGCGTGCATGTACTCCGGGCGATCGGCAAGCCCCCACAGCGCGCCCTCCACGCTCATCCACGTGCTGATCGGGTCCCACAGGGACAGGGAGGAGTCCGCACCCTCGGCCCGCACGTCCAGCAGCCCATCGAACAGCTCGTGCGCGACCGCCAGCCGGCGCTCGGTCTCCGCCGGGTCGTGGCTGATTCGCGGCGTCTGAATGCGCTCCAGGTCCTTCTCGGTCTCGAACTGGTTGATGAACCGGTGGCCGACCACGGAGTTCGTGGGGTCGGTGACCGCGATGTCCTCGCGGGCGCCGACGCCGAGCCCGGTGTTGTGGATCGCCTTGTACACGCGCACGAAGGGCTCGACCACCATGTCCACGGGGAAGTGCCTCCACTGGAACAGCGTGCGCCGCAGGAAGCCCTCGTACCCGCGGCACTCCGCATCCTCACAGCGCATGGTCAGCTCGTCGCCGATGTTCATCTCGTTCCAGCACACCTGGTCGATCATCACCATGGGCCGTACCGGGCGGAGGCCGTTGAGCCGCCGCCAGAGTTCACGCTTCTCCTCCTGCACGGGGAGGGCGGCGATCTCCGCCACCTGCTCTGCCAACTCGCGTACGACGGTCACGTCCTGGGGGTTGGGCATTGGTGGGTCCTCCGTCGGAAAGGTGGGTGTACTACGGCAACAAGGGACAGTCCCTGTCTCGGCTACTGCCCGGCGTGGGCGACCATGGCCTCGAACAGAGCGTCGGCGATTCCGGCCATGCCCTTGTCGCCACTGTTCCGATGCGCCGGCGGGATCAGCGCTTCTCGTAGGCAAACACGGCGGCGCCCGGCGCTTCGTCGATGTCGGTACGCAGGCCGCGCTGCAGCAGCTCCTCGCCGGTCAGCGTCTGCTCCCGGTTCGCGCCCACCTGGGTCACGCGGTAGGTGGCTTCAGGCGCCACCCCGCGAAGCCGATAGCGGACGGCCAGAAACGGGCTGGCCGCGCGCCGGAAGACCATCACGACTCCGCGCTGCTCATCGGCGCAGTGGAACTGCCAGGCCACCCAGGCCGCGGGGTCCATCGACGCCGGAGTCAGCGGGTAGAAGTCCCCGGAGAAGCAGTCGATGATCTGAGCCCGTTGCGCGTGCAGGGCCTTGAGGGCGGCGTAGTCGTTGTCCGGCGAGCGCACATCGAGGGGCCACCCATTGGCCGGGGCGCAGGTGCTCCAGAAATCGTACGGCACCACCGGCGTCGCGCCGGAGCCGTAGTAGCTTCCGGCGAAGGCGAGGTTGCCCGTGCCGTAGTAAGGCACCCACTGCGAGAGCCCGTAGGTCAGGCACTGGTTGCCGATGACCTCATAGGCATGGTCGGAGCGCCACAGCGGCACCGCACGCCTCAGCGTCTCCAGGTCCATCCGCCGGCCACCCGAGGCGCACGTGTCGATGAGCATGTCGGGATGCCGGCGCTTCAACTCGTCCCAGTACGCCAGGTACCCCTGGACGTGCAGATTCTCCGTAATGCCCTGCCGGTCCTCGGCATCGGCGCCGCGCCAGAAGGTCAGCGGGTCCATGTTGAAGTCCTGGCGGTAGAGGTCGATGCCCTGCTGGGTCAGCACTTGGTCGATGTGGTCGGTGAGCCATTGCCTTGCCGCGGGCAGCCCGAGGTTGAGCAGCCGGTTCCCGTTCGGGTCGGCCGGGTTCGTCAGGAGCCACTCGGGGTGCTGCTCGTAGAGCCACGTGCCGGGGGCGACGCGCTCGGGCTCGAACCACACGAGCGTCTTGAGGCCCTTCCCGTGCGCGTAGTCGCTGACCGCACGCAAGCCCCCCGGGAAGCGCTTCGTGTCCACCTCCCACGTGCCCACCCACGGCCACCCGTGCTCGACCGCGCCGACATACCAGCCGGCGTCCATCCACCAGTAGTCGATGTGGATGCCCCGATCGAGGTAGCAGTCGATGAACTCGCGTTGGTTCTGCTCGTTGGCCTCGATCATCTCATTCAGCTGGCGGTTGCTGCCCCCGAAGGCCAGAGGCGGCGGGGGAGCGCCATTGACGCGCGGCATGTTGTGCGCCCGCATCCACGCCCGCCAGATGTTCTGCGCCCGGACGGGGTCGCCATCGTAGAACTGGAGCACAATGCGCGGCGTTCGCATCGACTCGCCCGGGTGGAGGACGAAATGCGTCAGCTCTTGCCCCGCGCGGACCCGGAGTCCGGTCTGGCCGTCGCGCCTGAAGCTCGCCGACCACTGCGCGGGCCATCCGACGGCGAGGATCACCGAGTTCGTCCAGCACTCGAGGTTGTAGTAGGGCCACTCGCCGTCGGTGCCGCGACCCGCAGGCGGCGCGAAGCGTACGTTGGCTCCGGGCTTGAGTGTGATGGCCTCCTGCGCGAGGCTGCCCTGTCCCAGTCCCTCGCCGCGGTAGTGGTGAAGCACGAACTCGCTCAGGTCCTCCGGCTTCCCGTGGCGCTCGAACACGGCGTCGATCCCCTGGAGGCCCTCGATGAGGGGCGTGTCGGCGTCACCCGTATTGGTGAGCCACACGGTCCACTCGACGGTCGGGAAGTCGGTGAAGTAGACCGTCTCGCAGCGCACCTGTAGCCTCGTCTCGGGGTCGGTAAGCGTCAGCGTGTGGGCGAGCCGACCCTCATCAAGGCGCGTGGTCTCCGCCGTGCGACTCCAGCCGGGCAGCAGCTCCGCCGACGGGCGTCCCCCGTATGTGAACGAGAAGGGCAGCTCGCGCGCGATCGGCGGTCCGTCCTGGCCCTCGACGATCGGCATGTCGCCGACCAGCAGCGTGCGCCCGTCGGCCAGCTCGACCCGCGCATCCGCCCAGCAGCCCTGGTCACACGAGATGCCGTCGCCTGAGTCGCTCACGCTGATCGCGAACTCGGTGGCGCCATCCAGCTTCACGTTGACCTCACAGCTCGCGCCCTCGCGGATCACCGGCGAGGTGAAGCGGCGCTCGCCTCCCACATCGACCCCGAAGACCACGCTGCCCCGGCCGCCGCTGGTCATGAAGTTCGTATCGACACCGGCGATCGCCGAGAACGACTTCCCCGGGCCGGGCAACCGAACCGTGATCCGGCTGTTCGCGTGGGCGAACAGGCCTCGATAGTAGGTGCGTCCGCCGATGGCGAAGTGGCCGGCACAGAACGTGTTCCGGAGTATCCAATCGTACCGCTGCTCGACGACCAGTTCCCCCGCGGGCGGGCGCGTCGGCATCTCGAACTCGGGGAACCGGGCGGCCATCCAGCGGTCGCGCTCCGCCAACTCAGCCGGGGACGGGCCGGCCCCCCAGGCCGCCGAGGGCGCGATGACTGTGAAGGCTGCCGCGAGGAACGAAGGGTGGCGCATGGCAATCGCCTCCGTGTGAGCCTGACCCGCACCGGCTGACCGGCGGGTCGGGGAGGAGCGGGACGCCCTCAATGGGAATCCCCATTCCGCAGTCTCGCGCGCAGACCTGCGCTCCGGAGGGAACGTGTTCGCCACACGCAGACCTGCGACGATGATCTTGCTGGCCCTTGCCGGGCTGGGCCGGGGGGCGGTCCACGGACGGGACGCCGCCGCCCAGAAGGAGGCGAACGCGATGGGCACGGCTGCGGTCGTTGTCGAGTCGCCAGCCGACTGCCGCGTGGAAGTGGATGGCGAGCGAGGGACGTGGTCACTTGACGTGGCAGGCAGGCGCGTGATCTCGCAGGCAGCGGTGGGGGTCGTGGTCCCGCGTCCTGTCGCGATACCGGAGGGAACCCGCTTCCTGAAGTTCCGGCTGTTTCAGCGCGGCGGCGACTGGGACGCATACATCGGGTACCTGGAGTTCCGAGCTGGAGACCGGCCGCTCTACAAGGATGGCTTCACCTCCCAGACGCCCCGCGAGCAGTACGTCCGGGCGGACAACCTCCTTTGGCGCACCGAGACCGAGGGCGGGCTGATCTGTCCCGATGCTCGCGACGTGTGGGCCGAGATCGTCTACGAGACGCGGGCGACAGAGGTTCGGTGGGTCTACCAGGTCGTGCACGAGGATGATGCCATCGAGGTGCAGGCCTCTCCCGATGGCGCGCAGTGGATGACGCTGGTGCGCAAGAGCGGCGAGGGCGGCATCCAGCCGCACTTCCGGGATGAGGACGCGGCGCCGCTCGCGGCGACCGTGACGGAGTCGCTGGGCCCGGCACGCTGCCGGACCGAGGCGGTACAGGACCGCCTGGGCGAGGGGCGGCAGGCGACGCTGGAGCGGACACTGCCGGACGGGCTGCGGCTGCGGGCGGAGATCACGCTCCTCGACCGCGAGCCGGTCGCTCTGCTCGACCTCAGCCTCACCAATCCGACGCACGAGCCCCTTGAGGTGCTGAGCCTGCACCCGGGAAGCGGCTTTGAGGTGGATGTAGGCGGCCCGGCGGAACGGTGCACCGTGCTGTCCAACGACTACTGGTTCGCCCCGCGACAGATCGTGCAGTTCGGCCGCGAGCAAGAGACCACCGAGTGGTGGAGTACCGCCGTCATCGACCGCAGCACCGAGCAGGCGCTCATCCTCGGGATCGCCGAGGCAGCCAACGCCGGGGTGACCTTCCGCGTGCGGCGCGAGGGCGCGCGGGTGTGCGCAGACATCGACGCCAACCTGTCCCCTACCGGATCGCAGGCGCCCCTGCTCATGCCCGGCGGGACGACCGTCAGGCTGTGCCGCCTCGCCTTCCTGTTCGCGGACCAGTTGCACACCGGCCTCGAGCGATACGGTGACTTGGTCGCCGCGAACGCGGAGGTGAAGCTGCGGCACCCGGCCTATTCGGGCCTCTTCACCGGCTACAGCTCATCCCCGGACCTGACAACGGTCGTCCGGCTGGACGAGCCGCGCGTCATGCACCTACTCGAACTGCTCAAGCAGAAGGTCGGGCGCTACGGGATCGACTTCGTGAAGATCGAGTTCGAGCCGTGCGGTTCGCCAAACCTGCTCGACCCGACCCAGTACCGGATGGAGGACTACTTCCCGCGCGGGCCACAAGCGCTCACGGACGCGATTCGCAAGCTGGGCTTCCGGCCCGCCCTCCAGTCGCGGACCTTCGCCTACGTGCAGGCCGGGGATCCTGAAGAGCAAGAGAAGACGAGGGCACTCTACCGGCGCTTCACGCAGGAGTGGGGCTTCGAGTACCTGATGCTCGACTTCAACGAGACCGATCTGCAGAACGCGGATCGGACCCGGCCGCGCATCCAGGCATTCCGCGACCGGTTCCGGATGATCCGGGAGGCGGTCGGCCCGGACGTGTTCATCGAGGCCTGCATGATCCCCTATGGCCCGGTCATCGGACTGGCGGACGGCTACCGGGCGAGCCAGGACTACCGTGGGGGGAACGAGGACTCGCAGCTTGGGAACTTCGCCACGCGCTACTACCTGCATGGGCGCGTGTTGCAGCTCGACACGGAGTTCTTCGACCTCGCGCAGCGTCCGTTCGTCTGGTCCGCGCGGAACGTCGTCACGCCGACCGCCGGGACACGCGCGTGGGTGTCGTTGTGCGGACTGACCGGCTACAGCTTCCTGTTCGGGGGGGCAATCGAGGAGACCTCGGACGAGCGTTGGCACATCGCCAGCCGCGCGCTTCCCGTCACCGGAGTCGCCGCGCGCCCCATCGATCTCGCAGAGAACGCCCTCCCCGAGGTGTGGTCGCTGACCGTGCCCAGCGGGGGGCCGCGCAGGCAAACGGTTGGGCTGTTCAACTGGGACTACGAGGGCGCGAAGACCGTCGAGGTGAGCCTCGCGAAGTGCGGCCTCCCGCCGGGGAAGACGTTCGCAGCCTTCGACTTCTGGCAGCAGCGCTTCCTCGGCGAGGTCACCGACCGACTCGATGCCCGCCTGGTCGCTCGGAATGGCCAAGTCGTCTGGCTCACGGAGATCGCCGACCGTCCCGAGATCATCGGCGCCAGCCGCCACCTCACCGGCTTCTTCAGCGGTAAGGTCACGGGCTGGGACCCGGCGGCGCTCCGGCTGGAGGGCGTCGTCTCGGGCCTCGGCGACGACCGCGTCTCGCTGTTCATTCACGTGCCGCAGCGCCTCGGCGTCCGCTCCGCCGAGGGCGCGACCTGCGAGCAGGTCGAAGAGAAGGTCGTGCGCCTCGACGTGCCCGCGCCCGCCGGTGAGGCCAAGTGGTCAGTGCAGTTCGACCGGGACGCGAGCGTGAGGTGAGCCGGTCACCGCGTCAGGGCGCCTCAACGGTGACCGCCGCCAGCACCGGCGAAGCCGGCGTGCCGGTGTCGCGGAAGATGATCTTCGTCAGCTTCACAGGCCGCAGTTTCACCGCGAGCACCGACAGGTGCCACGGGTCGCCGCGCAGGCCCACCTCGGTCAGCGTAGCCGTCGGCGGCGTCGCCCAGTCATCCACGGTCTGCTGGCTGATGAGCGGAACCACCTGCCGCTTCCCGTCCGCGTAGACGAGCACGTACTCCCCCACCGCCCCCGTCTTCGGGTCACCGGGATCGCCGGGCGCCCACCCCGTGACCTGCCCCAGGAAGAACGCCCGCGAGCCGGTGACATCGACAGGTATCTGCACCTCGCGCGGATAGTCCGTTGAGGTGCCGATGCCCTGCAGCACGACGAGCGCCTTCCCGCCGTTCACCCTCGGGTCGATGACCTCGAAGGGGATCCCCGCCACCTCAACGCGTCCGGTCGAGAGACCCGTGAAGAGGTATCGACCCGGGTTCACGGTGCCGAAGGGTGCAGTGAAGGGGTCGGTGTTCGCCGCGGGTCGCAGGTCAAGTTGCGCACAGGCCTCCGCCTCTACGGGCGTGTCGAGCGGCCAGCCGAGGACGCCGTCGAGCGACGCGGTGCGCCGTGGGTGCGCCCGGACGTAGCGGGCGACTGCAGTGCGGTAGTCACAGCGCCTGAAGGGGTGGCGCGTGATGCGCAGCTCAACGCAGGAGTTGCCGGGCGCGAGGATGAGGCTGTGCTCAGAGACGGCCCGCACGGTCCCGACGCGTGGCGTAGCGGCCTCGATGGCGATGGAGGGCGGCGTGTGGACGACCACCCGGCGCAGGCCCTCGGCGCGGGGCGCGGTGACCCACACGCGTGAGCGGTCCGCCTCGGCCTGCACGCGGATGCCCGCGCGCCCGAAGGTGGTCGGCGCCTCTAGAAACGCGACCTCTTGTCCGGGCGCCAGCCAGTGGTCCGGCACGGCGCTCGCTAGGTGCAGCTCATCCTGCCACTCGCGCACCAGCATGTTCCGCACGAGCAGCACGTACTGCGCGGCGGCCCACAGGTGCGGGACCGTGTCGCCCCACGCGGTCCGCGAGGGGTAGTAGACGCCCTCGGGCAGACCGTGGTCGGATGTGCTGTGCAGCAGGAACGCGTACAGGCCCTCCACGGCCCGCCCCTGGGCGCCTCGGATGATGTCGCTGTTCGTGATGAAGGTGGACATGTAGGGGTGGATGACCTGCTGGGTGTCCGGGCACCAGCGGATGGTGCCCTCGGTGAAGGTCTTCCGAGCCTGGGCGAAGGTCGCTGAGACGCGGCGGTCAAACGGCGGGAGGAGCGGCGTCGGGTAGATGCACTCCAAGTTGCCCCAGTCGGTGCCGGCGAGTTCCAGCGTGGGAGGCAGGTCTGGGGCGCCCGTCTGCCGGATCAGCCGCAGCAGATCAGCGCGGTACTGCTCCGCGAGGCTCCGCCACGCGGCGGCGTCCTGCGTCTCGCCCAGAGCCTCCGCCGCGCGCACGGCACATTCGGCCCCGCGCAGATTCCATACGTCGTAGCCCACCACATGGTAGTTGCTCTGCGGCAGGGCCTCGCCGTCCGCCCAGGACTTGGGCAGCACGCCCGCGAAGGCCGCGTCCGGGTCTCCGGGCGCGCGCTTCAGCGCCTGCGTCAGCCACTCCATGCTCCGGCGGATGGCGGGGTAGACCTGCCGCAGGTAGGCCTCATCGTGCGTCATCGCGTAGTGGCGGACGAGCTGCCACAAGGCCTGCCCGTTCCCGTCGAACTCCCCGCCCTGGCTCTCGAACTGGCCGTTCGGCTTCTGGAAGTTGAGGAAGTCGAGCGCGCTGACTCGGGCTTCGTCGAGGAAGCCCGCCGCCTCCAACGCCCACACCTGGTAGGCCCCGTCCCGCAGGAAGAACCCGTCGTAGAACCCCTCGCCCGCATGGACCCGGCCGGCGTCGCGGCCGATGAACGTGTAGGCCAGCGAGGCGAAGTAGGTGTCGCGGACCTTGGCTTCCGGGATGACAACCAGGGGACGGTCGGGCCGCAGGAACCGCGCCCACCAGTCGTACGTGAAAGCCAGCTGGTCGATCCCCTGGGCCTCGTGCAGCCACTCGGCCTCGGGGCTTCCCGGCGCGAGCCCTCGGTAAGGGAGGTAGAACGTGACCTCCTGTGAGGTCAGCGGCGGCAAGTCCCAGCTCACCGCCAACGTCCCCCCGCCGTCCACGCGCACCTCGCCGGACTTCGCCTGCACCACAGCCCGCACACGGCCCTCGGCCATCGCCTCCCCCGGCGCCCCCGGAACGAGAGCCAGCGGTGTGCCCGCCGCCTGGAGCTGGACGGCAATCCGGGCCGGCTGGGGCTGTGCGGTCAGGTTCCGCACGGACGCCGAGGCCACCACGACGAAGTTGTCCTCGTCCCGCGAGTGCTTCAGGTAGTCGTAGGGCCGCCCCGGCAGAGGCACTGCGCACGGTGTGAACCAGTAGTCGAGCGTCCCGCCGACGAGGAAATGGCTCTCCGGCACCGGCAGCCCCTCGTAGAGACACCGCTTGATCCCCCGAGGCATGGGTGTGGCCTCAGCCCCCAGCAGCCAGCGGGCCTCGACTCCATCGGCCAGCTGCAGCCGCCAGTCCGGGGTGATCCGGCAGGCGCTCGGGTAGTCCTTCAGCCCCACGACGCCCCACGAGTTGGCGAAGTAGTCGAAGTCCGTGAACCAGTCCGCGATCTCCGCCGCCGCCGCGTAGGTCGGGACCAACAGAGCCACGGCCAGCCCAAGATGGCGAGTCATGGAGCCCCCTCCTCTATGGGCGCCCGGGTGTCCCCTGGGACTACGGCGCCTGGCCGAGCGGCTCAGCGAAGAGGTTCGCTTCCCCTTCGTCTGCGGCCGGCTTGCCGACCAGGTCCACACGGTTCCGGCGGAACACGTTGGCATACGTGCCCTTGGTCAGCCGCACCCCAACCGGTCCGCGAAGCAGTTGGTTGCCCTCGAACAGGTTGTAGCTGATACTGCGGGGCGTCGCGCCATCGGCCGGCCTGGGGCCCGAGGCCCTCAGTGCGACGGCGGCGTAGTCGGCCGGCGCGTAGTCCGGGTTCAGCCAATACGGCCAGTACTGGTTGCCGGGCTTCTCGCGGAAGTCGCTGATCTGAGAGATGCGAACCACATTGCCCACCACCAGACCCGCGCCGGGCAAGAGACCCGCGTCGCCCGGCGTTCGGTCTGCAGTGAACCAGATCGCGCCTCGATCCAGGCAGCGGCAGTTGATGATCTCGTTGAAGTACGCGGTCAGGAAGTTGTCCTTGTCCTCCAGCGTCCAGAGCCAGATCCCCTGGGCGTTGCGTGAGATGTGCCCCTCCAGGACGTTCGCCAGGCAGGCGCCCCAGTACTGGACGGCGGCGTCGCTGTCCAGGTCGGAGTTGTCCAGCAGGAGGTTCTCCAGGAAGAACTCGCCGACCACGACCGAGGTGGAGTCGTCCGGGATCACCAGCCACGGCTCGGCCAGAGTCAGCGTGTCCTCAGTGTTGGCGGCGACAGTGCGGTACTGACCGAGGCCCTTGCCGCCGACGATCAGCGCGATCTTGCCGGCCAGTTCGTCAGGTTCCCAACTCACGTCGCGGCCGACGAGCGTGGTCTCCGTGGCCGAGGCCGCCTGCCCGCGCCATGCGGAACTGCCGCCCTCGAGGAGTAGCGTCTCGGAGGCGTTGTCCCGCCGGGCTGCGACCTCGCGGACCACGTTGCCGGCAATCAGGTTGCGCCGGAAGAGCCCCCAGTTGCGCCAGTTCTGGAAGCACAGCCCGCGGTGCGCGAACTCGATGACGTTGTTCTCGACGACGCACTCGCGCAGGTGTCGAATGGACAGCATGTCGGCCGACCACGGGGGATCGGCGCGGAAGTAGTTGCCGGTGAAGCGGCCCTTGTGCACGCCGCCCCAACCGGACAGCCCTCCCTGGCTGATGAAGCTGCAGTCGGAGACCTCCAGCCGTTCCACCGTGCCGTCGATGCTCACGGGAAGCTCTCCGCTGTGCCACTGGCCTTCCTCCCAGAACGCCCACCCGTTGCGGAATGCGCAGCGGCGGATGAAGATGTCCTCTCCCGGCTCGGTATAGGGCTCGTGGCGGATCCAGACCATCTGGTACAGGGGCCGGCGACCGATGATCGTGAGGTCAGACACCCCGCAGCGGGTGTCGAGCACGAGGAGGCCCGAGCGCTCGCCCGCACGCGGGTTAGCTCCCCTGAAGCCATGCTCGGGCGACACGGTGAGGGTTGTGGCGCCCTGCGCCGCTCCCTTGAGCCACACGCGCTGCGGGAGGACGAGGGATTGGGAGACGATGTAGGTGCCGGGCGGCACGAAGACGACGCCGCCCCCGTTGTCCGCCGCCTGCTTCAGGGCGGCCTGGAGCGCGGCGGTGTCGTCCGTCAGCCCGTCCCCCTTCGCCCCCAGGTCGGCGACGCTGAAGACGCGGGAAGGCCATGGGGTCGGAGCGACGACCTCGATGTCCAGCGGGTTCGACCAGCCATACACGCCGCCGGAGTTGTTGTGGGCGAACAGCCGGTAGGCGCCCGGCGCGAGGTCGTCGGGCAGCCGCACTTTGAGGATGTAGCCCGGGTGTCGATCGCCGGCGACTTGAGGACGAACGACCTGGCCGCCGGCACTGACGAGCACCACGTAGGTCTTCGGCTGATACACGTTCGAGTAGAGCTGCTTCCCAAAGATGCGGAACTCGGCGCCCGGCTCAACCTGGTCACGCTCGCACCAGGAGAGCTCGGCGACATGGAGGCGGAAGGGCGGGCTGACCCCCGCCGCCGTCCTCACATAGAGCACCTGCCCGCCGGCGTTCACGGCGGCGATCACCTGCTCGTCCATCTGCAGGATCGCACACGGCTTCGCCTCGGCCGGTACGTCGCGCGGCGGGGACGGCGCGGTCGGCAGGTTGCGGGCGGCCGCGAGGATCTCAGCCTCGTCGTTGGGCGGCTGCCAGACGAGCACTTCGGTCTGTCCCGCCACAAAGCCCGTCCCGAACACGAGCATCGCCTCGCCCGGATCGGCGCGCGTGACGCGGCACACGGCAGGCTGCGCGGCGGCAACTCCCGACAGCATCGCCACGGCCCAGAGCGGTGCGGAGCGAATGCTCATGGCTGCTCCTCTCCTTCGCGCCTGGCTTTGTGAGGCGGGTCGCTTGCAGGCGGTCGATTCGGCTGCTGCGGACGACGTTCCTCTCTCCCCCTCGCGCTCACGGTCCCGCACAGCCAGTCGTCCTCCACCATGCCGAACGTCCCGGACATGCCGATCCCCCGCCACATGGTGCTGCCCTCGCCAGGTCTCGGGGTTGCGTCCGGGTATCCCGGAGGGTCGAGTGCGAAGGGAGGGGAAACAGGAAACGCTCGAAATGGGCCTTCTCGAGCGCTCGGGGTTCGGGCTGGTGCCGACGGCCGGACTTGAACTTGAAGTGGTCGATCAGATGGGGTTTCAGCCCGCTGGCCCGCCAGACGCGGTAGACCATCGAGGGACTGACGCCCAGTCCCTCCGCCAAGGAGCGTGTGCTCCACTGCGTGGCATTCGCCGGCCGGCTTTGCGTCGTTCGCTCCGCGATCACGGTCGCTACCTGGTCCCGTTTCGTCGGCTAACGCCCGCCGCCGGGCGCGTCCTTCTCGATCCCCTTCAGGCGTTGCTCCACGAACCGCTTGCGCCAGCGCGCCACTGCCACGCGACCGATCCCCACCCGGGCTGCGATCTCCTCGTTCTGCCGGCCCTCTGCAGCCAACAGAACCACCTGGGCCCGCTGCGCCAACCGCACCGCGGTCTTGCGCCCGCGCGCCCAACGCTCCGACTGCTAGTTGTGTCTGTCAAGCTCTGCAAATGGGTAGTCGGGCATCTCCTGGGCGATAGGCTGGTTGTGTTGCGGTGGCCCCGCGCCCGTGGATACGGGGTGGCCGGGCGGTCGGGCTTGGGCCCCGGTTGCACACGACGAGGGCTACCGGGACTCGGGGGCCGCCTGGCGAACGTATGCCGTCGTTCCGGCCTGGGCCTGATAGACCAGGAACTGCCCGTCGCGTCGGGCCTCCAGCGGCGTGCCGTCGGCGTTGTAGGGCGCCAACTGCGCCGAGGCATCCCAGACACGGCACGGCCGGGTGCGGGTGGCGTGGAGGGCAGCCTCGACGACTGCCCCGGCTTCCCAGGCGATGTCCACGCTGAAGCCGCCGCGGGCGCGGAGGCCGCGGACCTGGCCCTGCGGCCAGGCGGCGGGGAGCGCCGGGAGAAGGTGCAGCTCCTCGTGGTAGCTCTGGAGCAGCATCTCGATGACCGCGGCGAAGCCGCCGAGGTTGCCGTCGATCTGGAAGATGCGGGGCGGGTGGAGGTCGAGGAGCGTGTCGGTCGCGAAGTCGGTGACCAGGTGCTCAACGTGGTAAAGGGCTTCGTCGCCGCGTCCCGCGCGGGCGAAGCAGCAGGCGGTCCAGGCGCGGCTCCAGCCGGTGTGGCCACCCATTGCCTCCAGGCGCAGCTCAAGCGAGCGCTGGGCCGCCGCGAAGAGCTCGGGCGTGCGGCACGGGCAGATCAGGTCGCCGGGGTAGAAGCCGTAGAGGTGGGAGATGTGCCGGTGGCCGGGCTCCACTTCCTCGAACTCCCGGTTCCACTCCAGTAGCTGCCCCTTCGAGCCCACCTGCATGCACGGGAGGCGGGCGCAGAGGTCGCGCCAGCGGGCGGCGCGGTCGGCATCGAGCCCGAAGAACTCGGCGGCCGTGGCGGCGTGGGTGAGGGTGTCGTGGGCCAGCTGGACGTCCATGGTCGCGTTGATGCCGATGCTGACCGGGTAGCGCGGGCCGCTGCCGACGAAACGGTTCTCGGGCGACTGGGAGGGGACGATGAGCAGGTTGCCGGCCTCGTCCTCAATGAGGTAGGACTCGTAGAAGGCCGCGACCTCCTTCAGGAACGGGTAGGCGCGGTCGCGGAGAAAGTCCTCGTCGAGGCTGAACTCGTAGTGCCACCAGAGGTGCTGTGCGAGCCACGGGGCGGCGCCGATCCAGACGGCCCAGCCGTCGGACTCAGGCGTGCAGCGGCCCCAGGGGTCGGTCTGGATGGGCAGCCAGACGCCCTCGCAGCCGTAGAGCTTGCGGGCGGCTTCCCGGCCGTGCGGGACCTGGCGCTCGATGTGGCGCAGCAGAGCCTCGAGGTAGGCCTGCAGGCCCCCCGGCTCCGCACCCCAGTAGCACATCTGGATGTTCACGTCCTGGTGCAGGTCGCTGTTCCAGCAGGGGTGGAGCTCCTCGCACCAGCGGCCCTGGAGGGTCGCGGGGAGGGTCGCGGTAGCGGAGGAAGCACAGAGGAGGTAGCGGCCGTAGTTGAAGTAGAGCAGGGCGAGGGCGGGGTCGGACCCGCCGGCGCGGAGGTCCTGAAGGCGCCGGTCGGTGGGGAGGTCGGGCTCGTCGAAGGGCAGCTCGAGCGTGAGGCCGCCGTAGTGGCGCTCATGCTCGGCGATGTGGCTGGCGACGAGGGCGTCCCAGTCCGTCGTGGTGAGCCGATGGGCGGCGCACTCGTCCTCCGGCGGCTGACCCTGGGCCGAGGTGCCGATGTCAACCGCGACCAGGACTTCAGTGGCGTCGGTGACTGCGACCTTGCAGCCCTCAAGAACACTGGCGGCGCCGTCGATGACCAACACCCGGGCCTGCACCTCGAAGGAGATGCCATCGCGGATGTCGCCGCGCATTCGCAGGGCGGACTCCGTGGCCTCGCGGACGAGGGCGCAGTTGGGGTCGTGGACGCGGTCGAGCCACAGGACGCAGCTCAGGGGCCGGCCGCCGGCGGTAAGGCGGACGAGGATCACGTGCTCGGTGAGGTGGGCCAGGACCTCGCGCTTGTACTTCGCGCCGTCGCGGCGTACGGCGCCGTAGGTGACCGTGGCAATGCCGGTGGTCAGGTCCAGCTCGCGGGTGTAATCATGCCAGGGGCCCTGGCTGAACTCGACGAACAGGTCGCCGGCGGTCTGGAAGGAATCCACGCGCGTCGGCAAGGGCCCGATGCCGCCGCCGCCAAAGCAGCGGTTGGCCAGCTCGGTGCCGCGCTCGTAGTCGCCCGAGAGGAGGACCTCGCGCACCTCGGGGAGGTGCTGCGCCACGTTCTGCAGGTCACGGAAGCGCCACTTGCCCTCCCACAGCCACTCGTGGTTCAGCGCCAGGCGCTCGCGAGGGCAACTGCCGATGACCATCGCGGCGAGGCGGCCGTCGCCGATGGGCAGCCCCTCGGTCCAGTCTGACGCGGGCTCGCGGTACCAGAGTCGTTGGCTCACAGGGATTCGCCTCCAGCGATAGGAACATCACAGCCGCCCTACGATGCCGTGGCGGGCGGGCGCTATTCGGGCCGGCAGCCCCGGACTCCTCCTGCCGGCAATCCGGCGCCCACCGGCGCGCAGTGCCGCTCGGCAGACGCCGGCGACTTTGGAGGTCTGACATGAGACACGCCAGGACGGCCCTTCTCCTGACGGCCTGCCTTGCCTGCGTCGCGGCGTCGGCCGCCGCGGCGGACCCCAGCTGGACGGTCTCCGGCGCGGACGCGTTTGACGCGCCCGGGGGCCCGATGTGGCAGCCGTTCCCCTCGGCCACGAGAGTCGATGACGGCGTGCTGACCATCGAGCCACCGCAGTCGCAGCAGTGGCTCGCCTCCGCGGCGAAGCTCCGCTACGGCGAACTGGACGTGGAGGTCGTGGTCACGCTCTACAGCAAGCCCGGCGCACCGGTCACTGGCGAGGCCATCGAGGTGGAAGCCCGCCCCGGCTGGCACTGGGTCGAGTGCCTGGGCGACACGGAGCCCACCGCTGAACCCGCCGGCAAGGGCCGCGAGCGGCTGAGCCTGAGCCTGGAGGCCGGCACCGTGGCGTGCCTGAGCCAGATGGTGCGGCTGATGACCGTCGAGCCGACCGCGGGCGGCGCGACCGTGACGCTCGCGCGCAAGACGGAGGGCGCGCGACTCGTGGCCTACCTGGACAAGGACACCGGCCTGCCGGCCGACGGGCGCGAGGTGGAGCTGAAGGGCACTCGCGTCGAGGTGGAGGCCAGCCGGCTCTTCGGCCGCAAGGGCAAGCTGATCCTGAAGCTCATGCGCGGGCCCCACCTCGTTGACGAGGCGATCGCCGCGCCGTGGTGAGAGGGAGGCGAGGAGGGGGCGGACGCCGCGGCGCTCGTACGGCAACTGGCCGCCGAGGCCGGCGTCACGGCGCCGATGCAGACGCCCCCGGGGTGTGTCGCGAGCCTGCCGCTCGCGCCAGACCGGGGTGCGCTCCTCATCGCCCTGAACCTGCGCAATGAGGCGATGGAGGTCGACCTTACGACCCGGGACGGCGCGGCCCGAGAAGCCCGCGACCTGGTCGCCGACCAGCCGCTGGCAATGGGCGAAGGCGGTAGACTCAAGCTGGCCTTCCGGCCCTACGAGAGCCGTGTGCTGTGGTTGTTGACCTAGACGAAGCATCACCAGGCCGTGAGCACCCGGACTCGATCGAGCCCGAGGGCATGGAGGTGAGGCAGTGCACGACATGAGAAGTGCAGTCACGGCGCTTGGGCTGACGCTATCGGTGGCCGGCTGGTCCGGAGTGGCCTCCGCTCAGGCCGGGCTTGCTGGAGGCACGGATATGCGGGCTGTGAAGTCAGGAGCCACTGACCCGGCTGCGGGCGCGGCCGACGGGGTCACGCTGCCGAACCCGGACTACCGCAAGCTGGTCTCTCAGAGCGACCTGGTCTACAGTGCTCCGGCGGCGGCGCCCGTCGCGGGGCACCCCATCGGCAATGGCCGCATGGGGACGATGGTGTGGACCACGCCCGGGGCCATCCACTTCCAGATCAACCGGGTGGACGTGTTCGCGGTCAGCAAACACCACACGGCCCTGCCGCAGCACGGAGCGACGGACTATTGCGGGACGTGCGCGAGAGTGGACCTTGAGGTGGGCGGGGCGGCCTTTGCGGAGGGCAAGGGGTTCGCGCAGCGCCTGTCCCTGTACGCGGCCGAAGAGACAATCGCCGGCGAGGGCGTTCGCGTCCGGTGCTTCGTGTCCGCGGTATCGGACGTGCTGGCACTGGAGGTCACGGATGACAGGCCCGAGCCTCAGCCACTGCGCCTGGTGGTCAGCAAGTGGCGGCCCGACCGCGTGGTGAACGGCGGGCACGTCGCCGCCCTGGACCTCCACGCGCGCGGCGATACGGTGGTGCTGGCCCAGGCGTTTCGGGAGGGCGATTACTCCTGCAGTTCCGCGGTCGCAGCGCGGATCGTCGCCTCCGAAGCATCCGCGAGTCGCGCCGACGACAGCTCCCTCACCTTGACAGCGCCCGCCCGGGGTGGGCGCACGCTGGTGCTGATCTCCAGCGCGGCCTCGCGGGACGCCGCCGTCGACCTCGCGGCGCAGGCCGTGGCGACGCTGAACATGGCGGGGCAGTCCTACGAGGCTCTGCAGGAGTCGCATGCCGCCTGGTGGGCAGACTTCTGGGCGCGGAGCTTCGTCCACATCACGACCCCCGACCCTGTGGCCCAGAGGGCCGAGCGCGCCCGCAACCTCCTGCTCTACGTGATGGGCAGCAGCTCGCGCGGCGCGCTGCCGCCGAAGTGGAACGGCTCCATCTTCTCGGTCAATGGCGATGCCCGGACCTGGGGCGCGCAGTACTGGGTCTGGACCACGGAGATGCCCTACTTCCCCCTGCACGCGGCGGGATGCAGTGACCTGGCGGACTCGTTCTTCGACATGTATGTGGCGCAGCTCCCCGACTGCCGACAGGCTGCGCGGCAGCGCTGGAACAGCGAGGGGGCGTACTTCGGGGAGACCATGCCTTTCGACGGTCCGGTCGTACTGCCGGAGGACGTGGCGGAGGAGTTCCGGGGCGTGCTCATCGGTGGGAAGCCCGCAGCCGGTCTCTCACCTCGCGCCCGGCGCCTAGTAGTACAACCGCACTTCGCACTCGACGCGGGCGAGACAGCCAAGATCCGGCGTTTGGGCCGCTCAGAAGGCGTGCAATTCGGCCTCGCACAGGGCCCGATCCGGCCCTTTGAGCCCCTGCCGGAGCCGACCGGCGGTACCTCTCGCGCAAGTGCGGTTGTACTACTAGCCGTTCCGTCGTCGCCTTCTGCCTCTCCAGCATCCGCGCGGAGATCGCCTCCAGCTCCCGATCGTCCACCCAGATGCCCTTGCACTCGGGGCACGCGTCGAGCCTCACCCCCGGCGTGTGCTTGAACTCGAACCCATACAGCGCCACCCCGCACTTCGGGCACAGAACGCCCTCTCCTTCCACCGTCTCCGCGATCCCGCCCGGCTCGAAGAGCTGCTCCGCCCATCCCACGGCCGTCTGCCCCGTCGTCGCCAACGCCCCCAGCTCATTCGCATCGAACCACACACCCCCGCACTGATCGCACCCATCGATCGTCAGCGACCCAACCGTCTGCTCCTTCAACGGCATCGTACAACGCGGGCATGTGCTCACGAGCAATGGCCTCCCATCAAGCGTGGCTGGCGGGGCTGCGAGGTCGCCGGGGAGGATTCGGCGGGAAGGGTAGAGGGACCTGCGCGTCACTGGGCCACAGGGTCAAGGTGTCTTGTTCCCAGCGCGTGCGGACCGTCCATCGATATCCGCCAACCACTGGCGGATCGCGTCCTGACGCTTCGGCAGGGCTGCTAGTTCGAGCGCACGCACAAGATGGGGCCGGGCGTCCTCATCGCGGCCAAGCTCCATCAACGCCACGCCGAGCGCGTAGTCGGCATCCGGGTGGCGGGAGTCGTCGGCCAACGCCTGCGCGAACTGCGTTAGGGCGGCGTCGGCGTTCCTCCGCATCAGGCTCCGCGCCGCCTGCAGGTGTGGGTAGTGCAGCGCGATGCTGAGTGCGTTCTCAACGTGATACCGCTTGCGGTACGACTTGATTGCCGCCTGGAGTGCCTCCTCCGGGCTGTACTCCTGCTGCCAGAACCACTGGAGGAGTTCGGTCGCAGGGACATGCGAGAGGTCCTTGGCAAACAGGTTGCAGTATGTGTACAGGTTAGGCGCGATCCCCTCCGCCCGCATGGTATCCAGCCAACGCTGCGCCTCGGCGTAGTCCGGCGCCTTCGACACCAGCGTGTTGTACGTCACCACGTTAGGCGCGATCCCCTCCGCCCGCATGGTGTCCAGCCAACGCTGCGCCTCGGCGTAGTCCGGCGCCATCGACACCAGCGTTGAGTACGTCACCACGTTAGGCGCGATCCCCTCCGCCCGCATGGTGTCCAGCCAACGCTGCGCCTCGGCGTAGTCCGGCGCCATCGACACCAGCGTTGAGTACGT
>VGFC01000088.1 GCA_016869045.1 Armatimonadota bacterium
ACCTCCTTGGAGTCCGACCCTGATGTACCCAGTACGACGACACCACCGATGACTCGAAAACCCCCATTCCTCGGCACTTCTCCGGGTTTGGGGGGACGGAACTTCGGGCTAGGCGCAAGCGAGTTCGAGGCTCAGCGAAGGACGACCTCCGTCTGCTGGGGGAACCGCCCCTCCGCCCAGACCACCAGCCCTTGCTCCTCCTGCCCGGTCACCACGCGCTTGCTCCCCTCAACGGAAGCCTCGGCGGCGCCCTGCCACCCCTCGATGATGAAGGCCGGGTTCACGATCGGCGTGCCGTCCTCGGGCACGAGGGCAAGGCGCAGCGTCCGTGCGCCCTCGGTGGGGCGGATGAGGTAGGCGCGCTCAATCTGGCTGTACTCGGCGGAGGCGACGCCTTCGCCGGGCTCGATGCGGCCGGGCTTCAGCCAGCAGCGGGCGGCGTCGAGGGCCTGTTGGTCGGAAGTGCAGACGCCGATGAGCCAGAGGAAGTCGTGCTCGGGGGAATCCGGGGACACGATCCCAATCCGAGACGGCGCGGATTGGGTCATGTCCCCGGATTCCCCAATGCGGGACGGCGCGGATTGGGTCATGTCCCCGAATTCCTCGCGGATCGGGTCGCTGACGAGGTTGGCGAGGTTGCTGTGGGTCGGGCGGGCGAAGTCGGCGGGATCGGTGAGCCAGCTCGTGAGCATTCCGCGCGTCACCGGCCAGTGCGGGTAGCTGTTGAAGAGGTCGGGCTTGTCGACGTAGGGATCGGCCCAGACCTTCACCTGCGAGGGCGCGTCGGCTGTCACCATGAAGGGGTACGGGCCGTTGCCGAGGCGGATGATCGAGATCACCTGCGGCCAGCCGGAGAGCGAGAACCCGGGCTTCGGCCACACGGGGGCCTGGCGCTCGCCGGTGGGGCTGACGAAGGTGATGGCCTGGGGATCGAGGGCCTGCGAGGGCCAGCGCCCCGGCCGGTTGATCACGATGAACTCCTGGGTCTCGTGCCAGCCGCTCGTGTAGAACCCGCGCAGGAACCGCGTGCCGATGCCATCCGGGTAGAAGGTGAATGTCTCCTCGGCGTGCTCGTCGCGGATGATCTTCGTCTCGAAGTCGGTCAGGGCGTAGCTCCACTTCACAACCGCCCGCGCCGGTGTGGTACCGACGATCTCGGCCTTCGAGTAGCGGCAGTCCTTGTCCATGATCGGCTCGACGCAATCGACCGCGCCGTAGAAGTACGGCTCAGCCTCCAGCCACTCATAGCACAGCCACGCCTCGGGGAACGCCCAGCAGCCCACGTAGCTGGTCCCGCGCCAGAACACGAAGCGCGCGTCTGAGCCGGGGAAGCTGACGACCACATCCCGCTTGTGGCTAGTGCCCCAGAGCTCGTACCACGAACGCTCGGTGTCGCCGTCCTTCACGGGGAGGGCATAGGCGAGATCTGCTTCACGAGCGCCGAAGGTGACCTGTGGCGCAGCGCCGAGCAGGTGGACGGTCAGCCGCCGCTCAGCGAGGGTCGCGCGCCCCGCCACTACTCGGACAATGAGGTCCGCCTGCGCCCAGCGCCAGTTGGCGGAGGCAAGGTTCAGCTGGCGTCGGCCGCGGACAGGCTCTCGGCAGAGGGCTCGCGGTGCCTCGTTCGGTGGTTGCAGGAGGACGACGACCTCGGGGTCGTCGCGGCCGGGATGGCCGGGCCGAACGGCGACCATGAGGCTCAGTGTCTCACCGCGCACGGCGACCAGTTCGGGGTCAGGCAGCAGCGCGTATCCGGCATCGGTCTCGTGGATGGGGCGCGTCGCTACCGGCTCGATGAGCGCCCAGGGCGCGCCTGTCCTCAGGTCCGTGTCAGCCGCGGCAACTCCCATTGTGCCGCCCGATCCGCCGGGCCCTAGCAGGATGAGAGGCTGCCGCTCCGCGCTCCCGATGGGGAGCCAGTACGGCCTCATGCGCTGGTTCGGCCCGATCCAGCGGGGCCAGATCCGCCAGAGCACGTTCTGCGGGCGCTCGACCAGCGAGAGGGAGTACCCCGCGCCCTCCCCCTTGGACTGCGGCCCCCAGGCCTCAACCACGCACAGCCGCTCGATGCCGCTCTCACCGATGCGGAACAGGTCCTTCGGGTGAAGCGCCAGCCCTTGCTCGCCGGCGGGCTCGGGTTCATCCCACCCGCGCTCAGCCTCGGGCCGGGCGTAGTGCGACTTCGGGAGCTTGTCGATGGGGCGGTTGCCGTAGGTGTAGGTGTCCGTGACTTGGGCGGCGACGGGGAGCACGGCGAGAAGGCACAGCAATTCGGCCACCCCCGGTCGGAAGGGCTGCTGGGACGCCACTGCTCACGACGCACGTGCGGCCCGGAAGGTTGCTCTATATGGGAATCCGCGATATCGATTCCGGGGCGCCATGAATGGCGCCCCTACATGGGCGGGCGCGATGAATCGCGCCCCTACACAGGAACGGCCCGGGCGGGAATCGCGGATGCCCACTCTGCGAGCGGCTACTCCAGTCCCCACTTGCCCGTCAGGTAGGCGCGCACCCTGTCGGTCTCGTCCTCGGTCAGCCTCCGGTCGTAGACGACGATCTCGGAGATGAGGCCGGTGAGGTAGGTCTGGTAGTTCGGGGAGAAGCAACCGACGCGGACGGACTTCGCCCAACGGTCGGCGAAGACGGCACTCAGCACGCGCGGCCCGCCCGTCTCCATGCCCGGCACCGTGAGCGCGATCCCGATCTGGTAGTCGAACTCCTTCCCGTCGCTGGCGGTGAAGATGCGCGGGTCGTGGTTCACCTCCGCGCCGGGCTCGGGGTTGCTGACGACGGCGAAGGTGGTCGCAGTGACCTTCTCATGGGAGAGGTCGGGGAGGTCCAGGCGGGTGAACCGGGTCTCGTCGAAGCGCAGGGCGGGTCTGCCGTTGAGCGCGTCGGTGAGGTAGGTAGGGCGATAGGCTTCGTTCGGCTGCAGCGCGTCACGGCTCTGCCCGCTCTTGTCTTTCCAGGCAGTGACCCTCATCTCGGCATCGGTTTCGACGGAGTCCGCATCCGCTGCGTCCAGCCACACGGCCAGGCCCCCGCGGGGCACGCCCACTGTGGCGGCCTCGGCGGGGAACACCAGGAGGCCGGCGTTCGCCACGCGATAGGTCGCGGCGCCGGTGCCGCGCCAGATGGTCCAGGCCTTCTGCGCGGACTTCAGCACGCCGAGGTTGAGTCGGAGGAGAGGCGCGGTCTGAGGCGTGAAGCCGCACGCTGCGAAGGGGATGCGCCACTCGCAGGTCCAGTCGGCCTGGCCGATCGCGGCCTTGTAGGTCACCGCCGCGCCGAGCTTGCCGACGGCCTCCGGCGGCGCGCCGGCGGTCGCGACGCTCTCGAACGTGCCGTCGGGGTAGCCGTAGAGGTTCAGGATGGGGCCGGGCTGCGCGCGGAAGGCGTCCTGGAAGGCGATCTCCATCCCATCGCTCTTGCCCCACTGGTGGCCGCCCTGGGCCAGCGCGCTCGCGTTGGTGACGGGGTTGCGAACCGCGACGTAGAGGGCCAGGTCGTCGTAGCCGATCCAGGCCTCGCTCGCGGGCGCGATGCTGAGGTTGCGGTCCCAGGACTCGTACAGCTTCGTCGCACGACCGGTCCACTCGCCGAGGGCGCCGTCGATGACGGGCGGCTCCGTCAGGCGTGCGGCGACCCAGATCGGGCGCGGGGTCTGGGTGACCGTCGCCGCGTGAGCGTACTTGTCGGCGGGTCGGGAGCGCGGCCGGTTCGTGGGGATGGGCAGCACCATGCGGCCGTCGGCATCGGTGAGCGGCGGGACGCCGATGGCGCTCAGGTCCTGGGGCTCGGAAGCCTTCTCCAGGCGGAGAGAGTCGATCGTGCCGATGGGCTCCAGCAGGGCAGAGCGAACGACGAAGAAGAGCGGTTGCGTGCCGGTCGCAGGCTCAAGCGTCGCGACCATGTCGCGGAAGGTCTCCGGTCCGCCGGTGTGGCGCGGGTAGAACTCGCCGATCTTCTCGCCTTGCGCGCTGCCGACGCGCACCTCCAGTTTGACCTCGTCCTTGGCGAGGGCGATCTGCCCGCGATAACGCTCGAAGCGGAAGTACTCGAACTCACCGACCGGCTTGTCGTCCTCGGCGTGGAAGACGACGAACACGTCGCGCGTGCCCTGCGCGTCCGGCGAGAGCTCGGCGAGCGCCTGGCGGTAGATCTGGATGGCCCCGCCGCGCACGCGGTCGGTCTGCTGCAGCGGAACGCGGGCGACCTCGGGGCCGTCCGCGGCGTCGAGGCGGACCTCGATCCACGCAGGCACCTCCGTGACCTTCCCGTAGATCGCGCGGAAGCGGAGATACCCCTCGCCGAGCGGGACCTGGTTGAAGCGAACCCAGGCGCCGTCCTTCACGTTGCGGATGAAGGTCCACTGCGTGCCGATGCCGGGCGAGGCGCCGTCGTTGGTGACGGCCTCCATGACGAGGGGATCGGTGGGCTTCGTATGGCGCGGCTTCGCGCGGTTGCTCTTGTCGGCATTGAGCGACTTCACATCGCTGGCGAAGCGCATGACGACCGACTGCCAGCCCCGGCTGAGATCGATCCCGTCGAAGGCGAACCAGTCACCATCCATCAGGCCACTGATGGAGTCCCCCGCCTTCGCGACTCCCGGCGACTGCGAAGAGCAGTCCTCCGCCTGGAGGAGGCGGCTGTCAAGCTGCGGCCACCGGGGAATCGGCAGCGGGTTCGCGAAGTCGTGACCGAAGCGGAAGGGAGTGGAGCCAGGGAAGTCGTCGGGCGTCAGCTCGGCGCATGTGCGGACGAACTCCGGGTGAAAAGCGTTGTCGCGCTCGCTGCAGTCGGTGCAGCAGGTGTTGAACCACAGGCCGCGCTGCAGCGACCCCGGGGCCGCCCACAGCAGGTTGTGGTGCACGTCCACGTTGCAGGTGCCGGCGTCGAGGTAGATGTGCCCAAGCACGTTCCAGCGCATCGCGGAGATGTCGTAGTTGTCGTGCAGCACGTTGAAGGCGACCTGGGAGTTCAGCCCGTCCAGCGTGCCGCCGCTGCAGTAGTAGCCGGTGATGAAGCCCGCATCGCGCGTTTGTAGCATCCCGTTGTAGAGGTGATTGTGCGCGAAGAGGGTCGCCATGTAGTCCATGCCGCTGCGCGTGCGAGAGGCCATGTTGGGGCCGTTGCCATAGAAGTTGAAGAAGTGGCGCCCGGCATTGCACATCGTGTTGAAGGTGATCACGTGCCCGCCGACGAGGAAGTTCTCGTAGTCGGGGAAGTCGCCCACCGCATCGGTGATCGCGTTGAGGTAGTGGCTCGTGTAGCTGACCTCGTCGATGAGGCAGTTGTGGATCGTGTGGTGGTAGCCGCGCAGGTGGAAGCCCGCGCCGGCGCTGATGCGCACGCTGCAGCTCAGGAACGCGTTGTCATGTCCGCCGACGAAGATGCCCGTCTCGCCGGACTTGATCGTGTCCCGCCCGTCCTCGAGCTGGCCCATGCCATAGTGCTTCGTGAAGTGGGAGATGTATGAGAGGTTGCAGCGCTCGAACGTACACCAGGCGGAGTCCCGCATCCGGACGGAGGCGGCCTTCATGTTCAGGCCCTCGATGCGGATGTGCTCCTGGCCACTAAGGTCGAAGGCGAGTTGGCGGGCCTTCGCCTCGACGTTGGTGGGCGCAGCGTCGGTCTGCGGGATGAGGTAGAGCGTGTTGTCCTGCCAGACCCACTCGCCGGGCTGATCGAGGGCGTGCAGGTGCCCGACGATCATCCCGCGGCCCTCCTCGGTGGCCGGGTCGCCGCCACCATAGGCGCTGCCGAACCACCACCCGCGTGTGCGGTCGCCGACGGTGATCTCGCCGGACTTCGAGCTCTCGATGACCCCCGTCTGCCCGCACCAGCCCTCGAAGTGGACGCCATAGTACAGCGCGCCCTTCCAGTAGTCGTCGGGCTGTCCGTCGAGCAGCTTGCTGACGATGCGGCCCGGCTGCTCCTTCTTCGTCTCGGAGGGGATCGAGAACTCGCCGAAGGTCGGCCACAGGGGTGAGAGGTCGGCGACGTACATCTCAAGGCCGGGCGCGGGCTCGTTCGGGAAGCGCGCCTCGATCAGCACTTCGCCGTCGGCGAAGACCTGGTTGCGCCCCAGGCCGAGCGTCCACGGCATCGGGGCTTTCCAGATGCTGCCCTCGTGGCGCGTCCAGCCGGAGACGGGATCGCAGCCGGTGACGAGGACCTGCTCGTCCTGGTAAGGCCTCAGCGTGATCGGTGCATCGGCGGTACCGCTGCGGGGGAAGACCACCGTCTCCCGGTACGCGCCGCCACGGATCAGAAGCGTATCGCCGGGCTGCAGCAGGTCAACGCCCGCCTGGAGGGTCCGCACGGCCTGCGCGGGCTCAGGGCCGAGGCCGGTGTGAGCGTCATCGCCCTGGGGCGAGACGTAGTAGGTCGCCGCGCGAGCAGAGAGACCGGACCCGAGCAGCGCCACGAGGGCGAGGGAGAGCACCTGAACCGTCGGGGCGAGGGGGTGAGGGTGCATCGAGAGGCCCGTCCTTTCCGAATGAGGGAGGCGATGGGCAACAGGGAGCGGATGGCGGGGCCTGGGTTGGCATGGTCCAGGCCCCGCGCGTGAGTCGAGTTACGCCTGGTTCAGCTCGGCGATGACGACGGTCAGTCGCTCCATGCGGCCGGGGATGTCCAGATCCTGCGGGCAGGCCTCGATGCACGCCCCGCAGGCCACGCACTTCGCCGGGTTCGCGCGCTCGTTGCCGGCCAGGCCCCTGATCTGGTCGTCGGCTGTGTGGATGCCGAAGACGTCGTTCAACTGCAGCAGGCCCAGCAGGTGCGGGACGTAAAGGCCCTCGGGGCACTTGCCCGCGCAGTAGCGGCAGGCGGTGCAGAGGTCCTGGCCCTGAGAGAAGCGCCGGAAGGCCCCGATGAAGCGCTCGCGCTGCTCGGCAGGCATCGGGTCTTCGAGGCTCGCGACGCGCGCGTTCTCCTCCACATGCGCGATCTCGTTCATCCCGGAGATCACCGTGGAAACCGCGGGCGAACCGAGCAGGAATCTCAGCGCGATCTCCTGCACCGGCATCCCCGCCAGCTCCGGCAGCATCTCGGCGAATACGTCCGACTCGCCGGTCAAGAGCCCGCCCCGGAGCGGGCCCATGATGGCCACGCCGATGCCGTTGTCCAGGCAGTAGTCCAGCACGCGCTCGGGGTAGCGGTCGTTGAAGTTGTAGTACACGGTCACGAAGCGGAAGTCGGGCACCTGCTGCAGCCACGAGAGGATGTCATCCGCGCTGCCGTGGGAGGTGAAGCCCATGTGCTTCACGAGGCCCTGCTCCCTCGCCTCGCGCATGGCGGTCAGCGGCGAATCGTCGCCCTCGCAGCCCGCCTCGAAGTGGTCCTGCGCGCTCATGTCCCAGAGCTGGTAGAAGTCGAAGTGCTCGACTCCGACACGCTTGAGTGAGTTCTCGATGCACTGCGCCATCTGGTCGCGGCTGTTGATGCCCAGGCCCCGGTCCACCTGCGGCTCGCCCTTGCGGGGCTGGGCCTTGGCGGAGAGGGCCATCTTCGAGCGGTCCTTGCCCGCAATCGCGGCGCCGACCCAGGTCTCTGCGTTGTCGTCGAAGGCCTTGTAGCTGTACGCCGAACCGATGTCGCAATAGGTCAGGCCGAGTTCGAGCTCGCGCTCGATGATCTCGGCAGCGTTCTCCCTGCTCTTGAACCGCATGGTGCCGATGCCGAGGGCGGACACCATGACTCCCGTATCGCCAACCGGTCGATATTGCACGAAGAAGGCCTCCTGTCGAACTGTCCTACCCCCCTGCCCCCCTTCCTTCAGAAGGGGGGAACGACGAACGGCCAAGCGAACACAAGCGTTCCCCTTCCGAAGGAAGGGGGGAACGACGAACGACTGCTCGCAACCCAAGCCGTTTCCCCCTTCTGAAGGAAGGGGGGCAGGGGGGTAGGGCTGCCGTTAGATTCCCCAGTGCTCGTTGATCTCTCGCTGGTAGCCCTCGATGAAGCCGTCAACGACCTCGGCGTAGGGGATAGCCTCGGCGCAGTGGGCCGACTCGTAGATCGCCTCGCAGATGGCCTTCGTGCGCAGGCCCGCCTCACCGTCGATCTCCGGCCGCGTTCCCGTCGCGAGGGCGCGGAGGAAGTCGTAGATCTCCAACGTCATGGCGTCCTCGAAGCCGTGCGGGAAGAGCCGCCCACGGTCCTCGGCGCTCAGCGCGGCCATGTACTCCGGGATGATCTCCGCCAGCGTGCGCATGCCCTCGCCCTGACGCGTGACGCGCGCCTGAGGGGAAGGCGCCATGAACACGTCGCCATCGTCGATGATTGAGCCCGCGCTGCCGTAGAAGCCGATGAGCGTGGTCGGCTCACCGGGGGCCACCGCTGTCGAACTCCAGAACCCATCGACCCCGCCCTTGAAGTTGAGCAGCACCATCCACGTGTCTTCGCGGTCGTCGAAGACGGTCTTCCCCTCGCGGATGTGCGGCCACTTCTCGTGCTGGCGGACGGTCGCGTAGACGCGCTCGGGCTCGCCGAACAGGTAGCCCATCGTGTCGGCGAAGTGGATTCCGCGATCCATGATCATCCCGCCGCCGCCCATGAACTTGTCGGTCCGCCAGTGCCAGGCGCGCGGCGTGTTCGACCGATGGTAGCCCGCGTGCTGAATGTAGAACAGCCTGGGTTCGCCGATCATCCCCTTCGTGTGGATCGCCCAGTGCAGCGCACGCTGGGGCGGCTGGCGGCGGATGTTGCCCGCGCAGGCGGTGATGAGCTTGTTCTTCCGCGCCGCCTCGAGGATCAGCCGACTGGCCCGCGAGGTCACGCCGAACGGCTTCTCGATCAGCACGTTCGTGCCCGCCTCCAGGCACTGCACGCCGGTGAGATGGTGGTCGTAGTGCGGCGTGCAGATGTCGGCGCCGTGCAGCTCGTAGTGGACCACCATCTTGTGCACGTCGGTGTGCACCATCGGCTCGGAATCCTGCCACTCCGCGATCTTCGCGGCCAGGGCCTTCGCGCTCTCCTCCACGCGATCGCACACGGAGGTGATCCGAAACAGATCGCCCTCCCGCTGCATGATCTGCTGGTAGCTCTCGAGGTGCTTCTGCGCGATGTGTCCGCACCCGATGATGCCGATCTTGATCGGTTTCGTCGGCACGTCGATCAGCCCCATTCCTGTCGGGTTCATCCCTCAACGGGTCTTTGTGTACCCCTTTTCGCGGGCGGAGGTCAAGGCGGAGTTGGGGAGAGGCGGAGTTGCGGAGTTGCGGAGAGGCGGAGCTGGGGAGCTGCGGAGAACGGCAGCAGCGGCAGGTGCGGCAGGGGGCTCAATCGAACAGGCGCCTGTTCGGCCGGAGGGGCGAGGGATGCTCGCGCTGTTCGCTGCCACCATCCTGATGGGCGGGTTTGCCGTGGTCGTGCGGTTCGGCCAGCGGCGCGGGGATGATTCGCTGGCGGTGAGCGCGATCAACTACCTCACGGCGGCCCTCTGCTTCGTGCCGCTGTTCCGGCCGTTCCCGGTCCCGGAGGCGGGCGCCCGGACGCTGGCGATCGGCGTGCTGGGCGGCCTCCTGTACCCTTCCGCGTACATGCTGATGCTGCCGGTGCTGGAGACGAAGGGTGTCGCCATCGCCTCCGCGGCGATGCGCCTGTCGGTCGTGGTCCCGGTGCTGCTGTCGCTGTTCCTGTGGCGCGAGGTGCCGAACGCCTGGCAGGGCGTGGGAGCGCTGCTCGCGTTGTCGGCGCTGCCGTTGCTGGTGACAGGGCGAGCGAGGAACGTCGCCGCGGCCCCCACGCGCTGGGGGGCGCTGCTGGTCGCCGGGCTGTTCATCACGAACGGCGGTTGCAGCACGGTCACGAAGCTGTTCCATGTCCTCGGGCGCGCGCCGGAGCGACCCGTCTTCTTCGCCATCCTCTTCGGCGTTGCGGCTGCATACGCCGCCACGGTCTGGTCGGTGCGCTCGCGCAAGCTGACCGCGGGTGCGGTCGCGGTGGGCGCGTTCCTGGGGCTCGTAAACGCCGCAGCGAACTTCTCGCTGATCCGCGCGCTCGATCACTTCTCGGGAGTCGTCGTCTTCCCGGTAACGGCAGCGGGGGGCCTGGTGTTCGCGGTGCTGTTCTCCGCAGTCGCCTGGAAGGAGCGGCCGAACCGCTGGGGCCTGTTGGGAGTGGCCCTGGCGGTGATTGCCGTGGCGCTCGTGAACCTCGCCGCGCCGAATGGCGGCGCGGTCCCGCGGGCCGAGCCGATGACCAGCCCCTTCGGCGGACCGGACAGGTCAGGGCAGCCTGCCTCTCGAAGTGAGCAACCGCAGGAGCGAGGTGAGAGCATGACCTCGGACGAGACCAACCCGGCCGGCCTCTGGGACCTGCGGGAGATCGCCGCGGCGCCCCTCAACGTGAAGGTCGTGAAGGAGGGCGCGACGGGCTGGGGCGCCTCGCGCGTGCGCACGCGGGAGGTGCGCTACGTCTCGCATCACTGGTCCGGCGGCGAGGTCGTCATCGCCGCGTACATTGCGATTCCCGCAGCGAAGGGGCCGCTGCCGGCGATGATCCTGGGCACGGGCGATGCGGAATCGGGGATCGAGTTCGCGCGCGCCCACCATGTCGTGACCATCGTGATCGATCGGCCCGGCACGGGGGAGAGCACCGGCCCCGAGGACGACTACCGCAACTGGGTCCACTTCGCCGATCCGCGCGAGAGCTGGATGTGGCACTACATCACCGCCGCGCTGCGTGCCGTGACGCTCGCGGGCACGCTGCCGGAGGTTGACCCGGCACGCATCGGCATCACCGGCGGCTCGCGTGGCGGCACGATGGCGTGGATCGCCAACGGCGTCGATCCCCGGATCAAGCTGGCGATTCCGGTGGCGACGGGCGGCGACATCGTCCGCGCGCTGGACCACGGCGGCTGGGCGAACTACCTGCATCGCGACGAGGCGGGTCTGGCGTACATCCCGGACGAGTTCCACACCTTCGCGAAGTACTACGACCCGATCCTCTACGCGGGCAAGCAGCACGGCGCGGTGTTGCTGATCGTCGGCGCGCAGGACGAGTACTTCCCGCTCTACTGCACGCAGACCAGCGCGGAGGCCTCCGCGAAGGACGAGTTCCGCCTGCTGATCGTGGCGAACTGGGACCACGGCTACTTCTCCGCCGACAACCCAGAGGTCGATGCCTTCGACAACAGCGCCGAGGCACGCGAGAAGCGCAACTTGGCCACCGGCGCGGCCATCGAGGCCTGTCTGCGCGGCTCGACGATGCCGCCGATGCCGGAGTTGACGGTGAGGCGCGAGGGCGAGGGGCTGACCTGCAGCATTGCACCCGGGCCGGGCTCCGTCGAGCGCGTTACGCTGCAAGTGTCCCTCGACGGAGCGTACACCTTCCGGGAGATCGCGGCGGAGGCAGTGGGAGGGACGTATGGGGCCAGGGTTGAGGGCGGCGATACGGCCGTCCTCGAAGGCGCCGCGCTCTTCGCCGAGGTTGAGTACGAGGGCGGCCCGGTGCTTACGTCGGTGCCCTGGCTTGGGCCGGCCTTCGAGCAGCGAATGCGCCCCTTTGCCGGGAATTAGGGACAGGCACCAATTTCCGGCATGACGTCCGCCGGAAATTGGTGCCTGTCCCTAATTCCCGCAAGGAGAGCCGCATGACGGGACTCGTGTACGACGACGCATACCTGACCCACGGCGATCCCCACCATCCCGAGAACGCCGAGCGTTTGCGGGCGGCGGTCGCGCACCTGAAGGCCACGGGCCTGTGGGATGCGATGGTGCACATTCCGCCGCGTCCGGCGACGCTGGACGAAGTGCTGTGGGTGCACACGGACGACTACATCGAGGAGCTGCAGCTCATCTGCAAGCGCGGCGGCGGTCACCTCGACATGGATACGTGTGCGACGAAGGAGACGTACGAGGTCGCGCTGCTGGCGGCGGGCGGCTGCCTCGCTGCAACCGAGGCAATCCTGGCGGACGAGGTCACGAACGCGTTGTGCCTCGTGCGCCCGCCCGGACACCATGCGCTCCCGAGCCGGGGCATGGGGTTCTGCTTCTTCAACAACGTGGCGCTCGCCGCGGAGTTGGCGATCCGGCGCGCGCATCGCGACCAGGTCAGCATCGTGGACTGGGATGTGCATCATGGCAACGGCACGCAGGAGGCCTTCTTCGACCGCGGGGACGTGCAGTACATCTCGATCCACCAGGGCGCGCTCTACCCGGGAACGGGCTCCGTGGACGAGGTCGGCCTCGACGCGGGCGCGGGAAAGAACGTGAACATCATGCTCCCGCCCGGCGCCCAGGACCGGCACTACGTCGAGGCCTTCCAGCAACTCGTGATCCCGCTCCTCCAGGCCTTCGAGCCCGAGATGATCTTCGTCTCCTGCGGCTTCGACACGCACGCCGCCGACCCGCTGGCCCGCATGTGTCTCACCAACAGCGGGTACTACGAGATGACCCGGATGCTCGCGGACTTCGCGGAAGCGCAGTGTCAGGGCCGGCTGCTCAACGCCCTGGAAGGCGGGTACGACCTCGGCGCGATGGCGCACGGTACCGAGGCCGTCTGCCGGGCCCTGCTCGGGATGGAGCCGCCCGAGCCGGAAGACCTGCCCTTCACGATCCACGAGTCCGTAACGCACCAGGTCGATGACTGGCTGCACCAGAACATCGGCCTGCACCGCGACCGGCTGGGGCTATGAGGCTTGTGGGCGCAGCACGGGTTGTGTTGACAAAGGCAGGGTCGGGATTGGCATCCCGACCTACGAGATACGTAGACGGTGGAGGAGGGGTACTCCTCCTCGATCGGGTGGGTCGGGATTGGCATCCCGACCTACGAGATACGTGGGCCGCGTAGGAGAGGGGTCCTTCCGCCACAGAGCCCCTCTTCAACGCAATCCGTGCTGCGCCCACTGACTGGGAGGGATGTCCTCTGTGAAGACTCACCTGCGCTCCATGCAACTGAAGACCGGCGAGACGATGGACATCTTCCGGGTGAGCGCGCCCGACGAGGAGTTCCGGGAGCGCATCCTCGCCTTCCTGCACCACAAGGGCCAGCCCTGGCAGATCCCGATGGAGCAGAACCTGGACGCCGAGCTGGAGGGCCTCGGTCAGCACTTCTACATCGGCGTCATCGGTGAGGAGATCGTCGGCAATGCGAGCAGCGTCGAGGGGCTGGAGCGTCCCGTCGGCATCCTGCAGCACGTCTTCACGCCGCCGGCGAGACGGCGCCAGGGAATCTGCTCGGCGATCATCCGGGCCTACGCGGAGGATTTCGACGCGCGAGGCGGACGGGCGGCGTATCTGCACACCGGCTACGACAGCCCGGCCTACCACATCTACAAGGCGGCGGGTTTCGTCGGCTACCTCGACACGGGCATCATGGAGCGGTTCCCGGACCCGCACTTCCACGAGGACTTCTGGGCACCAAGGCCGGTGACGGTGCGCGACACGAGATGGGCCGATTGGGCGCTGCTCGACGCGCTGTTCGGCATCGGGGACGGCTGGTTCCTGCGCAGCATCTACGGTCGCCACTGGGGCCGGTCGGGCTACGAGGGGCAGTATGTGAACAACCGGAAGGAGCTGGCCGAAGGACGCCTCGCGCAGATGAAGGTCCTCGAAGCGGAGAACGGTGCCGTAGTGGGTCTGGCGCAGCTGGGGCCCGACCCGATCTTCCGCGGCGACACGTGGCTGCTCGACTTCTTCGTGCACCCGAACTACTACGGAGAGGGCGAGCGGCTCCTCGCGGCGACAGACCTGCGCCGGGGCGCCAAGGTGCAGTGCTACTGCGAGCCGACCCAACCCGAGAAGGCCCGGATGCTCGAAGCCGTGGGGTTCTCGGCAGAGACCACGCTGCCCCGCCAGGTGCGGCTGGGCGAGGCGTGGCTCGATCTCACCATCTACGCCGCCAAGTGGGAGTCATACTGAGTCTCGGGTAGATACGGGAACAGTGGGGCGGGCATTCCTGCCCGCCACAGCCTCTGGCGGGCAGGAATGCCCGCCCCACTGTTCCCGTGTTTCCGCGAAGCGCAGTAGGTGGTCTCGTGAAGCCGCTTTCTGTCGCGGCGACCGTCCTCGGCCTCGGTATTGTCGGCTGTTCGTCGTCGCCCGCCTTCCAGGCCCCCCTTCGCACCACCGGCAGAACCCGAGCGGCGCGTGGAGCGTAGGACCTTTGTGACGAGCCCAGTGCGGTCAGCCTTTCCCGGAGGAAGGCCGTGGCCTGGCATCATCTCGATGCAGATCGACCCGGTGAGCGGACTGAGGTATCAGCAGAACTACTGCGACGGCGGGCACGACGTACCCCGGGGTCGGGGTCCGGGGATCAGCGAGAGGTTCTACGTGCCTGAGGGCCTGCACCGGCTGAGCATCTACTACGCGAACGACGCGCGCTTCTACGAGCCGAACCGCGGGCACACGTTGTACGTGCAGGCCGAGCAAGACGGCTGCGCGGCGTGCCCCATCCGGTACACGGTCTCCGGGGTCTACTACCAGTTCGCGGTACTCGGCCCGACCGCGGTCACGCTGGTCATCGACCGCAACCTCTCGGTGAACGTCATCCCCTCGGCCATCTTCGTTGACCCGATCATCCTGGGCGACCTGGACAAGCCCCTGACGGTGGCCGACGGCGCAGTGCTGCAGGAGGCGGTCGCCGAGGCTCGCAAGCTGCTTGAGGCCACGCCGCCTACCGCGGCCTCGCCCGAGCAGGCGTCGCGATGCTGGCACGCCGCGCGGTTGCTGGGCAATGAGCCATCGCGGACCGAGGCGTATCTGCGGAAGAGCCTCGAGCCGATGGCTCCGGGCCAGCGCGCCGACTGGCTGCGGAAGGTCGCGGAACGTCACATGACCGAGGGGCTGTGGGAGACGGGGCAGCTCGCAGCCAACCTGCTCGTCGAGGCGGACCCCTCCGCCGAGACGGCCCTGTTCGCCGCGGGCCTGTGCGCAGGCAGGATCGAAGCCGCGGCCTACGTTCACACGGGCGGACCCGGGACCCGCTTCATGCCGCTACTGCCGGCGGGTGAGGCCTTCTTCGAGACCTACTTGGACCTGGCTATGGACGGGCTGGCCCCCGAAGATGCGGCCGCCTCGCTGGCCAACATCGCCCGCGGGAACCTCACGCCCGAGCGCTGGTACTATGGCTGGCTCGCCGCGCGCCGGCTCGAGCGCCTGGAACGCCTCGACCTGCTGACCGCTGCGGAGGTTGCACAACTCACGCGGCTGTCTGCGCGCCCGGCGGATGATGCGCGGATGGTCAGACGCCGGCTCCTCAGCGACGTGGCGCCGGAGGAAAGGGATGAGCTGAACCGTCGCCTCGCCGAAGAGAAGCGCTTGATCGACACGCGGAGGCGGTGAACGCTTCCCCAAACGGACTCAGTCGTTCACCGGCCCATGCACCGCCTCGAAGACCGCCAGGCACTTCACGTCGTCCAGGATGTGCCGGTTCTCGATGGGCTCGCCACCATCGGGCTGATAGGTGACGTGCAGGTAGTGCTGGTCGGCGTCGAGATCGCCCAAGCTCTCGGCCGGGATCTCCGCGACCACCGCCGACGTGTTGGGCTCGATGGTCACGTAGTCTGCGTGCGCTACCCACGCGCTGCCGGATAGGTCGCAGACGGAGACCGTCAGCATCCCCGAGGAAGCCTCGAGCGTGTCGTTCAGCAAGTACACGCGGAACGTGTCACCCTCGCGCGCGACGGAGGGCATCAGCAGGCGTGAGGCGCGACAGACCGCGGTGAAGCCGACCTTCTTCCCGAAGTAGTAGTCCACGACCGCATCGACGTGCTCGGGCCAGTTGTCGAAGATGTTCCACCAGAGGATTCCACCGCACTCGAACTTGCGGCGCCGCGCGCGCTCGATCCACTCGCCCAGGCACCAGGCCTGGCCGTACTGGCTGGCGGCGATGTACTCAGTCAGGCTCTGTGCGTCGCGGCCGATGAGGTTGCGGATGCCCTCGTCGGTCTTCCAGCGGCGCTGGAAGTCGGTCGTGGGAACGGTGCCGACGTGGTGCTCCCAGGCCTTGTTCGCAACGGGCCACTGGTCCTCGGGCGCGAGGAAGCGCTCTGTGCTGCTGCGGTTGGCGGCGCAAATCCGGCCGATCTCGCTGAGGAACTTGCTGGTGTCGGTGAAGTACATCGGATGCCGCGCGCGGACCGAGTGGTCCCACAGGTGCACGTCGCCCTCCTCGGGGGCATTGGGGTTGCCATGACCGGAGGGGTTGAAGGGGCTTGACGGGATGTAGGTGCGAGTGGGATCGAGCCGCGCGCAGACCTCCGGTAGCACCTTGCGGGTGATGTGGTTCTGCAGGTAGCCGTCCGCCTCGCCTTCGCCCCAGCCGTACGCGCAGTCGTTCTCGTTGTCCCCGGCCCAGAGCGCGAGGCACGGGTGACCACGCAGCGCCCTGACGACCCACTCGGCCTCCGCGCGCATCTGCCGGTGGAAGCCCTCATTCTGAGGGTAGAGCCCGCAGGCCATCATGAAGTCCTGCCAGACGAGGATGCCCATCTCGTCGCACAGGTCGTAGAACGCGGGGTCCTCGTAGATGCCGCCGCCCCAGATGCGCACCATGTTGCAGTGCGCCTCGCGGCACAGTTCCAGAACCGCGCGCAAGCGGTCGGGCGTCACGCGGGCGAACATCGCGTCGGTGGGCATCCAGTTCGTCCCGCGCGTGAAGCACGGCACGCCGTTGACGGTGAAGGTGAAGCGCGGCTCGCCGGACTCGGGATCATTCAGGACGAGGTCGAGCTTGCGGATGCCGAACGAGACCGGCTGTTCGTCGATGACCTCGTCATCGATGAGCATGGCTACCGTGCCTCGGTATAGGTTCTGCTTGCCCATTCCATGGGGCCACCAGAGATGGGGACGGCGGACGTCAGTGTGCATGTCAACGGTGGTCAGCCCCGGACTCAGCGTCTCTGCGCTCTCCCATTCCATCTCGTGCTCGTGGTTCATGGCCACAAGACGCACTACCACCTCGCGCGGGTCCGTGCCCAGGTTCTCGACCTCCGCCTCGAACCCCAGCCAGACCTGCGGCTCGCCCAGCCGCTCCGTCCACTGCCAGAAGCCCCGGATGGCGATCTCCGGCACCGCCCGCAGGTAGACCGGCCGCCAGATGCCGACCGAGACGATCCTCGGCGCGATGTCCCAGCCGTAGCTCATCTGGGCCTTGCGAGCGTAGAGGCGCTCCTTCGGGCTGAAGAAGGCGTTGACGTTCGGCGTGTCATCCGCCGTCATGTCGGCCTTCACGGCCTCGAAGGGCGAGCGCAGGCGAACCGCGAGCGCGTTCGGCTGATCCCAACGCAGTTGGTCCGTCACGTCGAGCACGAGCGGCACCCACATGTTGCGGCTCGCGCCGATCTCCTCGCCGTTGAGGTAGACCGTCGCGAAGGTGTCGAGCCCCTCGAAGACCAGCTCGATGCGCTTGCCTGACAGCTCGTCGCGGTCGGGCGTGAACGTGGTGCGGTACCACCACTCCTGCTCCTCGACCCAGAGGCACTGCTCGTAGTTCAGGCCGAAGAACGGATCGGGGATCACGCCCGCGGCCATCAGATCGAGGTGCACCTGCCCAGGCACCGTCGCGGCCAGCCACGCCGAGTCATCGTGGTCAGCCAGGTGCGCGCCGGCGGCTTCTCCGGCGCCGTCGTCGAAGTGCCGCAGCTTCCAATCGGAACCGATGGGTGAGTGCTTCAAGGTCATCCCCGGCTCGGGTCGAGAGGAGTAACGCCAGCGCCCGAGGCCGGGGGCGGGCTTCGACGGGGAAGGCGGGAGGTCCTCGTACGTGAGGTCACGCCATCGCGCGGCACCAGGGGACGACGTTGGACCTGTCACGGAGGCGATCCGCGTGCGCGTGGAGCGCGAGCAGGCACTCCTGCACGAGGTCCTCGGCCTCGTTGGGGTCGGAGACGAGGCGGCGCGCCTCGCGGAGGAGGCGCGAGCGAAGCCGGTGCGCCTGAGGATCTCGCGTCACGCCGGCAGACGCCGATCGGACGTTACGAGGTAGGTGCATTGGCACCCAGGGCCGGTTCGGTGGGTCGAGAGGCACACGCGAGGGTAGGCAGCCCCGAGCACGGGTGGGACTGAGGCGAGCGGCCCGAGGTTACGCTGCCAGCTCCTGCCAGCGGCGCTCACGTTCGCTCCAGAGCACGCCCACGATTTCGTAGTTGAGTAGGGCCGTGACGACCGACGGCGGCACGGGGGCTTGCGAGTCGTTCAGGAGAACATATGCGCGCGAATCGGCGGGTCGGACCTCTCTCGTATCCACCCACTTCATGATCGCGGACTGGGCGGTGTCCTTGCTGGGGCGGTTGACCGTCTGGAGTACTCTCTCAGGCGCTCTCCGAGACTTGGGGATGAGGAAGTCGAACTTGTGGTCGTAGCCGCTCTTCCCTGTGAAGTGCACGCCAGGAGAGTAGCGGATTTCGTGGGCGTCCAGCCACTCGACAACGTCTTCATAGAAGAGGCTTGTGACATAGGGCTCGGCAGTGTAGAAGAGGTCGTTCACCGCCAGCATCGCCTGAACCAAGGAGTGCTTGCGGAGAGCGAAGCTCTCCGGCGACGCGCGGAGTTCGAGTTTGTCCCCATTCAACTGCACGCCAAAGCCGTTCAGAGTCACCTGTAGCAGATCGCTACGCTTCGGGCTGTCCAGGCTGCACCCGCTGTGACGCAAGTCGTTGATGACGTAGCCGTCGTCGGTGAGGATGAAGCTACCATCGTCTCGGCGGGCGTAGATCTGCAGGTAGTCGTTGTGGCGGTCGAGGTATGGCGTCGTGATCTCCACCCAGTCGCCCACCTGGCGCAAGGAGGTTCTGTCCCTCAACCACGCCCAGTAGCGATCGAGCAACTCCTGTATCTCCTCGATCATACGAAAAGCCTCCTGCGAACGAGCGGGGCCTCGATGATGCCGCAGTAGCGCACGAAGTCCTCAAACAGAGCCCAGCGATCGTCGGGGTCTCTGAAGACGCCCTCAGCAAGAGGGATGGCCCACTTGTCAGCGTGGCCCTCGCGGTAGACGTGCAGATGTGGGCAAGCGATCTCTTCGCCATCGGGGTTGCGGTGAGGCTGGGCGCCGAAGTCCAGTCGCGCCAACACGATGACTCGGCGTGCCCGGGTCTGGTACGTGCCTTTCACAAGGTCAATGTGCCCTCGGTGAACGTCGAGTAGAAAGGCTTCGCGACGGTCGAGGGACACCAAGGGAACCGAAACGGCCCCGCCCAACACCGGGTAGTCGCGCCATTCCTCGTCAGCTTGGCGCTTGTGCATCGCGATGAGCGCGTCCGCCTCGGCCTGGGCGAGGACGATGTCCGCCACGGCAACGGCCTCCGTTCGGTTGAGCAAGCCGATGGGACTCCGGCACACGTGATCTCATGTTGGCCGCCCGGGGGCAAGACTCCTGCCTCGGTCCTGGCCTCCGAGACGGGGAGGTGCCTGCCATCCCGCGTTGAAGTTGCGCCCCGTTGCGCAATGTCCTTCAGGAGGCTTGTGATGGGTGACCTGAAAGTCGCGATCATGCTCGGGAGCTTGCGGCTGGAGCCGTATGAGGGGATGAAGAAGGCGGCGGACCTGGGGGTGACGGGCCTGCATATCAGCGTCGATGGCGGAATGTTCGCGCCCGAGAACCTCGATGCCGCCGCGCGCAAGGAACTCGTGCACCATGTCGACACCCTCGGCCTGGAGATCTCGGCGATCTCCTGCTGGGGCGGGCAGGTGGACCTCACGGAGGCGGACCAGCACGAGAAGAACCTGCCGTGGGCCTTCCGCGTGATGGACCTCGCGGCGGACCTGGGTTGCGGAATCTGGCAGGGGCACATCGGGATCATCCCGGGAGACTTCGAGTCGGAGAAGGGCAAGGCTGCGCTGAAGGCGGCGCACGCCATCGCCGAGCACGGGGAGAAGGTCGGCGCGTGTCTCGCGATCGAGACCGGCCCCGAGCCGCCGGTGGTCCTGAAGCAGCTCATCGAGACCGTCGGTAGGAAGGCCATCCGCATCAACTACGACCCCGCGAACCTCGTCCTCTGGCCGCCGCACCTCTTCCAGTTGGAGGGGAGACCGTACGACAAGGAAGAGGCGATGAGGCTGTACGACCCGCATGAGGGTGTGAAGACCCTCGGCCCGTACATCGTCCACACCCACGCCAAAGACGCCCTCGTCCACGAGGACGGCCGGCGCCAGGAAGTGCCCCTCGGCGAGGGCTGGATCGACTGGCCGCGGTACGTGGGTCTGCTGAAGGAGCAGGGCTTCGACGGCTACTTCGCCATCGAGCGCGAGGTCGGCGAAGACCCGGTGGGCGACATCACCAAGGCCGTCAGATTCCTGCAGAGCCTGTGAAGCCCGATGACCGGACGCGAGCGCCTCTCAGCCATCTTGCGTCGTGAGCCGACGGACCGGCTCTCGTGGAGCGTGTTGGCTGACGGGCACACGCTCAGCGCGTGTCCGGGGCTGTCGTTCCATGACTTCTGCCGGCAGCTTGGGTGTGACATCCTGAGCCTCAACGGCTGGGGCACGCCGCACGGGTTCGCCTCGCCGGCGCTGGAGTGGGGGGCGGGCGTCGAGGCGAAGGCGTGGACGGAGGGGGAGGCTACGAACTGGGAGCTGCGCTCGCCGGAGGGGACACTGCGGAGCGTGTGGCGCGGCAGCCATCCGGTCAAGTACTACGTGGAGACGCTGGAGGAGCTGCGGCTGTATCGCGCGATGTGGGAGGGGGCGCGGTACGTCGAGCGAGATGACCGCGAGGCCTTCCGGGCGATCGACGAGCTGCTCGGCGACGACGGAGTCATCACGCGCTTCTGGGGCCCCTCGACGATCCCCCGATTGCTGGAGACGGACTTCGGGGTCCAGAGCTTCTACTATCTGCTGCACGACCACCCGCAGGAGATGGAGGAACTGATCGCGCTGATGCACGAGCGCGAGCTGGAGGCCTTCCGCATCCTCGCGCGGGGGCCGTGGGAATCGGTGACGCTCGTGGAGAACACGAGCACGCGCTACATCAGCCCGGACGTATACCGGCGGTACAACGGGCCGCATGTGCGGGACTTCGTGGAGGCAGTTCATGCCGGGGGCAAGGTCGCGATCCTGCACATGTGCGGGCACGTGCGCAACCTGCTGGAGCAGATCAGGGACACCGGCGCGGATGGGTCGCATGCGCTGACGCCACCGCCGACAGGCGACACGCCGTGGGAGCTGGCCCTCGACGTCCTCGGCGAGGAGACGATCATCTTCGGGACGCTCGACCCGACCGTGTGGGTGCTCGGGCCGGTGGAGCAAATCGGGGAGGCGCTTCACACACTCATCACGCCGCGCATCCGCCGCGCGCACTTCAGCCTGCTCGTCGCGTCGGATGGGATCAGCGTGCCGCTGGAGCGCTTCGAGGCCGTGGCGCGGTGGATGGAGGCGAACGGGCATCGCGGCTGAAGCCGCTCCTACCACGGCAGGGGCTATGTGGCAATCCACGATGTCGCTTCTCGGGCGCCATGAATGGCGCCCCTACACGGGCGGGCGCGATGAATCGCGCCCCTACATGGGAACGGCTCGGACGTGAATCGCGGACCCCGATCTAGGAACGCTGACGGCGCTGGCGGAGGACGTCGAGGAGGGCGGCGACGAGGACGACGGAGCCCACGATCACGTTCTCCCAGATCGACGCGTTTTTCGTGAGGACGATGTTGATGCCGTTGTAGATGACCCCGAAGATGCAGGCGCCGAGGATCGTGCCCATGACACTCCCCTCGCCGCCCATGAGGCTCGCGCCGCCGATGACCGCCGCGGCAATCGCCCGCAGCTCGTACATCACCCCGGCGCGCGGGTCGCCCACGC
>VGFC01000089.1 GCA_016869045.1 Armatimonadota bacterium
ATCGGGTCGTTGTAGGGGCAGAGCGTGCTCTGCCCACGCCGTCGGTTCGGGCAACACCTGGGCAGAGCACGCTCTGCCCCTACAACGACACCCGCCAAGTTATTATGTGCATGGCCATAATGGCGCCCCTACTCGATCGGGCGCGATGAATCGCGCCCCTACACTACCAGCGAGAAGGTGTTGCCGTCAGGTAGGGGCACGATTCATCGTGCCCGAGTGTAGGGGCGTGATTCATCACGCCCAATGCTGTGCTTCTCATCCACCCTCTCGGAACTGCCGCACCGCGTAGAAGCGTCGGCGGGTTCGGGGTGCTGGGCCAGGCGCAGGGAGTTGCTGAGGACGAAGGCGCTGCTCGCGAGCATGACCAGCACGGCGACCAGCGGATGGAGCAGACCGAAGCACGCGACGCCGATCGCCAGGAGATTGTAGCCGAACGCCCAGATGAGGTTCCGGCGGATCCTGGCGTACGCTGCGCGCGCCAGGTCGATCAGCCACGGCAGGCGGCCCAACTGATCGCCGAGGATCGTGACATCGCCGGCCTCGCGAGCGAGATCGGCCCCGCCGCCCAGCGCAATGCCGACGTCGGCCTCTGCGAGGGCCGGGGCGTCGTTCACCCCGTCCCCGACCATCGCCACCACCTGGTCGCCCGCCTTGGCCGCCCGGAGAAGGCGCAGCTTGTCGTGCGGCAAGCATGGCGCCGCCACCTCTGCAATGCCTGCCGCTTCCGCGACGGCCTGCGCCACCTCAGGGCGATCTCCCGAGAGCATCGTGACGGCGGTACCGTCCCCGCGCAACGCACATACGACGGCCGCCGCCTCGGGGCGCAGCTCATCCACGCACACGAGGCATAGCTGCGCCGCTGCGTCCTGAGCGCGCCCCTCGATCTCTCGCCAGCCCGCGAACACGAGTGTGCCCCTCGCGCTATGCCCGCGCAGCGCCTTCGGGATGGAGAAGCCGTTAGCTTCGACGAATTCCCGCGTGCCGGCGTACACGCGGCGACGCAGGCCGCCGACCAGAACAGTGCCCAACGCGCCCTGCCCCGGCAGGACGCGATACTCCTCGACAGAGCCGAGCGCCAACCCGCGCCGCGCGGCTTCCGCCACGATGGCCCTGCCGAGGGGGTGTTCGCCGGAGGTCTGAAGGGTCGCAACCCAGGCCAGCGCCTCGTTGGCTGCGGACGGGTCGGCTGCGAGGACTTCGACCACGCGCAGCATGCCGCGAGTCAGGGTTCCGGTCTTGTCAAGGAACACACGGCTGACCCTCGGCAGCAGCTCGAGCGCCTCCCCCGAGCGGACGATGACGCCACCCCGCGCCGCGCGACCGATGGCCAGGGAGGTGACGAGTGGCGTCGCCAGCCCCAGAGCGCAGGGGCAGGCTACCACCAGCACGGCCAGCGCGCTCATCCCGCCCCGTGCGGGCTGGCCTTCAGCGAGCCACAGGGCGAAAGCGCCTGCCGCGATCGCTGCCACCGCCGGCACGAACACCGACGAGACGCGCTCGACGAGCCGCTCAACCGGGGCGCGCCGGGCCGCGGCCTCCTGCACGAGCCGGGCGATCTGGGCGAGCAGCGAGGCCTCGCCAACTCCGCGTGCCTCGACGATGATCTCCCCGTCACCGTTCACGCTACCCCCGATGACCGAGTCGCCCGGCCCACAGGCTCGGGGCTCAGCCTCGCCCGTGAACTGTGCCTCATGAACCGAACTGATTCCCGCCACGACCTCGCCGTCCACGGGCACTCGCTCGCCCGGCCTCACGCGCACCCGATCGCCAACGCGCAGCTCCCTCGCGGGAATCGTCCGCTCGCAGCCGTCGCGCACCACGCGTGCCTCGGTGGGTTGGCCGGACAGCAGCCCCCGGATGAGCGTTGCGCTTCGACTCTTGGCGGAGGCCTCGAGGAGCTTGCCCACCGTCATCAGCGTCAGCAGCATCGTCGCCGTGTCGAAGTAGATCGGTCCGGTGCCGCGGAGCACATGGGCGGCGCTGACGCCGAAGGCACAGGCGGATCCCAGGGCGACCAGGGAATCGAGGCTGGGCCGTAGGCGCCTGACCTCACGTCCCATTCCTGCGAGGAACGGATGGCCGAGGATGACCATCGCGGGGATCGAGAGTGCCAGCAAGACCCAGCGGAACCAGGCCTCCGCCTCCGCGCCGAGGTCCTGCAGCTCCCCGGAGTAGAGCAGCAGGCTGACCATCATCACGTTCATCGCGAGGAAGGCGCCGATGCCGAGCCGGGCGAGCACCCATGCCGGGGCGCCGCCCTCGCCGCGACCCACGATGCGCGAGGCCAGATAGCAGCCATAGCAGCAGAAACGCGCGTCCGGGCCGGGGCAGTAGCCGAAGGCGGCGACAGGCAGGCCGCAGTGGTCGCAGAGGTCGCGGGCGGGGGCCATCAGTGACACGCCCCCCCTTGGGCCCCCGGAATCAGGCCCAGGCGGCGCAGCAGCATGAGCAGGCCCAGGATGATGACCAGGCCGCCGAGCACCTTCGTGCCAACCGCGCGCCATTTCCCGCGGATCACGGACCCGAGGAGGCCGGTGGCGAACAGCCCGGGCATCGTGCCGAGGCCCGCGCCGCCGAGCAGCATCATCCCCGCGCCGACGGAGTGCTCTCCGGCGGCGGTCACGAGCAGGAGCGCGGTAAGCGGGCAGGGGAGGTAGCCGATCGCCAGCCCGAAGACGAACGCACCGACGAGCGAGCTGCTGCGGAGGAGCTTGCCCCCGTGCTCCTCGATCAGCACGGCTCCGGGGCGAGGCGCCGCAGGAAGCCCAAAGCGCAGGGGGAGCTCAAGCATGAGGATCCCGAGGACAATCGTGAGCACCGCGGCGAGGAGCACGAGCGTCCGTCGCGCACCCGGCAGGCCGCTCGACTCTACCACCCACAACCCGAAGGCGCCCACCAGCGCTCCCAGGAAGGCGTATGTGAAGGCCTTGCCCAACAGGAAGAGGAACAGCCTGACGAAGGCCGTTCGCCGGCGCTCACCCAGTGCCAGGTGCAGCGAGAAGCCGCCGCACATGCCGACGCAATGGGGCGTCGCTGCCAGCCCGGCCAGAACGCCGACGAGAAGGTGTTCCACGGAGCGTTCCCCCGCAGCCCGCGTTGGGAGCGGCAGCCGGTTGGAGGGTGTTTCAGGGATAGGCGAAGGCAGAATCCCCGTTCGCCGCGGCTGTCTGCGGCGAGGAGGCTCAGCCCCCGGTGCCGGACGACCTGCCACACGACGCCGAGGAAGACGAGCCGTTCACCGTCTCACGGCGGGACTGGCTGCACCGAATGGCGGGAGTGTCGGCCGGGATCGGCCTGGCCGCCGCCGCGCGTCACCGCAAACTCGTCCCCTTCCTCTCGCCCTCCGCTGATGTCGTCCCCGGCGTCTCCCAGTGGTATGCGACCAGCTGTCGCGAATGTCCTGCCGGCTGCGGGATGATCGTCCGCAACCGGGAGGGCCGTGCCGTGAAGTGCGAGGGCAACCCTGACCACCCGATCAACCGGGGCCGCCTCTGTGCGCGCGGCCAGGCGGCCTTGCAGGGGCTCTACGACCCGGACCGGCTGCGGGGGCCGCTCCATCGCCTGGAGCGGCCGCGCATGAAGGCGCGGGCCAGGCGCGTGGAACTGCAGGAACTCGAGCCGGCGACCTGGGAGGCGGCTCTTGCAGGTCTGGGGGAAGTCCTGGCACCACTGCGCGCCACGGGCCGCGTCGCTGTCATCTTCGACCTTCAGACAGGCAGCCTCGCCGCGCTGATCCGTCGCTGGCTGGAGCTGTTCGGCTCGGATCGCTACCTCGTCTACGAGCCGCTGAGCTACGACGGAATCCGCGAGGCGAACCGCCTCCTTTTCCGCCAACCCATCATCCCCGTACCCTCGCTTGAGAAGGCGGACTTCATCCTCTCCTTCGGTGCAGACTTCCTGGAGACGTGGATCTCCCCCGTTCAGTTCACGCGGCAGTTCGCCGAGAACCGCTCGGCGCGGTCCGTGTACGTCGGTCCGCGTGTGTCGCTGACCGCGGCGAATGCGCACGAGCGCATCCTGGTCCGCCCAGGGGACGAACGGTTCGTTGCCCTGGCGATGCTTCACGAGTTGCAGGGGCGGGCACGCCAGCGGGCAGCGCACGGGGCGGCCATTCCCGATCTTGGCGACTACTCGCCTGACCGGATCGGGCCGCAGATCGGGGTCGCGGCGGAGACGCTGCTGCGTCTGGCGCGCGCCTTTGGGGATGCGGCGTCGCCCGTGTCGTTCGCCGGCGACCCCTTCGCCTCGGGGCCTCGGGCCGTGGAGGCGGTGCTCGCCGCCAACTGGCTGAACCTGAGCGTCGGCGCCCCGCCGCGATGGGCGGAGGGTCTCCATGCACTGAGCGAGGCAGCATCGCAGGCGGAGGCTGCTGCGTTTACCGAGGCCGTGGCCGCGGGCGGTGTGGACGCCCTGCTCGTCATCGGCGCCGATCCGGCCTTCAGTCTGCCGGCTACGTTCCAGGAGGCGGCGAGGGCGGTCAAGCATGTGGTGAGCTTGTCCGCCTTCGCCGACAACACGAGTGAGACGGCCGCTTGGTTGCTGCCGACGAACACGCCGCTGGAGAGCTGGGGCGACTACGAGCCCCAGGCGGGCGTCCTGAACACGATGCAGCCAGTGATGGGACCCCTGTACGACACGCGGTCGGCGGGCGACGTGCTCCTGGCGCTGGCGCGCGCGGCAGGCCTCGATCCCCAGCGCGAGTTCGGGGCAGTGACCTACCGCGAGTACCTGGCCAGCCGCTGGCGTGACGGCGCCGATGAGCCGCACGAGGTCGCGCTGCAGCGGGGCGGACGGTGGGCGACTCCAGCGCCACCCTCCCCTCCCCCGCAGCCCCGAGGCACGCGCTTCGGCCGCCCGGCGGGCGACGACGCGCCTCGGCTGCACGTCTACCCCTCGCTGTCCCTCTTCGACGGCCGCGGGGCGAACAAGCGGTGGCTGCAAGAGCTTCCTGACCCGATCACGAAGGTCGCCTGGTCGAGTTGGATCGAGGTTCACCCGCACGATGCGGCGCGGCTCGGCGTGGGCCCCGGTGACACCGTGGCCCTTGATAGCCACTACGTCGCCCCCGTCGTACTCAGCCAAGGCCTTGCGCCTGGGACGGTGGCGGTGCCGCTGGGCCATGGTCACCTGCGGTACGGGCGGTACGACCACGGGCTAGGCGCCAACCCCTATCACCTGCGGCTGCCCGAGCCGCGGGACCGCCCGCAGGCCGTTCAGGTGGCGAACAACAGCGGCCCGGTAGCGCTCCCGTGCGCCGACGGCAGCCCCTACCAGCACGGTCGGGACATCGCCCGCGTAGTGCGAGCCTCCGAGGTCGCCGGGCTGCCGAGGCCGGAGCTGCGGCTGCCGCTGCCGGAGGGGTACACGCGCGAGGGGGACATGTACCCGCCTCACGGGCACGCGGACCATCGGTGGGCGATGGCGGTCGATCTGAACCGGTGCACCGGTTGCGGGGCGTGCGTGGTGGCGTGCTATGCCGAGAACAACGTGGGGGTTGTCGGGCCGGAGCAGTTCGCGAAGCACCGGATGATGGCGTGGATCCGAATCGACCGGTACTACGACTGGTCCGATCCCTCCGCGCCGGTGCTCTTCCTCCCGCTGATGTGCCAGCAGTGCGATGCCGCGCCGTGCGAGCCCGTGTGCCCCGTCTTCGCGGCGGCCCACAGCGAAGAGGGCCTGAACATGCAGGTCTACAACCGCTGCATCGGCACGCGGTACTGCGCGAACAACTGCCCGTACAAGGTGCGCCGGTTCAACTGGTTCGACTGGGAGTGGCCCGAGCCGCTCAACTGGCAGGCGAACCCGGACGTGACGGTGCGCTCGCGCGGCGTCATGGAGAAGTGCACGTTCTGCATCCAGCGCATTCGCGAGGCCGAGAGGCGGGCGAAGCGCGAGAACCGGCCGCTGCGCGACGGGGAAGTGCAGCCCGCCTGTGTGCAGACCTGCCCGGCCGAGGCGCTGGTGTTCGGCGACCTGATGGACCCGACGACGCGCATCGCGAGGATCGTCGCCGAGGACAAGCGCGCGTACCAGTTGCTGGACCACCTGAACACGAAGCCGGCGGTCTTCTACCTGAAGCGGATCGTGGATGAGGGGCAAATTAGGGACAGGCCCCAATTTTGGACGTCGAAAATTGGGGCCTGTCCCTAATTTGCCCGAGGTCGGACATGCCAGCGACGGCCTACCGACAGGTGAACGAAGAGATCCTGCAGGCGGTGCGCATGCCGTCGCGCCGTTACCTGGGGCTGCTCGCGCTGCTGGCAGGCGGCATGGGTTGGGCGGCGCTGTGCTTTGCGTACCAGGTCATGACGGGGATGGGCGTCACCGGGCTGAACCTCCCGGTCGGCTGGGGCACGTACATCACGAGCTTCGTGTTCTGGATCGGGATCGGGCACGCGGGCACGCTGATCTCGGCGATCCTGTACCTCCTGCGCGTCGAGTGGCGCACCGCCGTCGCGCGGGCCGCCGAGACGATGACGGTCTTCGCGGTGATGACGGCCGGGCTCTTCCCCCTCATCCACCTCGGGCGAGTGTGGGTAGTGTACTTCATCCTGCCCTACCCGAACACGGCGCATCTGTGGCCCAACTTCCGCTCGCCGCTCGTGTTCGACGTTGTCGCGATCACCACATACCTCACGATCAGCGTGCTCTTCTGGTACCTGGGCCTCATTCCCGACCTGGCGGCCGTCCGCGATGCCTCTACGGGGCGGAAGCGTTGGGTGTATGGCGTGCTGTCGGTCGGCTGGCAGGGGGCGAACGACCAGTGGCGCCACTACCTGCGGGCGTACGCGTGCTTCGCCGCGCTGGCGACGCCCCTGGTGATCTCGGTGCACAGCGTCGTCTCCTGGGACTTCGCGGTCGGCATCGTGCCGGGCTGGCACGAGACGATCTTCCCGCCCTACTTCGTGGCAGGCGCGATCCACTCCGGTCTCGCGATGGTGCTGACGCTGCTCATCCCGCTCCGATCCGTCCTCCGGCTGAAGGCGGTCATTCAGCCGCGTCACCTGGAGGAGGTCGCCAAGCTGATCATCGTCACCGGGCTCATGATGCTCTACGCCTACGCGGTCGAGCCCTTCATGGCCTGGTATGGCGGCGACTTGGTGGAGCGACAGTCGGTGGTCCTCCGGGCGACCGGGCCATACGCGCCCTACTTCTGGACCATGACGGCCCTCAACGCGGTGCTGCCGCTCGCGCTCTTCCGGAAGCGCGTCCGCACGAGCCTCGTCGCCCTGTTCGCCATCGGGCTGCTCATCAATGTCGGCATGTGGCTGGAGCGGTACGTCATCATCGTGGGGTCGCTGGCGAACGACTTCATGCCTTCGGCGTGGTTCACGTACCGCCCGAGCTGGGTCGAGCTCAGCATCGCCGTGGGGGCGGGCTGCTTCTTCCTGTTCATGCTCCTGGTGACGCTGAGAGTCATCCCGGCGGTGGCGGTGAGCGAGAGCAAGCCCGAGCCTCGCCTCGCGGAGGAGAGCGCTGGATGAGTGAGGCCCCGCGTGTCGCCGCGACCTTCACGGAGGCGGAGCCCCTCCTTGCCGCTCTGCGGAGCTTGCGCGAGGCGGGCATCGATCGGCTGACCGTGTACTCTCCCGTGCCGCTGCACGAGGCTGAGGCGCTGCTGCCGCGACAGGACAGCCCCATCCGCTGGTACGCCCTGGCGGCGGGCATCGCGGGCTGCGTGGGCGGGTTCGCGCTGTGCATCATCGCGACGAGGTTCTTCGGGCTGACCGTGGGCGGGAAGCCCGTGGTCTCCTGGCTGCCGTTCTGCGTGATCGGCTTCGAGTTGACGGTCCTCATCGCCGGCCTGGCGACCATGGGCACCGTCTTCCTGTACTCACGCCTCTACCCGAGGTCGGTCGCGGAAGACTACGACCCACGCTTCAGCGTGGATACGTTCGGGATCAGCGTTCAGTGTGAGGACGACGCGCGCGGGAAGGTCGCGGACCTTCTGCGGGAGGCCGGAGCGGACGAAGTGCGTGGGGGAGCGGAACCGGCGGGTTAGATTGCGATGCCGAGCGAGCGACTCGACATCCTGCGCCCGATCCTGAGCCGCGCAAGGTCGCTGCAAGGGGCCGTCGCGTGGGGCGTGGTGCTGGGCCTGCTTGCGCTGACAGGCCTGATGGCCTTGCACCCGTACACGGCCGGGCCGCGCCAGCCGATCCCGTTCAGCCACTACCGCCACGCAGGCATTCGGCAGATCAGCTGCTTCTTCTGCCACGACGGGGCGGACCGCTCGCCGACGGCCGGGATGCCGCCGATCGCCAAGTGCCTGCTGTGCCACAACCGGATCGCGCCGCACTTCGCGCCGCTCTCGAAGCTCCACGCGTCCTGGGAGAGCGGCAAGCCGGTGGAGTGGGTGCGCGTGTATCGGCTGGCGGACTTCGTGTACTTCAACCACGAGGCGCACCTCAGCAAGGGGATCGACTGCGGGACGTGCCACGGCGACGTGAAGCGGATGAACCGGATCGTGCTGAACCAGCGCCTGACGATGGCCTTCTGCGTGGACTGTCATAAGCAGCCCGCGTACAAGGCCTCGGTTGACTGCTATCGGTGCCACCGATGACGCCGCTGAACCGCCTGCTCGACCAGTTCCTGCCCGCGCACGAGCACTCGGCCGCGCGGCGCTTCCTGGTGTCGGGCGCGGTGTGGTTCTGCGCGGGCACGCTCTGGGGCCTGATCGGGGCGATGCACCTGGCGGCGCCGGACTTCTTCCGGGGCATTCCGTGGCTGGAGTTCGGGCGCATCCGGCCGGCCCACACGACGATCGTGCTGCTCGGGTTCGTCACCTCCGCGCTGATCGGCGCGACGCTGTACATCCTGCCCGTCGTCCTGCGTACGAAGCTGTACGGCGAGCGCGTCGCGAACCTGGGGATGTGGGTCTGGAACCTGGCGATGCTCAGCGGCTGCATCTCGCTCCCGCTCGGCTACACGCAGGGACGCGAGTACGCGGAACTCGTCTTCCCGATCGACTGCCTGGTGGTGATCGCGTTCCTCTGCCTGACGTACTCACTGGTCATGACCGTCGCCACGCGGCACGAGAACGTGCTCTACGTCTCGGTGTGGTACGGGCTCGGGGGCGTGCTATGGACGGCCGTGCTCTGGGTGCCGGGGAACGTGATGTGGCGGCCGCCGGGCGGGGCGATGATCGGGATCGTCGATGCCGTCTGGCTCTGGTGGTATGGCCACAACATCTTCGGCCTGGCGACCACTCCGATGGCGGTCGCGGTGGCCTACTACATCATCCCACGCATCGCCCGCAAGCCCCTGTACAGCCACACGCTCTCGCTCATCGGCTTCTGGACGCTGCTGGCGCTGTACACCCACATCGGCGCGCACCACCTGCTGCAGGCGCCGGTGCCGACGTGGCTGAAGACCGTCTCGGTCATCGACAGCGTCGCGATGGTCGTGCCGGTGGCGACGGTGCTGGTGAACCTCTGGCTGACCATGCGGGGTGCGCTCCGCGAGTTCGCGGATAGCTGGCCGGGCAAGCTGATCTTCGCAGGGTCGATCTGGTACCTGATCACGTGCATCCAGGGGCCGCTGCAGTCGCTCCCGAGCGTCCAGCGGCACACCCACTTCAACAACTGGGTGATAGGCCACGCGCACATCGCTGTGCTCGGCTTCGCGGGCATGACGGCGCTCGGCGGGCTGTGGTACGTGCTGCCGCTGGTCGCCCGGCGCAAGGTCTACAGCCAGCCGCTGATCGGGCTGCAGTACTGGCTGGTGCTGATCGGGGTCGCCGGGTTCTTCGTGGTGCTCACGGCGGCGGGCCTGATTCAGGGGGAGGTCTGGAACAACGGGGGCACGGTCTACCGGACGCTCCCGATGATCGCGCCCTACCTCATGGCGCGCGCGATGTTCGGAATGCTCATCATCGGCGGCGCGTTCATAGGGCTGTACAACGTCGTGATGACGCTGGTTCGCGGGGAGCCGCACGAATCGTGAGAATGACGCCGGCGGTGGTCATCATCGGGAGCATGGCCCTCTTCTGGGCGGCCTTCCTGGGGGTCGTCGTGATCCCGACCGTCACCATGCCCGACCGGCCATCCGACACCTGGCGCGCCACAAGCGCGGCGGAGGAGCGCGGGCGGCGGCTCTACATCGCGGACGGCTGCGTGTACTGCCACTCGCAGTACGTGCGGCCACAGGATTGGGCGGAGGGGGCGCAGAGGATCGCGCGCGCAGGCGACTACGCCCGGCAGCAGCCGCCGCTCCTGGGCAGCGAGCGCACCGGGCCGGACCTCTCGCAGCAGGGCGGCGAGCACCCGGATGACTGGCACCGGGCGCACTTCACCAATCCGCGCCACACGAGTCCGGCGTCGGTCATGCCGTCGTTCAGCTTCCGCTCAGCCGCGCAGATCGCCGATCTGACGCGCTACGTGCAGAGCCTCGGCGGCAAGGACGCCGACCTCCGCGTCGCACGGCAGCAGCACTGGAAGGGCCTTGCGGTGGCCGCGTACGCCAACGGTCCGGATGCGAACGTGGCGTGGATTCACAGCAAGGTCCCCGAGGTCTGGCGCAAGATGCCCAACCCGTACCCCGCGACGGAGGCCTCGCTCGCCAGGGGGCAGCGCATCTACGAGCTGTACTGCGTGGGCTGCCACGGCCCGAGCGGCGACGGGCGGGGTACCGCTCAGCCCTACCTCGACCCGCCGCCGCTGAACTTCGCGCTGCTCCGACGGAATCTGATCGAGGGCAAGTACATCGGAGGCGTGCTGTACTACCAGATCATGAACGGAATCACCGGGACGGCGATGCCGTACTTCAAGACGCAACTGGAGTCCGCCAAGATCTGGGACGTGTCGAACTACGTCGCGTACAACTTCATCGGTTACGTGGACTACCCGCTGCGCACCGATCAGATCGACGCCGCCTACGAGAACGCGGAGCCGCCGCCACCGAAGGGCTTCGTGAAGGACCAACCATGACGCTCCTGACGATGTGGACAACCTACGCGGTCTTCGGAGTGCTCGTCTGCTCGGCGGTGTTCTTGTGGGCAGTGCGGACCCGTCAGTTCTCCTCGGAAGATCGCGCCCGCCGGCTGCCGCTAGAGTGCCCGACGGGGGTGGGTGCAGAGCCCGCGGAGACAGCCTCCGACCGGCGGCTGCTCGCGGTCCCCTTGGGGCTGCTGGTACTGGCGGCGGGGGTCATCGCTGCGCTGCTGGTCTGCGTGTACGTGCGGTAGAGGGACGCGGGCGCCATGAATGGCGCCCCTACACGGTCGGGCGCGATGAATCGCGCCCCTACATGATGAGGGCAAGCGCGAGGACGGGAATGCCACCGACACTGGCGACGAGCTGGATGCTGCTGATGCTCTGCGTAGGCACGGGGGCGGTGCTGGCCGCGTACCTGGCCTATCGGGATGCGGCGCGGCAGCGGCCCGAGGGTGAGCCGACGGAGGAGCACCCGCCCGGCCTCCAGGTGGGCCACGGCCGCCTGCCACGTGTGCTGGTGGTGCTGTACATCGGCATGGCCTTGGGGATGATCGGGTACGTGCTGTACGTCTGGCTGGCCGCGCCGGGGATCTGAGGGCATGACAAAGGAACTGAAGCTCACACTCCGGACGTGGATCGTCGTCGCAGCCATCGCGGCGCTGATGCTCGCATGGGTGGCTGCTGCGTTCGTGCTGATCGGCGACCGTCCGCCGCCGTGGAACTACGGCGCGACCGCGCCGGTGCCGGGGGACTCGTACTACACGGCGGGCGGCGCTGCGACGGCGCAGCCTGCGCCCGCGCAAGTGGCTCTGCCGCCGCAGGGGAAGGAGACGGCACCGTGAGGGCGCTGCGGGCCGGGCTATGGCTGGCCGTGTGGGCGTGCGGACTCGTTGCGCTGAGTTCGTGCTTTCCGCGCATGAGAGAGCAGCCCTCGCTGAAGCCCTTCGAGCGGGCCATGCCCGCCATGCCGGCCGAGACTGTGCCACGCGAGGGGCCTGACCCGGTGTCGTCGCCGGACGATTCGCCGAAGCCGCCGATGACGGACGCGAAGACGCTGGCCCAGGGGAGGCTGTACTACGGCTACTACTGCGCAATGTGCCACGGCGAAGATGGCCGAGGCCGCACGCCCGTCGGGGAGGCCTACTGGCCCCGGCCGACCGACCTGACGAGCCCGGAGGTGCAGACGCAGGCCGACGCGGGCCTGTACCGGGCGATTCTGACGGGCGTCGGACACGAGCCAGTGCTGGCCTCCACCGTCGCGCGTGACCGGCGCTGGCCGATCGTCGCCCACTTGCGGACGCTCAACCCGAGGCGCTGATGCCTGACGCTGCTGAAACCACAACCACGCTCTGGCCCCTCGCCCTTTACGGCGTGCTGGTGATCGGCACGGCGGCCGGGATGCTGGCCGTCTCCTACGTGCTCGGCCCGCGGCAGAGGCGCGACCGCACGGCGGAGCCGTACGAGTCCGGCGTGGCGCCGACCGGGCCGGCTCGGTCGCGGGTCGCCGTCGAGTTCTATCTGGTGGCGGTCTTCTTCGTGATCTTCGACCTGGAGGCCGTGTTCGTGTTCGCATGGGCGACGGCCGTGCACGAGGTCGGGTGGGCCGGCTATCTGGAGCTACTGTTGTTCATCGTCATCCTGATCGCGGGGCTGGTGTACCTGTGGCGGCAGGGCGCTCTCGACTGGGGACCGTCCGCCGAGCGTCGGCGCGCCCGCGAACGATCGACTGAGGAGTAGGGCTGTGGCGGGTTCCGAGCGCCTCGCGGAAGAGGTGCGCGAGAACGTCATCTGGGCGAAGCTGCGCGACCTGCTGGCCTGGGGGCGCAAGCACTCGGTCTGGCCGTTCAACTTCGGCCTGTCGTGCTGCTACGTGGAGATGGCAACCAGCCTCACCAGCCGCTACGACATCGCGCGCTTCGGCTCGGAGGTCATCCGCGGGACGCCTCGGGAGGCGGACCTGATGGTCGTCTCCGGCACCGTGTTCGTGAAGATGGCCCCCATCATCAAGCACCTGTACGAGCAGATGATGGAGCCGCGCTGGGTGATCTCGATGGGCTCGTGCGCCAACTCCGGCGGGATGTACGACATTTACAGCGTGGTGCAGGGCGTGGACTCGTTCCTGCCGGTCGATGTGTACGTCCCGGGCTGCCCGCCAAGCCCCGAAGCGTTCATGAGGGGTCTCCTGCTGCTTCAGGAGGCCATCGGCAAGGAACGGCGCCCGCTGAGCTGGATCGTCGGGCCGGAGGACGAGCGCCGCTCCGCGATGCCGACGCAGCGCGACCTCCTTCAGGCCGAGAGGGCGGAGCAAACGACGCTGAGACCGCCCGACAGGCTATCGGCAGAGCCATGATAGCGACGGTCGACCTGACAACTAGCATCGAGGCGCGCCTCGGCGAGGCGGTCCTGGCGACGCAGCCGACCGCCGACGGCGTGCCGACGGTCTGGGTGGCGCCCGATCGGCTGAAGGAGACGCTGCGCCTCCTGAAGGAGGCTCCCGAGCAGCCATACGTGATGCTGCACGACCTGTGGGCGATCGACGAGCGAGACCGGCAGCATCGGGACGGCCAACCGCCGGCGGACTTCACGGTCGTGTACGAGCTGGCCTCGCCCGACCTGGGGAGCGACCTACGGGTGAAGGTCCCGCTGAAGGGGCACGCGCCGTCCTTGGACACGATCACCGACCTCTGGCCCTCGGCGAACTGGTATGAGCGCGAGGCGTGGGACCTGCTGGGCATCCGGTTCATCGGTCACCCGCACCTGCGACGGATTCTCATGCCGCCCTGGTGGGAAGGGCACCCGCTGCGCAAGGAGCACCCCGCGCGGGCGACGGAGATGGGCCGCTTCGAGATGCCGGAGGCGACGCAGGCAGCGCTCTCGGAGAGGCTGGCCTTCCGCCCCGAGGAGTGGGGGATGGAACGGGCCGGGGAAGACTTCGACTACCTCTTCCTCAACTTCGGGCCGCACCATCCGGGGACACATGGGGTCCTGCGAGTGGCGCTGCAGCTCGACGGGCAGGAGATCATGGACCTGGTGCCCGACATCGGCTACCACCATCGCGGCGCCGAGAAGATGGCCGAGCGCCAGACCTGGCACACGTACATCCCGTACACCGACCGCGTGGACTATCTCGGTGGCGCGCTGAACAACCTGCCGTACGTCATGGCGGTCGAGCACCTCGCCGGCATCGAGGTCCCCGAGCGGGCGCAGGTCATCCGGATCATGCTCTGCGAGCTGTACCGCATCAACAGCCACCTGGTCTTCCTGGGCACCTTCGCCCAGGACATCGGCATGATGTCACCCGTCTTCTACCTCTTCAACGACCGGGAGCGCGTGCTGGACATCGCGGAGGCCATCACCGGCGCGCGGATGCACCCCGGGTGGTTCCGCATCGGCGGCATCGCGCAGGACCTGCCGGAGGGTTGGGAGGAGATGGTGCAGGGCTTTCTGAGCTACCTGCCCAGCCGGCTGGAGGAGTACGAGAGCGCCCTGCTGGCCAACCGCATCTTCCGCGCCCGCACCCGGGGCGTTGGGGCCATCACCGCTCGCGAGGCCATCGAGTGGGGCGCCACGGGGCCCCTCCTGCGCGCCTGCGGCGTGGCGTGGGACCTGCGCAAGCAGCGTCCGTACGCGGGGTATGAGCGCTTCGACTTCGAGGTGCCGACAGGGGCCAACGGCGACTGCTACGACCGCGTGGTCGTGCACGTCGAGGAGATGCGCCAGAGCCTGCGGATCGTGGAGCAGTGCCTGCGGGACATGCCGGAGGGCGCCTACAAGGCCGATCACCCGCTGGCGACGCCGCCGCGCAGAGAGCGCACCATGCAGGACATCGAGACACTCATTCACCACTTCCTGAGCGTGAGCTGGGGCACGGTCATCCCGCCCGGCGAGGCCTCAGTATGTGTGGAGGCGACCAAGGGGCACAACCGCTACCACCTCATCAGCGACGGGAACACGGCGCCGTACCGGGTGCGCATCCGAACGCCCTCGTTCGCGCATCTGCAACTGCTCCCCCGGCTGAGTCGCGGCGCGATGATCCCCGACCTGGCGGCCATCCTGGGGAGCATCGACTACGTGCTGGCGGATGTGGATCGGTGAGGCAGGAGTCTGGGAGTTTGGGAGTCTGGGAGCCCGAAGCCTGCAGTCTGAGGCCCGAAGTCTGCAGTCTTCAGTCCGAAGTCCGGAGTCTGCCGTGTTGACTGACCGCGAACGGCAACGCATCGAGGCGGAGGTGCGGTTGTACCCGCATCCGCGGGCGGCGGTGCCTGAGGCGCTGAAGATCGTACAGGACCATCGCGGCTGGGTGCCGGATGAGGCGGTGCGCGAGATCGCCGAGCTGCTGGGCCTCTCGCCGGCCACGGTGGACAGCACGGCCACCTTCTACAACATGATCCTGCGCGAGCCTACGGGGCGGCACGTCATCTTCATCTGCGACAACGTGAGCTGCTGGGTGACGGGCTACCACGCGATCCGCGACCACCTCTGCGAGCGGCTGGGCGTCGCGCTGGGAGAGACCACGGAGGACAAGCGCTTCACGCTGCTGCCGGCGGCCTGCCTGGGGGAGTGCGACCGGGCCCCGGCGATGCTGATCGACGGTGATGTGTACGGGAACCTGACTCCCGAGATGCTGAACGACATCCTGGCGAGGTACGACTGACGGCAGGGGCGGACACGTGGGTCCGCCCCTACGCTGGCACCTCCGTAGGGGCGCATCCACGTGTGCGCCCACCGAAGAAGCGAGACATGGAACTGGTGCTGACGAAGAACATCCGGCCCGAAGGCGAGCCACTCACGCTGGCGGAGTACGAGCAGGCGGGCGGTTACGAGGCCCTGCGGCGGGCGCTCGGGATGTCGCCGCAGGAGGTCCAGCGGATGGTCACGGAGGCCAATCTGCTGGGGCGCGGAGGAGCAGGCTTCCCGACCGGGCGCAAGTGGGCGTCGGTGCCGATGGGCGAACGCGCGCGGACGCCGAAGTACTTCGTCGTCAACGCCGACGAGATGGAGCCGGGCGCGATGAAGGACCGGCTGCTGCTCGAAGGCGACCCGCACCAGCTCATCGAGGGCATCATCATCTCGGCCTACGCGGTCGAGGCCTCGCAGGCGTACATCTTCCTGCGTTGGGAGTACCGTCTCGCCGCGCGCCGACTGGTGTCGGCCCTCAGCCAGGCGTACCACCACAACCGCCTCGGCCGGCGCCTCCTCGGGTCTTCGTTCAGCCTCGACATCCACGTGCACCTCAGCGGCGGGCGCTACATGTGCGGCGAGGCGGAAGCGCTGTTGAGCGCACTGGAAGGCCGCCGGGCGGTGCCGCGCAGCAAGCCGCCGTACCCGACGGTCTGCGGCCTCTGGGGCAAGCCCACGGTGGTCAACAACGTGGAGACCGTGTGCAACATCCCGCACATCGTGAAGCACGGGCCGGAGTGGTTCCGCTCCCTGAGCCTCACCGACGAGGGCGGCACCAAGCTGTACGGCGTGAGCGGCCGCGTGAAGCGGCCGGGGGTGTGGGAGCTGCCGATGGGCACGCCCATCCGCCGCCTCCTCGACGACCACGCGGACGGAATGCAGGACGGATACGGCTTCCGCGCGCTGCTCCCCGGGGGAGGCTCGACGGCCTTCGTCCTGGAGGAGCACCTCGACACGCCGATGGACTTCGCCTCGATGGAAGCCATCGGCACCCGACTGGGCACCGGCACGATGATTGTGATGGATGACCGGACTTGCCCTGTGGGGATGGTGCGAGGGCTCGAGGGGTTCTTCGCCCGAGAGTCGTGCGGGTGGTGCACCCCCTGCCGCGAGGGCCTCCCCTGGGTCGCGAGGACGCTGGAGGCCCTGGAGGCGGGAGACGGCCGCCCGGAGGACCTGGAGACCCTGGATCACCACGCGCGCTGGCTGCGCATGGGGCACACGTTCTGTGCGCTGGCTCCGGGGGCGATGATGCCCCTCGCGAGCGCGCTGAAGCACTTCCGCGCCGAGTTCGAGAGCCACATCGGCGCGCGCTGTCCCTGGAGCTAACGTTGCCGACGATCTACGTTGACGGCAAGCCCTACGAGGTCGCCGAAGAGGGGAAGAACCTGCTGGACGCCTGCCTGTCCCTCGGGTTCGACATCCCCTACTTCTGCTGGCATCCGGCGATGCACTCGGCGGGCGCGTGTCGTCAGTGTGCGGTGAAGCTCTTCCGCGACGAAGCCGACACACGGGGCCAGATCGTGATGGCGTGCATGACGCCGGTTACCGAGGGGGTGCGCATCTCAATCGCCGACCCGGAGGCGGTCGCCTTCCGTGCGAGCGTCATCGAGTGGCTGATGGTGAACCATCCCCACGACTGCCCGGTCTGCGACGAGGGCGGCGAGTGCCACCTGCAGGACATGACCGTGATGACGGGCCATGTCCGCCGGCGGCACCGGTTCCGCAAGCGCACCCATCGGAACCAGCACCTCGGCCCGCTGCTGCACCACGAGATGAACCGCTGCATCCAGTGCTTCCGGTGCGTCCGGTTCTACCAAGAGGTCACGGGCGGGCGCGACCTGGACGTCTTCGGCTGGCATGACGGCATCTACTTCGGTCGGCATGAGGACGGCGTGCTGGAGAGCCCCTTTGCCGGGAACCTGGCGGAGGTCTGCCCGACGGGCGTCTTCACGGACAAGACCTTCAAGCGGCACTACACGCGCCCGTGGGACCTGCAGACCGCGCCGGCGGTCTGCGTGCACTGCGGCCTCGGCTGCAACACGATCCCCGGCGAGCGATACGGGCTCCTGCGACGCATCCGCAACCGGTTCAACGCGCATGTCAACGGCTTCTTCCTGTGTGATCGCGGGCGCTTCGGCTACGAGTTCGTAAACTCCGACCGACGGCTGCGCGAGCCGCTATTGCGGGGTGAGGACGGGGAACTCCATCCGGCCGGGCTCGCGGAGACGATGGAGCGCCTGCGCGCCATCCTGCAGGCCGGCGAGGCCATCGGGATCGGCTCCCCGCGAGCGTCGATGGAGACGAACTTCGCGCTACGGGAGTTCGTCGGTGCGGAGTCGTTCCACGATGGGACGTCGCGGCTCGACCACGACCTGATGGAGACGATCCGCACCGTGCTGCTCAAAGGGCCGGGTCGCAGCGCCTCGGTGCAGGATGTCGCGGAGGCGGACGCGGTGCTGGTGCTCGGGGAGGACGTTCAGAACACGGCGCCGCTGCTGGCGCTGTCGCTGCGGAAGGCGGTGGTGCAGCAGGCCATCGGGATCGCGCAGCGTCTGAACATCCACCTGTACCACGACTCGGCCGTGCGCGAGGCGATTCAGCAGGACACCGGGCCGCTGTTCATCGCCACGCCGGACGAGACGCCGCTCGACGACATCGCCACCCTCACGTATCGGCGCGCGCCCGACGACATCGCCCGACTGGGTCTCGCCGTCGCGAACTTCATCGACCCGGCAGCCCCGCGACCGGACGGCCTCGATGGCGAGACGGAGGGCTTGGCGGGGCGGATCGCGGACGAGCTGTGGAACGCCGAGCGCCCGCTGGTGGTGTGTGGATACGGGTGCGGGTCTCGGAGCGTCATCGAGGCCGCCACGAACGTTGTTTGCGCGTTGGAGAGGCTTGGGAAGGACGCCAGCCTCGCGTGCACCGTGCCTGAGTGCAACAGCATGGGCCTGGCGCTGATGGGGGCGCGGGACCCTGGGTCCGCCATCGAGGCTGTCCGGTCAGGCCGCGCCCGGGCGCTGGTAATCGCCGAGAACGACCTGTTCCGCCGGATGCGGGCCTCCGACGCCGAGGCGCTGCTCTCCGGCGCCGAGCATGTGGTCGTGCTGGATCACCTGGCGAATCGGACGGCCGAGCGGGCGGAGGTGGTGCTGCCGGCCGCCACCTTCGCGGAGTGCACCGGGACCTTCGTCAACAGCGAGGGGCGTGGTCAGCGGTCGATCCAGACCTTCGTGCCCGAGGGCAGCGTGCAGGCGAGCTGGCGGTGGCTCGGCCGGATGATCGCGCTGCGCGACGGCCTCGCGGAACGTCCGTGGGGGGCGCTCGACGACCTGCTGGCCGCCCTGGCGCGGGCGGTGCCTGTCTGCGCCCGCATCCGGGACCTGGTTCCGCCGTCCTCCTACCGGCTGCACGGGCAGCGGGTGCCGCGCCAGTCGCCCCGGTACAGCGGGAGAGCGGCGGTCCATGCCCACGAAGACGTTCGCGAGGTCGCGCCGCCGCTAGACCCAGACTCCCCCATGTCGTTCACGATGGAGGGCTATGGCGGGCAGCCGCCCTCGGCGTTGATCGCGCGCTTCTGGGCGCCGGGCTGGAACTCGCCGCAGGCCGTCACCAAGTTCGAGCGCGGCGTCGCCGGCCCGCTGCAGGGGGGCGACCCCGGTCGCCGGCTCATCGAACCGGAAGACCGGAACCGCCTGTGCTACGCAGGGCACATACCACCCTTCGAGCCGCGGCCGGACGAGTGGCTCGCGGTACCCGCCTACCATGTGTTCGGGTCCGAGGAGTTGAGCGCCGCCACGCCGGCCGTGGCCACGCTGACGCCCGCCGCGTACCTGGGCCTGTCGCCGCACGATGCCGAGCGGATGCAGGTTGAGGAGGGCCAGGAGCTGGGCCTGGACGTGGAGCACGAAGTCCATCCGTTGCCGATGCGGCTGCGACCGCAACTGCCGCCCGGTGTGGTGACCGTCCCGCTCGGCTTGCCCGGGCTTGAGGGGCTGGAGCTGCCGACATGGGTGAAGCTCGTCGTGCCCGGCCTGTCGGAGCGGGCCTTGAGGACGTGAGATGACACGGCTGGGGGCCATGCTGGCCAAGGTCAACGCGGCGGCTCTGCTGCCGGAGTTGCTGATCGTGCTCGGCGTGCTAATCGGCGCGCTGACGCTGGCCGGCGGGCTGACCTTCGTCGAGCGCCGCCTACTGGCCCTCTGGCAGGACCGCCGTGGCCCGAACCGCGTCGGGCCCTTCGGCCTGCTCCAGGTCGTCGCCGACACGATCAAGCTCTTCACGAAGGAGGACTGGGTCCCGCCTTTCGCCGACAAGCCCGTGTTCGTCGTTGCGCCGGCGATCATCATCGTCTCGACGCTCATGTCGTTCGCCGTGATCCCGCTGGCGCCGGGGATCGTGGTCGCGGACCTGAATGTGGGGCTGCTGTTCTTCCTCGGGATGTCCTCGCTCGCGGTCTACAGCATCACGCTGGGTGGGTGGTCGGCGAACAGCAAGTACGCGCTCCTCGGCGCACTGCGCGCCGCGGGCCAGATGGTGAGCTACGAGGTCTTCATGGGGCTGTCGCTCATGGGCGTGGTTGCGATGGCCGGCTCGTTCAACCTGGGCGCCATCGTCCAGGCACAGCGGCACGTGTGGTTCTGCATCCCACAGTGCGTCGGGCTCGTGGTCTTCCTCATCGCCGGCCTCGCCGAAACCCGGCGCATCCCCTTCGATCTGCCCGAGGCCGAGGGCGAACTGGTCGCCGGCTTCCACACGGAATACTCGGGCATGAAGTTCGGCATGTTCTTCCTGGGAGAGTACGTCGGCGTCGCGCTGATCTCCGCGCTCACCGTGGTCCTGTTCTTCGGTGGCTGGTCAGGCCCGATCCTGCCGCCCATCGCGTGGTTCCTGGGCAAGACGGCCGTGCTGATCGGGCTCTTCATCCTGGTCAGAGCCGCCCTGCCCCGACTGCGCTACGACCAACTCATGCGGCTGGGCTGGAAGGTGCTCTTGCCGCTGTCGCTCGCCAACGTGGCCGTCACGGGCGCCGTCATCCTGGCCCTTGGCCGTTAGCCGTGGCCGTCAACTCGAAACCCGAAACACGCAACCCGAAACCAACGATGCTGAGCGCACTGCGCACACTCTGGGCCGTCTTCTGGCACGCCTTCGCTCGGCGGATCACGGTGCCGTACCCCGAGCAGAAGCGCCCTCTGCCGCCGCGCTTCCGCGGGCGGATCGTGCTGACGCGCGACCCGGACGGCGAGGAGCGCTGCGTGGCGTGCTACCTCTGCGCGGCGGCGTGCCCGGTGGACTGCATCGCGCTGCAGGCGACTGAGGATGCGCACGGCCGGCGCTACCCCGCGTTCTTCCGCGTCAACTTCGGCCGCTGCATCTTCTGCGGGTTCTGCGAGGAGGCGTGCCCGACCTATGCCATCCAGCTCACGCCGGACTGCGAGCTGGCCGACTACCGCCGACAGAGCCTGGTGTACGAGAAGGAGCATCTGCTCATCAGCGGGCCGGGCAAGTACCACGGCTACAGCTTCTACCGGGTGGCGGGCGTCGCGGTCGGGGGCAAGGACAAGGGCGAGGGCGACAACGAGCTGCCGCCCGTCAACGTCCGGGGGCTGATGCCCTAGCATGGCAACACTCTCCGCCGGAGCATTCTACGTCTTCTCCGGGCTGGCGATCCTCGCCACGCTGCTCGTCATCGTGCAGCGCAACGCGGTCCACGCCCTGCTGTACCTGGTTGTGTCGTTCCTGGCGGTCGCAGGGCTGCTCTTTGTGCTGGGCGCTCCGTTCGCCGCGGCGCTGGAGGTCATCATCTACGCCGGCGCGATCATGGTCCTCTTCGTGTTCGTGACGATGATGGTGAGCCCCGGCCAGGAGGCGGCGACCGCCGATGCGCGATGGGGCCTGCTGAAGGCACTGGTCGGGCCGGCTGCCATCGCTCTCCTCCTGATCGTGGAGCTGGGGAGCGTGCTGGTGCACGCGCCTGCCGCACACGTTGGCGCGGATGTCA
>VGFC01000090.1 GCA_016869045.1 Armatimonadota bacterium
CTGCCAGCACCCCTCCCGCGGGGCGCGGCCGAGGGCAGAGGCGGGTTTGCACAGACTCAGGTCGGCCAGGTACTTCACGTCGGCCACCCCCCTAGTTGGCGCTGCAGCGACGAGAAGGGCGGAGCCCAGCGAGACTACCGGGTGCATATACACAGGCATTCCCATTGGACGCCCTCCGACCGTTCAGAGCCTGTATGAGAAGGGTGGGCGCCCTGAATGGCGCCCGCGCACGCTCTCAGTCGTACGACCCGTACTCCTTCGCGATCTGCACGATGCGGCGGTAGTTGTCGAGGCTGACGCTGTCGGGGATGGAGTGGTCCTCCCGGAAGATGTAGCCTCCGTTCTCCTTGAGGACCGGCAGCAGACGGACGATCTCGGCCTCGATCTGGTCGATGTGATCCCACAACATCGCGTTGATGCCCCCGTCGAGCACCAGCCGGTCGCCGTAGGTCTGCTTGAGGTGAACCGGGTCCATGCCCGCCTTGACCTCCAGCGGGTTGAGCCCGTCGAGCCCCGCCTCGAGCAGGTCCGGCACGAACGCATTGATGTTCCCGCAGGAGTGCAGGTGGGCGACGATGCCCTTCTCGTGGGCCCAGTCGATGGCGCGCTTCTGCACCGGGAGCAGGAGTTCGCGGTACATCGGGACCGAGAAGAACGTGCCGTTGCGGTAACCCATGTCATCGCACCAGAAGATGCAGTCGAAGGTGTAGCCCTCGTCCCAGATCATCTGGAGCAATTGCAGGCTGCAATCCAGTTCGGTGTTGTACATGTCGGCCACGAGTTCGGGGTCATCCATCATCAGCGTGAGCAGACGCTCTGTGCCGACGATCCGCGCATGGGTGACGTCGAACCCGAAGAACAGCCCGCCGTGAATCCACCAACCCTTCTCGCGCCACGTGGGGTAGTGGGTGCGCAGGTGGTTCCAGTCGATGCGGTCGCGCCCCATCTCGAGGCGCGCCTTCGCGTCCTCCCAGGTCTTGCGGTCCACGACGGTGCGACCGAGCCAGTGGGGCGTGGAGCTGGCGTGCTTCCAGTTCTTCGAGGTCGTGCCCCATGAGTCGAAGGTGATGATGTAGTCGTCGGTTTCCTCGACCACCTTCGACTCGTACCGCGGGCTGACGTCGCCGCCCACTCCGGCCACGTGGTCGAGGCCGAAGTAGTCCGCGAAGTCCGCATCGGCCGGCATGCCCTCGCGGCGCCACCGCTCAAGCGTCGTGCCCCACGGTCCGCCGATCATGGGGACCCGGTCGGCATCCCGGTGCTCGTACATCCGCTGGAACCGCTCACGCGTAGTCATCTCGGCCATGCACTTCCCCCCTGTACGATCGGGTACGTTGGTGTTGCGCCGGCGCAGGAGTGTCCGTTGCCGCTCCGTGGTTCGCCCCGGCGCCGCCCAGGTCCTCGCTCTGCCTGCATCTCTCCTGCCCGAGGAGGCGGCGCGGGGAGAAGGAGGGGTTCCGGCGCCGCCGAAAGAGAGGCCCAACTTGGCGGTAGGGTGAGGTCCCCTGGAGCGCATTCCCCCTGACAGGCTTACGTGGGTCATCGCGCTGGCGCTGGCGTTGGCCGTGGCGGTCGGCGGGGCGATCTCCACTCTGGTCCGCTACGACGTGCTGGGCGTCGGCCACCTTCCGCGCGTTGCTCTGTTCCCGATCCTGGTTCTCGTGCTGCTGAACGCTCTCGCCGTTCGGGCCTTCGGGCGGCGCCTGCTGGACGCTCGCCGGCTGATGTACGTCTACGTGGCCGTCCTCGCGACCGCGAACATCATGGGGGTGGAGCTGGTCATCCGCCAATACCTCATCATGGTCGCGGCCCAGGGGTACGCCACACCCGAGAACAAGGTCGCCGAGACCGTGCTCCCGCACGTGCCCGAGTGGATGGTGCCAGCCAAGAGCCCCCGCGCCCCGGCGGTTCGCTACGCCTTCGAGGGCGTGCCGACGGGGGGCGACTTCCCGTGGCGCGCGTGGGTCCGGCCGCTGGTGGCGTGGACGCCGCTCTTCATCGCGCTGCTGACGATGCAGATGACGCTGCCGGTGTTCTTCCGGCGGCGGTGGGCGGATCAGGAGCGCCTGCTGTTCCCGCTCGCTCGGATTCCGGCCGAGCTGACCCACTACGATCGCGCGGGCGATCCCGTGCCGAGCCTCTTGCGGAGCCGCCTCTTCTGGGTCGCTTTCGGCGTGCCTTGCGTAGTCTTCCTCCTGAACGGTTGGCATCATTACGTGCCGGCCGTCCCGGAAGTGCGCCTGATGCGGGACCTCGGCCGCGTGTTTGGCGGACGGCCGTGGGCGGTGCTCAACGGCTGGCCCGTCAACGTGTACTTCGAGATGGCCGGCATCACCTACCTGGTGCCGGACGACATGGGGTTCAGCCTCTGGCTGTTCTGGGTGCTGAGGAAGCTCGCCATGGTGGCGCGCGAGGCCCTCGGCCACACGAACCACGACGCGGTCCTTCGCGAGCAGGGCTTCGGTGGCTACCTGTTCCTGGTGGTCGCCTACGTCTGGTGCGCCCGCGCGCAGCTGGCCGATCTCTGGCGGAAGGCGGTCTACAATGACCCCGGCGTTGACGACGACCGAGAGCCGATGCCGTACCGACTCGCGCTCCTCGGATTCGCCGCCTCCGTCATCGTCGTCGTGGGCTGGGCGCGAGCCGCGGGGGCCTCGGTCGGCTACTCGTTGCTGGGGCTCGCGCTGTACCTCGTGAGCATTACCGTCATCACGCGCATGGTGGCGGAGGGCGGTCTCTTCATCGTCTGGCCGCCGATGGAGCGCTTCAACCACTACCTCGTGCGGGCCTTCGGTCCGCAGGCGATGGGGGCGCAGACCTACACGATCCTGAGCTACCTCGGCCTGAAGCTGGCGGACAACTCGACCTCGACGATGGCCAACGTCTTGGACGGGTACCGGATCGCGGACCTCGCGGGCCTCGAGCCGCGACGGGCGGCCCTGCTGATGCTGACCTGCATGGTCGCCGCCGTGTTCGCCTCACACCCCGCGGCGCTCCACGCCATCTACTCGCGCTCCGTGCCGGCGCTGGGCTGGTTCCCGCGGATCGCCTTCGTCAGCTTCGGGAGCGACATCGTCAGCAACCTGACGGCGCCCCTCCGGTTCACCACGACCGACTACGGTCACATGGCCCTCGGCGCCGGCGTCACCTTCGTCCTCCAGGCGCTGCGGCAGCGGTACGTCTGGTGGCCGGTGCATCCCCTGGCCTACGTAGCCATGATCGGCGCGCCGTACCTCGGCGACCGCTACGGGTTCTCCATCTTCCTGGGCTGGGCCGCTCGCCGTCTGGTGCTCTACGTGGGAGGGTTCCGCGGCTACTCGGCGGCGCGGCCCTGCGCCCTCGGCCTGGTGGCGGGTCAGGCCTTCATTCTGCTGCTGTGGAGCCTCGTCCACTACTTCCGCCCCATCAGCGCCGCTCTGATCATCGAGTAGTTGGGGGCTGAACCACCGAGCTCTGCGCAGGCCCTCTCGCCGTTGCCGGCGAACTGCCGCTGCGCCACGTTTGGCGACCGTCCGCCCTCCTGCGGGAACCGGACCGAGGTGAACCTCATGCCACGGCACATGCTGCTACCACTGCTGCTGGGGGTGCTGGCCGCGCCGCAGATGGCCCGTGCGGAGCGGACCAGTGTGCTCGACTTCGGGGCGAAGGGCGATGGCATTGCGGATGACACCGCCGCCATCCAGCGGGCCCTGAACGCCGCCAAGGGCGCCGACGGCACCGCGGAAGGCCGGACCGTGTTCTCGCTCCACTTCCCGAGCAAGCCCGGCGGGTTCTACAAGATCACGGACAGCCTGCTGATTGACGGCACCCACGGGCTGGTCCTCTACGGCGACGGCGCCCTCACCCGGCGCAACTGGTACGATGAGAACGCCACGATCCGGTGGTATGGGAAGGAGTCGAAGCCCATCTTCTGGGTGAAGGGCGGGACAGGGCACACCGAGGTCGCCGCCGGGGGCGAGCGGACCAGACCCTCCAATCCCAACGTCTGCCTCACGATTCGTGACCTGACGATCCAGGGCTACCCGGACCGACTGAAGGAGGGCGCGCTCCCGCCCAACCTCGCCCTCTCCGGCATCCACTTCGGCCCGCTCGAGGGCCAGCACGACCCCACCCTCGTCCGCCGCGCGAACATCGAAAACGTGCACATCTCCCAGTGCCGCTTCGGCATCTGGTCGGGCAACCCCGACGGCGAGAACACCGACCACGCGACCGTCCTGATCACCGGCTGTTTCATCAGCGGCAACGCCCAGGCGGGCATCCGCTGGGGCACCGCCAACGCCATCGCCAACGTCATCTCCTGTGACATCGGCAACAACGGCTGGGCCGGCGACGCGTTCCCTGCCGACGCCTACTCCCCGCCGATCGGCGCCAACATCAATCTCGACTCCGGCTACATGGATATCGTCAGTTACACCAGCGCCGGCCGCCCCACCCGCGCCGACATCTACCAGCAAAGCGGCCGGATCTCCATCCTCAACGCCTGGTCCGACTGCTTCGGCTACTTCCTCTACCAGGCCAGCGCCTCCCAGAACGAGGGCGGCTACCACAACGGGCAGATCACGGGGGTGCGGCACTACTGTGGGGGGATGACGGAGGCGGACACGCCCAGTTCGATGCGGATTGTCTGTCCCGGGATGGTGGTTTCCGGCTGTTTGGTGTATGGGAACATCGAGGTGATGTCGGGACTGGGCGGGCGGCCGGTCTTTGAGGGCATCAACTTCATCCGCCCTAACGCCACCTACATCGGCAGCGGCGTGGACACGCAGCGCAGCCTGACCGTGCTGGGGAATGCAACCAACAGCGGGCAGATCCTGCTGGGCGGCGCGAACCAGGGGGTGCCGCTGAAGCACCGTGGCAGTGCGGTCCCGCAGATCCTGAGCATGGGCGACAACCCGGCGCTGTTTCAGGTGCTGGGCGCCTCGGCAGAGAGCACCGGCCTGGCCTTCCACACGCGCACGGACGATGCGAACGGCGGCAATGTCCTGCTCATGAACGGGTACTTCACCGCGACCGGGGTCCGGCCGCTGCAGGCCGACAAGATGGTGTGGTGGCTGGAAGTGGGCGGTTCGCAGGGGCTCAGAATTCGGGGCTTCGATCCGGCAGGCTCTACGGATGAGATCCCCCCGGGGGCGTTCCAGGACTTCGGTGGGATCAAGTCGGCCCCGCTCAGCGGCCATCGGGGTGAAGTGACCTTCCAGCCCCCGGTGCGCAGCGGCCCGCCGTCCTTCAGCTCGGGCGACTTCTGGTTGGGCAGCGTCTATTTCGACACGACGACGCGGAAACTCCGCGTGAACACCGGCGGCTCGAAGTGGGAGGACCTGAACTGAGCCGCCAGGTGGGAACCCGCGGTGTTGGTTCTCGGGCGCCATGAATGGCGCCCCTACATGGGCGGGCGCGATGAATCGCGCCCCTACATGGGAACGGCTTGGAGACCAACCGCGCCCCTACACGGGAAGGGCGCGGCTGAGGAGCGAGCCGGGAAGGAGGCCTGTCATGGATCGATCGTACGCTCGCGGTACTCTCGTGATGCTCGCTTTGTGGTGCGTGACGAGCGTCGGTGCCCAATCGGGCATCAACGTGCGCGACTTCGGTGCGAAGGGGGACGGGCAGACCGACGATACCGCGGCGATCCAGGCCGCGATGGACAAGGTCGGCGGGATCAGCGCCCCCTACCCGGGCACCGCGTACTACAACGAGATGCAGGAGCTGTACTTCCCGCCGGGCAAGTACCCGATTAGCGACACGATACGGATCGGCGGACGGGTGCGCGGGGACGGCGCGGTCATCGAGCAGACCAACCCCGACAAGGCGATCTTCGCGAGCGACTACGCCTGGCGGATGAGCATCTCCGGCTTCACGTTCCTCGGCGGCAGCAAGCACCTCGTGCTCCACAACCCCAATCTCGACACCGGTCAGATTCACATCGAGAAGTGCCGCTTCTACGGCGCGAAGGTGGTCGCGCTGGACGTGGACATCGTGTCCACGACGTTGGCGGTGCGGGACTGCATCTTCCTGGAGTGCTGGCAGGTGTGGATCCACAGGGGCTGCGACCAGGCGATCATGAGCGACTGCTGGATCACGACCGCCGCCCAGATGCGCAACATGGCCGCCATCGAGCATCGGGCCGGGCGGCTGATCATCGAGAACCTGTGCGGAGTGCCGCTGGTGAACGGCGCCGACCAGCGCTGGATCGACAACTACGGCGGCAACCTGACCCTCCGCAGCGTGCGCTTCGGCGGCGAGGGCGGGGGCTTCACGCCGGTGGTGAACTTCGCGAAGTACGGGTCGGTGTGGGGACCGACGATCCTGCTGGAGGGCTGCTTCGTCTGTGCCAACGGGAATGCGAAGCGCAACTGCGCGGTCTACTGCGAGGAGGTCCCGAACCAGATACACATCCGCGACTGCATGCTGGCCGGGGCGTCGCTGGTGGAGGTTCGCCCGGGCCTGGACCTGCGCACGTACTTCCAGGCGCGCGACGCGAGCGTGTTTAGCTTCGCGGTGGACGGCAACACCGGCCTCAACGCCGGGAAGCTGCCGGAGCTGCTGGCGCGACCGAGGATCAACCCGCTGCCGCCGCAGGGCCTGAGCGACGCCCGCACGCGCGAGGCGCTGCAGCGCGCCGTCGAGGCGGTCCAGGCCCATGCCGGCGAGGACGCAGCCGGCGGCGAGTTCAACGGCCACCGCCAGCAGACTGCGCCCGGGAAGTACGTTGACCTGAGCCCGCGACGGGTGAAGTGGCAGCTCGATGACTTCATGGACGCCACGGCGGAGCGCAACTCGGAACACCTGGCGATGGCATCGGTAGGGACGGACATCGTCCTGGTGCGGCGCACGGAGGCGAAGAACAACTGGCCGCATGTGGCGGCTCAAAACGTGGAGCTGGACCTGGACAAGACCCCGTTCCTGAGCTGGAAACAGAAGGCCACGGGGTCGGACTCACCCGGGACGTATGCGGTGCGCGTGCTCGACTTGGGGAGCGGGGTTGAGTTGCTGCTCGAGGAAAACTACTATCCGCCCTGGGACGGCTACCGCGCCTTTGACCTGCGCGACATGCTCAAGCTGGGCGGCGTGCGCAAGCTGCGGATCAAGTACTACTACCTCGGCGTGCGGAGCGTGAACAAGGAGTCCATCACCGCCAAGCCGGGGGAGTACGTCGTGTTGGACTTCCTGCGGGCCGAAGCGGACAAGTAGGGGCGGGGCGCGGACAGGCAGGAATGCCGGTCCTCCTACGGCCGCAACGGCGGACAGGCAAGATTGCCTGTCCTACGCGAGGGTGGACAGGCAGATTGCCTGTCCTACGCGAGGGTGGACAGGCAGGATTGCCTGTCCTACGCGAGGGTGGACAGGCAGATTGCCTGTCCTACGCGAGGGTGTCGGGGACGCGAGGATTGGATCAGCATGGGGGGCTTGCACGGCCATGAGATCGAAGAGGCTGAGCAGGTTGATCGCGGTCGTTGGGGTGACGGTGGCGGTCCTGGTTTGGTCTGGTGCTGAGGGGCCGACGCAGTAGGCGACCGTGTCCACGCCCGGCCGGCAGTAGGTCCGCAGGTGGCGTCGGAGGTCCTCCCTCTGCAGGCCGTCGCTGAGGAGCAGGAACACATGCCCGTCATCGTTGAGGACGAGGCGGCCAACGCCGCGAGTCTCGGGCATCGACATCGGACGACCTCCATCGTTTCGAGGCGGCGGCGGGGCGTTCGTCGCCAGGCCGGGCCGACCCTCGTCTTACTGAGTCCCGTGTAACTTGGGGAACAAGGAGCGAATTCGTGGGGCGGGCATTCCTGCCCGCCAATGGCCCGTGGCGGGCAGGAATGCCCGCCCCACGAGTTTCCCTATCTACACGAGACTCAGTAGGCGCGTCAGCAACAAGGGCGCTGGTCGCCCGTTGACGAAGGGCAGGGCCTATCATCGGCGCTCGGGGAGTGTGCCGTGGCCTGTCACAGACACTTGCGGAAGAGCCGGACGGCGTGGGCCAAGGCTTCGGTGGCCTGCGGCCTCACCGCACTGCTGCCGCTCGCGCTGCGGGCGCAGGGGGACGCCGACTCGCGCCCCGGGCCGAACGTCGCGCTCGGCTGCGCGGTCACTTTCGATACGCCTCCCAACAACGCCAGCGCCACGGACCCGGACGATGTGCATCAGCTTGTGGATGGGAAGCTCTCGCCGGCGACCCCGATCTGGTATGACAAGAGCGCCGTGGGCTGGCTGTTCACCGATCCCACCGTGTTCACTCTCGACCTGGGAAGCGTGCACCCGATCCGGGGGGTCGGCCTGCACATGGGGGCCGGGCAAGCCGGCGTCGAGTGGCCCGCATCGTTCCACCTCTACGTCAGCGACGACGGCAGCCGCTTCAGCTACGTCGGCGACCTGATGCGGCTGCTCACCGTGTCTCCGCCCGCGGAGGGCTACGCCGCCCTGTGGCTCGCGACCGACCGGCTGCAGACCCACGGGCGATACGTGCGGTTCGTGGGCTCGCCGGTGAACCGGGGCAATGGCGCGTACATCATGCTGGACGAGGCGGAGGTGTACGGGGGGGACGCGGCGTGGCTCGACCGGCCGCTCGTCTGGCCCGACGCGCCCACCCGGTGGAGCGTTCCCTGGGCGGAAGTCCGCTGGCGCGACCAGGCCGACGCGATGCCGGCGAGTGAGAAACCCCGGCGGCTGGTGCTGATCGACGGTGAGGCGGAAGTTGCGGACGAGGGTCCGCCGCAGCAGGTCAGCGTGACCGAGGGCGGGGCGACGTTCACCTTGCAGGGCGAGGCCGGGCGACCGCGCCGGATGTCGTGGACCGGGGAGCTGGCGGGTCCGATCTCGACAGCCAACTGCCGCTACGCGGTCCTCACCTTCCGGGCCTCGGGCGTTCGGCCGACACCTGAAGCGACGGCGCTGGTGGCGCTGCACGGGGTGAACGACCGAGCCGGGGCGAGCGCGGTGACGCTGCTCGACTCCAACGCGGCCCCCGATGACGGCCTGAGCCACACGCTGGTGACGGCGCTGCCTGAGGGATTCACCCTCCAGCAGGTGAAGGTCGCGCTGCCGACGGAGGACGACGCGCCGTACCTCACCGTGGAGAGCCTGGCGCTATTCGCCGCACCGCCGGATACGTTCGGCGCAGCGTTCTCGACGGAGCCTCAGGCGGGGGAAGGGTACGTCGCGGTCGATCTGCGAGCGGCGATGAACGGGAGGCTCGCGGAGTGGTTCGAGCGCGTGCTGACGCAGCATCGGTTCGCGTTGGATGGCGCGCGCGTCTTGCCGCGAGGCCAAGTGCGGGTGTCAGGGGTTCCGTTTGAGGTAGCGGACGGGCCGGATGATCTCGCCCTCATGCCGGAGACGCCCGAGCCCAACGCGCGGATCGAGTTCCTCGGGCAGACCATCGACAGCCGGAACCTCGGGCCGGTCTCACGGGATGACGCGCTGAGCGTGAACGTCGATGCGCAGGCGCGGGAAGCGTTCCTGCTGCTGGCCCTGTGCGCGCCGCCGGCACAGGTGCGCGGCGGGATGCCGTCCTGTCCGCTGAGGCTGGACGACGCCGAGTGTCTCACGGTCGAGCTGGGTTACGATCGGGGACGAGACGAGATCGCGCTTCCATACTCGCTCGCGGACCGGGGGTGCTACCTGCCCGCTCGCGAGCTCGGCGCGTACGCGGCGGCCGTGGACCCCACGCGGCGGCTGAAGCGGGTGGCCCTGCGGAGCCATCAGTACGGTCTCGGGTTCGCGCTCGCGGGGCTGACGCTCAACACGTCCGGCAGGCCGCTGGTGCCCGAGCTTTCTGATCTCCCGCCGCCCGAGGCTGTTCCGAGGCACCCCGAGCCGGCCACTCGGCCGCCGCAGGTCACGCTGGAAGGCCGGCGGCTCACACTCAGCAATCGGTGGGGCGAGTTCGGCTTCGACCTGTCGCGCGGGCTCTCGCTGACGCGGCTGGTGAACCGGTGGGCGCCTGCGGCGAAGACGGTCCTGTCGCCATCCAGCGGCCTGCGCGTGCGGGAGGGCGACCGAACGTACACGGGGCGCTGCTTCGAGGCGGAGGTGCTGGGTACGACCGAGACCGAGGCGCGGATCAGGCTCACCAGTACGCGGCCCGAACTGCCCTTGGAGATTGTGGTCTCGCTAACGGTGGGAGACGGTCCGGAGCTGAGCTGCGTTGCCGAGGCCACGAACCGGGGCGCGCAACCCCTGGCAGTGGAGCTGTGCCTGCCGGCGCTCGCGGGCTTGTGTCTGGGCGATTCGGCGGAGACGCGCCTGTTCTTCCCGCAGTACCGCGCAATCGACACCCACGAGAGCATTGCGCTGCGCGCTCCCTATGGGCCCGAGTTCCCGCTCCAGTTCATGGACATCTACAACCCGCGGGCGGGGATCGGCTTGATGGTGCGCACCGATAACCGCGAGCAGCGGATGGCGGACTTCGCCGTGCGGAAGGACGCCGACGGTGTCGCGGGCGGGGTGCACTTCCTGCCGGAGCACGACGAACTGCAGCCCGGCGCGACGCGCGCCTACCCTTCGGTGGCGCTCATTCCCCACAGCGGCGATTGGCACGAGGCTCTGGAGCTCTACCGCACGTGGGTGCGGAGTTGGTACGCGCCGCATAAGTGCCAGGATGAGAGCTTCTTCCTGCAGGCCTGGGACATCCAGTGCTACCGTCCCAGCGAGAAGCTGAGTTGGCGGGACGCGCGGGTGCCGTCGATCATCTCCCCGGACCGCAAGCGGTTCTGGGTGGATGAGACCTTCGCCTTCGAGCAGCAGCGCCTGGGGCACGTGCCCGACCTGGTGCACTTCTTCAACTGGACGCACAACGACCGGCTGGACCGGGACGAGAACGGGGTCTACGGCGGGCCGCTGGCCTACGAGCAGGTGGGGGGTCTCGAGTTCTTCCGCGAGGGGATCGCGCGAATCCAGACGCACTGGGGGCGCCCGCTGTCCCTCTATACCCTCAGCGACCGCTTCCGCGCGTCGGCGCTTCCCGACCGGAACCTGAGCCGGGAGCTGACGGAGCGGGCGGCGTACAAGGAGCTGGAGAGCGATGCCTCAGCCGCCTTGCGCGGCGCCGGCCAAGTGGACGGGATCATCTACCCGCAGATCGGCGAGCCGCGCTGGACGGAGTACTTCGTGCGGGACATCGCGGAGATGCAGCGCGATACCGGCTGCCGGATCGTCTACATGGACGTGTTCCCCCGGTTCTCGCACTTGCGCGGCTTGAGGGGCGTCACTCCTCGCGAGGACGACCTCGATGTGGTCACCCGGATGCGTGAGGCGCTGCCGGACGAGGTAGCCCTGTGGAGCGAGTACCCGCTGACCGACGTGGCGTCGCAGTACGCGGACGGCTGCCTGCAGTACTACTTCGTGGAGCTGAACGAGGTGTTCGCGCGCGCGTACAACAGCCCGCACACGCACGGAGCAGGCCTGGCGGAACTGCCGCTCAACGTCGGACGTTACGCGCTGCCCCGCTACCGGACGTTCTGCCTGCCGGGCTACATCGAGGCCAGCAATCGTCCCGGACAGGTCGATGCGGTCTTCGTCAACGGAGAGCCGTTCCATGAGGACACCTTCCGGCTGCAGCACTCGCGGCTGCGGGAGCGGCTCAATCGGGCGTACGTCGTGAAGCACGAGTACGCGGACTGCTTCGGCAGCGACTCCCCCGTGCCGAGGGTCCCGACCGCCGTGGCGGGCATCACTGCGAACCTGTTCCCGGGGGCGACCCGCCAGGTCTGGACGCTCTTCAGCAACCGGCCGAAGACCTTCTCCGGCGTCGTGTTGAGGGTTCCCCACCGCGAGGGCGCCCGGTACCGCGACGCGTGGAACGGACGCGACCTGGAGCCTGTCATCCGGGACGGGATGGCGGAGATCGCGGTCACCCTGGACCCGCAGCAAGTGGGCTGTGTAGTTCAGGACTGGGGGCAGTGAGGTCGCGACGGGTGAAGCAGGAGGAGCAGGTGGGCCGATACGGCAAGGCTGACAGGGTTCTCCATCTTGCGATGGCCGCGGCACTGACGGCCTTCTGCGTCCCTGCGGAGGCGGCGCTGCCGGCTGCGGGGCGGGTGTTCGTTGACGCGAACGGAGACGGCCGGCTGTCCGTGGGCGAGGAGGGGTTGGGGGGCGCAGTGGTCAGCGACGGTACCACGGTGCTCAAGACGGACCCCGAAGGGGCGTTCGCCTTCCAGGCCGACACCGACCCGATGCTGCAGGAGGGCGAAAAGCCCATTGTGACGCTGTCCACGCCCGACGGTTTCGCGACCACCACCCCCTGGTTCTCGCGGCTCGGCGGCGACCGGGCGCAGGACATGGCCATCCGGTTCGGCGTGAAGCCGGAGGTGCAGACGCGGCCCTTCGAGTTCCTGCACGTGACCGACATCCACTGGGTGCCGGACAGCAGCTTCTATGACACCTTCGTGCAGGAGGTCACCAGCGTACCAGGCAGATGCCGCTTCGCCATCAACACCGGGGACTCGTTCTCTTGCGACCACTACCCGCCCGAGACTGCGTGGCGCCTGTCGAGCTGCGCGTTCGACATGCTGAACAGCCTGAACATGCCCTGGCGGATCACGGCCGGGAACCATGAGGCCATCGGTGGGGACTACGCCATCAATGCCGGGTGGACCAGTACCCACCCCCGCTACGGGTACGGGCTGTTCTGGGAGCTGTACGGTCCGCTGCGCTGGTCCTTCACCCATGCGGGCGTCCATTTCGCGGGCGTGGACGTGATGGAGCACCCCAGCCACGACGTCTGGAGCTACGGCAGCTCGAAGAGCGCCATCGCGTGGCTGCAGCGGGACCTGGCCGCGATTCCCGCAGGCATGCCGGTCTACCTGTTCGGCCATTGCTTCAGTGATGACTGGCTGCCCGTGGTGGCGAGCGCCAACGTCCGGGCAGTGGTGTACGGGGATGGGCACGAGAACCGCATCAGCAAGTGGGGTGACGTGCCCTGCGTGGAGAGCGGTTCGCTCTGCCCCACGGCACCCGCCGAGTATCGCGGCTACCGGGTGTTCCGCGTGAATGCGGACGGAGGCTTCGACGAGTGCTTCCGCTTCCCGGGTCGGGATGTGGCTCTCTGCCTCTTCCCTCGGGACTTCCGGGTCGGGCCCCGGCCGCCGGCGCGGCTGTGCATGACGGGCTACGGCTACGGGATGCCCATCACGGCCCGCACCGTGACGGTCACCGTTGACGGCCGGCCGGCAGAGGTCCGCCCCGACCGGCCGTCGGCGCTCTGGACCGGGTTCAGCGCCCGGCTCGACCTCGCCCGCCTGCCACGCGGCTACCTGAAGGCTGTGGCGCGGGGGAGGCACAACCGGCGTGAGGTGCTCTCCGACGAGCAGCTTGTCCTCAACCTGCACGGGGTGGACGAGGCGCCGCCGGAGGCGGGCGAGGTCACGCTACGGCTGGGCGTGTGCGGCCTGCAGGCGGCGGCGGAGGTGTGGGTGAACGGGCAGAAGCTCGGGTCGATCGCGGGCCCCGCAGGCGGCGAGTCGCCCGGGGAGCATGTCGCGCGGCGCTTCGCCTTTGCGGTTCCGCCCGGCGTGGCGCGACGCATGAACGCCGTGGAAGTCAAGCCCGGGGTCACTGCCGGGAAGCCCGATCCGATCTTCCTCGACTACTGCTGGATGGAGCAGGGCGGCGCGGTCTTCCGGGACATGGACCCCCGGCTCGGCTACGGGCACTTCTACGGTGCGCTGCGCACGCACTACATCGACCTGAAGGCTCCCATGCCGGGCCGCGAGCAGTACGTCGAACACGCCGAGACGCACACGGTGCCGTGACCCAGAAAGGGCGCTGACGGCCATGAAGGACCACAGAACCGCTTCCCCAGACCCCGCGGGGATTCCGCGGTGCGCCCGGGGATGGGTAGCGTTGGCGGTGCTTGCTGCGGCGGCCTGCGTCGCGGCCGGAGCGAACGCCGCGTTCGAGCCCTGGGCGTCCGATACCGACCCGACGGACGTCCCCAGGAGCTACGTGCAGGAGGTCACCACCGCCCCGTTCACTTACACGATCACCCAGGGCGGGACGATGGACGGGAAGATGTGCACCACGCTCCCCGGAGTGTGGGAGCCGTACGAGCAGACCTGGGAGTCAAACCGCTCGATCCGCATGGAGAACGTCGGCCCGTCCAGCGTGGCGAACCCGTGGCTGACCATCGGCCCAATCGACTTCTTCTCCCAACAGACCATCGCGGACTCGGTGGTGAGGGGGCTCTCGACCGACCGCGAGAAGGCCCTCGCGATCTTCTACTTCTACATCACGCATCGCTATCACAAGGGGAATGGCGACAACACCGCGCAGGGCGACGTCTCGCAGGCCATGAACGTGTTCGGCTTCAACACCTGCGGGAACAGCACGCTGTGCCTGTCGGACCTGCTCGACAAGGTCGGGATGCGTGACTGCATCTTCAGCCACTGTCCCGGCCATGTCGTCCCGCAGGTCTTCTTCGATGGGCGCTACAACACGCTCGACGGGGACATGGCCACCTTCATGCTCCTGCGAGACAACCACACGCTTGCCAACGAACTCGATCTGGTGCGCGACCACGATCTCATCAAGCGCGTGCATCAGTATGGCATCATGAGCGCCACGGACCCCCTCCGAAACAACGAGGACTACGCGCAGTACTACACGTGGGAGGGCGATACGACCCAGCAGCTTGACGGCTGGGCGTGGTGGACGATGGCCATGGTCCTGCGGCCGCACGAGGCCATCGAGTGGCGATGGGGCCACGAGACGCCGGTGAAGTACTACGGCGACATGACCGGACATCCGCCCATTGCTCCCGACACCATCTACAACGGCCTGTGGGAGTACGCCCCGGACTTCAAGGACGATGCGCAGTGGCGGGCGGGAGCGACCGCGACCAACATCACGACCAACGACGGCGTTCTCTCGGCCACGGACGGCGGCACCGGCACCATCGAGTGGCACATGAAGACGCCGTATGAGTTCATCGGAGGCACGCTGGCGACGGAGGCTGACGGGTGCACTTTCGAGATCGGCTTCCTGGATCCGAAGGACTGGAAGGCCGCCTTCACGCCGCTGGCGACGTTGGCCGAGTTCGGCGGCAAGTTCGCGGGCCGCACGGCCTGCGGGAACGAGTACTGGCTGCGATGTACCCTGACGGGCCAGGCCAAGCTGAGCGGCATCAGGATCACGAACGACATCCAGATGGCGCCGCTGGCGATGCCCTCCATGACCGTGGGAGACAACAGGTTCACCTACGTCGAGCACACGGACAACAACACCGGCCCCAATGCTGCCAGGCACTTGCGGATCACGCACACGTGGATCGAGAGGTCGAGGACGCGCCCTCCGAGCGCCCCCGCCTCTCCCCTCTTCCCTGCCCAGGGCGGCAGGAGCGATGGCACCGATGTGGTGTTCCGTTGGAGCGCGGCCAAGGACCCGGATGGCGACACGATCACGGACTACCACTTCCAGCTCGCAGACCGCCCCGACATGAGATGGCCCTTGTCACCCAACTTCGAGAAGTACATCTCCCGGACGCCCGACAAAGGCAACGCCCGCTACACGCTCCCGCGGCCCGGCCTGCTGACGCACGGCCAGACCTACTACTGGCACGTGAGAGCGAAGGACTCCAACGGCGTCTGGGGGCCGTGGAGCAGCACGTGGAGCTTCACGGCGGAGGGGCCGGAGTACCCGATCGACGTGGAGATGAGGTACGATCCGGCCACCGGGATCGGCACGTTGACATGGAGCGCCAACTCGACGGGCAGGGCGCCCGCCAAGTACAGGGTCTACGGCAGCGACGAGAAGGGGTTCACGGTTCACGACGCCCCCTATGAGGTGAAGCTCGGGGATACGAAGGAACTCACGAACCCGTTCCCCGCGAGCTTCGTGGCCGAGGTCGCGGGTACTTCCCTGGCGGTTGTGGGTGTGGGCAATGCTCTGCCGAACGCCAACAAGGCCTACTACCGCGTCGTGGCGGTGGACCGCAAGGGCAAGCGAAGCGGGGATTCGGACTACGTCGAAGCGCCCCGGCCCTTCATCTACAGCGCGCCGGTCACAGGCGCACCCGCGGGTCAGCCCTATCGCTACCAGGTGCAGGCCATCCGCTCCATCGGCGCCCTCACGAGAAGGGACAACACCAAGCCGAAGCCGGGAACGAGGTTCTGGAAGATCGAGCCCCTGAAGTTCGCGCTCACGCAGAGCCCGGGCTGGATGAGCATCGACCCCGACACCGGTCTCATCACCGGCACGTCCGACGGGACGGGCGGCACGGTGATCGTCAGCGTGACTCTCACGAAGGAGCACCGGCTGGTGCACGATGCGAACGCCATCGTGTGGGGGAACGAGTGGGAACAGAGCCGGACCTACGAGACCGTGGGGCCGGTGACTCAGGAGTTCGTGGTCAGGGGCGCATCGGCGCAGGCGCTACCCACACCCGCTCGATCGCCTCGGGCAGCGGCTTCGTGGTCTCCACGTGCAGCGCCATCGCCCAGTCCTGGTCTGTGGCCGTAACCCGGACCTCCTGCACCGCCTGGCTCCCCGGTACGGAGGCCAGCGTCTGGTCCACGTTGGGGGGCTGCACTTTGATTGTCACCAGCGTGACCTTCGCCTGCGGGTCCTTGAGCACGGCGCCGACGCGATACGTGAGGCCGGGCTGCACCGGGATCGAGCGGCTGACCCAGCGCGTGTTCTCATAGCAGGTCCAGCGGTCCGGCTGGGGGCTGAACACCGCGATGTCGCCGTGCGGGTTGCGGATGATGTTGCCCGGGGGATCGTCGGGCGCGAGGACGATGTCGGCCGTGACGGTCTGACCGGCGACCAGGGCCACCGGAGCCGAGACCCGCGCAAGAGAGCCAGGACGATAGGCCCACACCCGATAGACGCCCGGGGGCAAGCTGCGGAACTCGTAGCTGCCATGCCACGCACCGTCGGCGGGCTGGGGCGTGACCGCGTAGGCGTTCGTGGCGAAGTCCGTCAGCCCGGGGGCCAGGCAGGCGGGAGCGGGGCCGAGGGCCCGGAACTTGGCGTCGTCCAGGAGCATGATTCGCGCGCTCTTGTCCATGTGCTTCGGGGCGCCGGTATGGAAGAGCCCGGTCGTGATCGCGCCGCGCAGGCCGGCACCCGGGGGCTGAGGCGCTTCGGCCAGCGTGAACAGCGTATGCAGGGCGTCGGCCAGCACGCGGGCGCACTCCAGGGCGCTCTCCAGGATGATCGGCTCGACTTGCGGCCGGGCGGCCTCGCCTTGCGCGGCCAGCGGCTTGGCCCGGGTCGCCCGCTCGACCGAGAAGGCCACCAGACCCTCCAGGCGCGCCGTGAGCCCGGCCACGGCGGCCTCGTCGTCTTGCCCCAGCAGTTGCGGCGCGTATCCGGGGGTGGCGATCTCACTGGCCGGGACCCAGTTCTCCAACGGGCCATGCAGGTCGCCGACGATGACGGCGGCATGCGGCGGGGCGCCGGTGTCCTCGATCCAGTGGACGATCGGCGCCAGCTGCCGGGCAGCGTTGACGGGCGTCTCAGTGCGCAGGCCCTGCAAGGCGCGGAGGAAGAACGGACGCCAGGTCTGCCTGACCTGTGGGTCGCCGTGGAGCACGTAGTGCGGCAGGGCGCGGATCAGCAGGTAGTCATCCGCCGAGTAGTCGCCCAGCTCCAGGCCTTGCCAGTCAGGGATCCACGAGTAGTTCGTCAGTTGGCCGAACTCCCCGCCCAAGACCCCTTTCCAGTGGTCGGCTTCGGGGAGCGCCTCCAGCGCCGCACGAGTGATGTCCGGGTGCGGGCCCCAGGCGCGGGCGGCGCCGGGCACGATTGCCAGTAGCCCCACGAGGGCGAGAGCGTGAAGTCGACGCCGACGCATGGGTTCCGCTCCTTGGGGGAGATCAACAGAGAAGAGCTGCCACAACTCCCTGGCGGGGTGGTTCCCCCGATGCCTGCGCGCTTCCTGCCCGGCCGGACCCGAGGAGCTTCGTTGAGGCGTGGCTCGGGGAGGGGCCGCGCGGCGTGGGGGCGAAGGCAGTGTGGAGGCCGGGGAGAGACGACCCGTGAGTGACCAGCCCCCAAGAGAGCCTGAGGCCGTGAGGGCCTTGCGCGAGCAGTACCTGCACGCGGTGGCTTCGTGGCGCCGGCTCGGTCTGCTTGTGAAGCGCCTCGCTGACATCCTCGGGGCGGCAGTAACGCTGCTGCTGTTCGGTCCGCTGATCCTGTTCCTGGCCTGGCTTGTGAGGCGCGGCTCACCGGGAGGCGCGTTCTTCGCGCAGGAGCGGCTGGGGCAGTTCGGGCGCCCGTTTCGGATGGTCAAGCTGCGCACGATGGTGCAGGATGCCGAGCACAAGGGCGCCGGGCTGGCCATCGAAGCGGATGACCCGCGGATCACGCGCATCGGCAAGGTGCTACGGGCCGCGAGCCTCGACGAGTTGCCGCAGCTCTGGAACGTGCTGCTTGGTGACATGAGTTTCGTGGGGCCTCGGCCGCTGCCCGTGGTGTACTTCGAGCGCTGGAACGACCGCCAACGCACGCGGCTGCTGCTGCCACAGGGCGTCACCGGCTGGTCGCAGCTCATCGCGCGGAACGATGCTCCGTGGCCGGAGCGGCTGGAGCTTGATGCGTGGTATGTCGAACACTGGTCGGTGCTGCTTGACCTGCGGGTGTTCTTCAGGACGATCCTCTCCGTGGTCGCGCGGCGGGGCATTCAGGCGGCGGATGGCACCGTGAGGGAATTCACCGGCAGTGAGCCCGGCGACGCGGAGTAGGCCATGCATGAACTCCGGGAGGGTGAGTGATGTCGCGACCCCGTTTGGTGATCGTCGGGGCCGGCGAGCATGGTCGGGTCATGGCCGATGTGCTCCGCGAGCAGGAGGAGGTCGATCTTCTGGGCTTCGTGGACGACGATCCCGAGCTGCTCGGCCGGGAGGTTGACGGCGTGCGGGTGCTTGCCCGGGCTTCGGACCCCGAGTGGCCCGGGAAGCATGGCGCGACACATTTCCTGGCTGCGATTGGGAACAACGCCATACGGGCCGCCCGATTCGCCGAGATGGAGAGCAGGGGCCTTGCGGCATGGTCCGCCATTCACCCCTCGGCAGTGATTGCCCGATCGGCCGAGGTGGGTGCGGGAACGCAGATCGTCGCCGGGGTCGTGATCAACCCGGGGGCCGTCATCGGTCGCAACGTCATCCTGAATACCTCCTGCAGCATCGACCACGACTGCCGCATCGGGGATCACGCCTTCATTGCCCCCGGGGTGCATCTCGGCGGCACGGTGACGGTCGGCGAAGCAGCCCTCATGGGGATTGGGGCGGTTGCGCTCCCGGGCGTGACGATCGGCGAGCGTGCGATCGTCGGCGGGGGAGCCGTCGTGACGAAGGACCTGCCTCCCGGCGTTGTCGCCATAGGTTGTCCGGCAGGAGTCAGGTCCAGCGGGGAGTGAGGTCCGCGCCCTCAGCCGTGTGTCGGGGCGAGGGAGCGTTCGCCAACCCGCGGAGGCGCGCGCGCCCCACGAGATCCCTCGTTGTTCCGCAAGGTATGCGCGACTCAATAGGCCTCGCTGCTCTCGACACACAAGCAGCACCGTGAGGTGCGTCACATGCCCCGCCACTGAGGGAGGTCATCCTGGTGCACCTGACCAATCCGAGCGTGGTAGTTCTTCGTCCAGCGGTCTGTCAACGATCACAGTCCGGCCGCATGACGTTGTGCGCCGTGCAGGGGGGTATGGGGCCGTGCGGCAGGCCATTAGTCCCTACCGAATCGGGCTAGCTCTTGCGGACTGCTTCCTTGTCAGCGGCGCGCTGTTGCTGTCCGCGGTCGCCTTCCACAGCGGACAGGTCCCGCCCGGTGAATGGCAAGGCCTCAAGGCGGCGTGCCTTCTGGCAGCGCTCTGCCTGATGGCCACCAACCTGCTCTTTGGCCTGTACAGCCGTGTCTGGGAGTACGCGTCGGCCGACACCGCCCTGGCGGTGGCCAGCAGCGTCACGATCGCGCAGATCGCGGCTGCCGCGCTCGACAGGCTGTTCCCTCACCCCACCTCGATCCCGATCTGGCTCACGGCCTGGCTGGCGACGCTCCTGTCCATTGGCGCGGTCCGGTTTGCCTGGCGCTTCATCCGACCCCTGTTGGCCTCGCATCCTGCGGGCTCGTCCGACGAAGTGAAGCGTGTCCTCATCTATGGGGCGGGCCGCGCGGGTCACACCCTGATGGCTCACCTCCGCAGCGAGGGCAACGGCAACTACCGCGTCGTCGGCCTCGTGGACGACGATCCGGCCAAGCTTGGAGCGTTCGTGAGGGGCAAGAAGGTCATCGGGAGCGGCGAGAGCATCCCCGCCCTGGTGGCGGAGCACCGCGTCCAGGAGGTCATCGTCGCGATCCCGTCCCTGGACCGCGCGGAGGTCCGTCGGATCTACGGAATCTGCCGAGATGCCGGCGTCCGGATGAAGGTCCTCCCCTCCTTTCTGGAGTCCATGGAGGCGCCGGAGAGCCGGAGAGTCCGCCCCATCCAGGTGGAAGATCTCCTGGGCCGTGAGGTGATGCTCGAGAGCATCGGTCTGCAGGAGAACTACCTCGAAGACAAGACCGTGCTCATCACGGGGGCCGGAGGCTCGATCGGCGCCGAGCTGTCCCGGCAGGTTTGTCGCTACCGCCCGCGCCGGGTGATACTCCTGGGCCGCGGCGAGAATCGAATCCACTGGGTCTACTCGTACCTGAGGAACCAGCACCCTCACATCGACGTCATCCCGGTGGTTGCCAACGTGACGGTGGAGAGCAGTGTCGAGCAGCTCCTCGTCAGGTTCCGTCCCGAGATTCTCATCCACGCCGCCGCCCATAAGCACGTGTACCTGATGGAGTCCGTTCCGGTGGAGGCGGCGCGTAACAACGTCCTCGGGACCGCCTCTCTCGCCGATCTGGCAGAGCAGTACGGGGTCGAGAGGTTCCTCTTCATCTCGACCGACAAGGCCGCCTCGCCCACCAACATCATGGGCGCGACGAAGCGCATGGGCGAACTGGTTCTCGCCCGTCGCCCCCACGCCGGCACGTGCTTCATGTGCGTGCGGTTCGGGAACGTCCTGGGCAGCGAGGCCAGCGTGCTCGAGATCTTCCGCCGCCAATGGGCCAACCACGAGCCGCTCACGGTGACCCACCCGGAGGCGACGCGGTACTTCATGAGCATCCCCGAAGCGTGCTTCCTGGTCCTGCAGGCCGGGGCTCTGGGCAACCACGGTGACAGCTTCGTCCTGCGCATGGGCAGCCCGGTGCGAATTGTCGATCTCGCACGCGAGTACATCGCCCTCCAGGGCGGCGATCCCGAGGCCCCCGACGCCATCCGAATTACCCAGCTGCGTCCCGGCGAGCGCCTGCATGAGAAGCTGACGGGGCGGGGCGAGCAGCTGCTGCCGACGACGTGTGAGTACATCGACAAGGTCAAGCCCGAACTCAGCGGCGATCGCTGGCCTGAACTCGTCAGGCAGACGGAGCAACTCCGGGCGTGCGTGGAAGCTGAGGACGAGCGAGGGGTCTGCCGGGTCCTGGGCGAAGTCACCGGCGGGGAGCTGCTTCCGAGGGGCGGTCCTGAGCTG
>VGFC01000091.1 GCA_016869045.1 Armatimonadota bacterium
GCGACGCAGCGCGTGGTTGAGCGCTTCGGCTCCTATGACGCGTTTCTGGACTACCTGGACGTGGACATGTTCCAGGCCTTCCCGGATAGCCCCGCCATCGTGGACATTGCGGCATGGCGCGAGGCGCACCCGGCTGATGCGCGGGGGCCCGGCCTGAGCCAGGGCGCGCTGTCGTTGGACGAGGCCTTGGAGGCACCCGTCACCGATCCGAACCGCGAGGCGATCTACGCGCCGATCCGCGCGGCCATCGAGCACCACCAGCAGGGCAAGGGCCGCGCGATCTTCGTGCAGACACATGGCTGCTTCGAGACGGCCAACGGGCTCATCGGCATGAACAACCAGCTGATGGAGATGGCCCTGCGGCCCGAGAGGATGCGGGAGCTGTACCGCAAGCAGCTCGCGTGGACGCAGGTCTACATCGACAACTGCCTGGCGTTGGGCGCGGACGTGGTTCACGTGTCCGACGACCTCGGCCAGAACGGCCGGATGCTCTTCTCACCGCAGACCTTCCGCGAGGTCATCGCGCCCGTCATGGCCGAGGAGGCCGGGTACGTGCGCGAGCGCAGTCCGCACCTCTCGCTGCATTCGTGCGGCTACTTCGATGATGTGATCGGTGACCTCGCGGACATGGGCTTCGACTGCATGCACCCCTTCCAGGAGTCCGCGGGCATGGACCTCGTGAGCGTGAAGCAGCGCTTCGGCGACCGCCTGACGATCTACGAGGGCCTCGACGTCCGCTCCACGTTGCCTTCAGGCGGCCGCGATCTCATCCGCGCCGACGTCGAGCGGATCATGCCTGCCTGCAAGCAGGGCGGCGGCTTCATCCTCTGCACCGGGCACACCGTGCACAGCGACTGTGCCCTCGATGACGTGCTGTTCGCATACGAGCTGGCGGATGCGCTGGGCCGCTACTAACGAGACCTCGCCTCTGGTCATGCCACCTTCCCACAACCCCTTCGAGCCCCTCTCCCCCGCCTCGCTGGCGCGCATCTACGAGTGGCCCGCCGAGGCGCTGCGCTTCCTCGCCGGGGAGCTCGACTGCCTGCATGTCGTCGGCGACTGCGGGATGGGAAAGACAACGCTCGTCCGGCAGATCGAGCGGCGTCTCACGGAGACCGGAGCCCCGGTCGTCTACGCGTGCGTGCCCCTCGGCGGTGCCTTACAGCTCACACTGCCCCCGGATGTACTGGTGGCCCTGATCGATGAGACCGATCGGCTGTCGCGGCGCACGTTGGCCGGTCTTCTCGCTCGCTTGCGCGAGGCGCGGTGCCGTTGTGTGCTCGCCGGCCATCGGCGGCAGCAACGGGAGATTCGCCGAGCGGGGTTCACGGTGGGCTACGTGGAGTTCGTACCCATCACGGAGCCAAGGGTGTTGCGCGCGATCTTTGAGCAACGGATCGCATTTGCCTTCGGGGACGATGGCCCGCGGTTGGCGGAGGAGGCTACGCAGGCCCTGCTCCGCGCCAGTCGCGGCAACATCGAGCGCGCGCTGCAGATCGGCTATGAGGTGTTCGAGGACCTGCCGACCGTTTGCCCGATCACTGCCGCCGACATCGAGGCGGCTGCCGTCAGCCTCGACCGGGCTCTGGCACGCGGCGCGGAGTCACGATGAACGGGACATGCATCCGCTTGTCGAACCACATCGGGATGTCGAACCTCACCCGCGCCACCCACTCCAGCTTGACGTAGCGCCCGACGAAGCTCACGGGCCCGTGCGTGGGGATCGCGACGGGCAGTTGGCATCCGACCGGGGCTCCCGGTTGCACCGCGCCCTCGTGGATCAGGTGCTCGGCGATGAGCGGTATCTCCTCGTCGGTGCCCGAGCCGTGGATGCGGCAGCCCACCCACACCCACACCCCGCGACAGGCAATCTCCTGGTCCGTCTGGACCCACAGGTCGAGGTTGTGCGCGGCGCCCACCGGCATCGCCGGCGTCTGCCCGACGACGGCGCCGTCTTGCGATTGCAGGGAGCCCCACGCTTCGCCGAGCCGCGCCAGCCCGCCCTGCAGCCGGTTCGGATGCATCCAGTCGGAGGCGACCGTCGGGTCGTCCGGCAGCCCCTTCGAGACGGCTCCGCTCACGGTTGGCGCGACCCACAGCTCCGCCTTCTGTTTGATGTCGGGGCAGACGCCGGGCACGGGTGCGTGGAACTCAACCTGCCACTCGATGAAGTTGTTCTTGGAGCGGTGGGAGGGTATGGCGCCGGCGGGGATAGTGAACGGCACCCGGAAGGCGACCTCTTCGCCGGGCTGCATCGGCTTCCCGGCGATCTCCAGATGCTGCTCGTGCAAGGTCTGGCGATAGTGCGAGTCGCTCGTGCCCCCGCGGCTGATAGCGTGCTCCTGACAGCGCAACGTGAGCCGGATCGTGCCGACAGTCAGCGCGCGCCTCGCCCGGACGGTGACGCCCCACGCGGCGGCGTCTCCCAAGCCCACCGACGGAACAGCATCCACGGTCACGTCGTAGTAACCCGTCGCGATGTGCTTGCGCAGTGCCGCGATCCCCACGCCCAGACCGATGACGCCGGCCACGGCGGCAATTGCGAAGGCCATGCCGACCGCCCCACCCCACAGGAACACGACGACCCCGAAGACCGCGAGCCCGATCGCGACCAGCACCGCCACAACCGCCCACACACAGCACGCGGTCGTCGCGCCTGCTTGCTGGCCGGGCGGCCGAGGCATTGGCGGACCGGCGCTTACCCGCGGCGGAGCCGGCAGCGGCGGGGCCGCGGGAGCCGGCAGGACCGGCGTCGGGGCCACCGGCGCCGCGGGCGCCGGCGGGGGAGGCGGTAGCGGGGCCTCGGTGGTCTCCTCGGGCGCCTTCCCCAGGTCTGACGGAATCGCGGGAGGCGCCGGAGGCGGGACCGCTCCCTCGGGCGCCGGCTGTGCGCCTTCGAGCGAGCCGCCGCAGTTCTGGCAGGTCGTGATGATGAGCGACTTGCGATTGGCCGCACCGCAGTGCGGGCAGGTCACCGTGGCCACGGCGCCCCTCCGAGCGTTATCCCAACCTTCGCCACAAAGCCGGGTCACACGAAGGTCTGATCGACCGGCATGGCGCATAGGTATTCGCCAACGCCATCCTCATCCACTTCTGCCGGAGGGACGCAGGGCATGGACATCTCCCAACTCAGTGAATACGGTCGCGTCGTGCACGTGCTGATCGGCTCCGGCACACGGGCCGAGGTGGAGAAGGCGGTCGAGCGGCTCGCGGCGGATGGCGCGTGGGACCTCTGTGGCCCTCTCCTCATTGCGGCGTCGGAGCTGGGCGCCCGGGTGCTCGTCGCCAAGCTGCTCGAGGCGGAGATGTACCCGCCGCTGGCCTGCGCCGCGGCCATGCGCCGCCAGCACAAACGCGCCGAGGTGATGACGAAGAAGGTGGCGATGGCGCGCCGCGTGTTCCGGGACCTCGACACCGAGACCGACCAGAAGGGCGTCCCCGATCACATTCAGGCGGAGCTGGACGACCTCGCGGCGACCGCCGAGGAGTCCCGCGAGATCGCCGACCGCCGCGAGGCGGAACGCGACGCCTGCCCGGTGCGCGCGCTGATCATCAACGAACTCAGCGACCGGATGCTGAAGTCCGACGCTGCCCTCGACGCGATGGTCTCGGCCGTGCGCGCCTCCGCCTTCGAGGACACGCGCCGCAGCGCCGCGCTGAAGATCGTCACGCACCCCAATGCCCTCAAGCGCCTGCAGGCGGCCGGCCGCGTGGACGACCTCGTGGCCATCGCCCTCGCCGCGCGCCTGGACTCCGCTGCGGAGACGGTCGCCAAGCTCCTGACCACAAACGTGGACGACATCATCGCACACAAGTCCAGGGCCGCCCTCAAGCTCCTCCTCAAGCACCACCCGGACGCGGAGGTAAGGGAGAAGGCGAACGAGGCGCTGAGGTAGAGGGACAGGCGGACCGCATTACCGCAGTATCGACGCGATCAGCTCCTGCGCCAGAGGGGTCCTCTCATCGGCGGCGTCCCACAGCTCCCGGTGAGGAGGATGGACGGTCCCGTGCACGAGATGCACGAGGACGCCCTGGTCCTTTGCGCACGAGACGGCGGGGAGGAAGTCACTATCCCCGGCCACGAGCACCGCGTGGGTGATGAGGCCCTTTGCCGCGAGGAAGACGAGGTCGACCCCCAGCAGGATGTCCACCCGCTTCTGTCCGAAGATCGGGGCGCCGCTCGCATCGGTCCCGATGCGCTCCAGCTTCCCCAGCCTGACCTGGTAGCGCGGCAGCCGCGACAGCGCATCGTAGAAGCGCTGCCGTTGGGAGAACCTCTGGGCCTCGTCCACGGTCGGAGTGGGGCTCTGGTAGGGGAGGCAGTGGTAGTAGTAGGTGCGCAAGAGGTCCACTGCCCCGGCAAGCCTCTCCGAAAGCCCCCCATAGTCGATCCGCGCCTTGGCGAACTCGTCCCGAAGTACGTAGTCCAGATAGGCGCCGTCGATGAACACCGCGACGCGGCCCATGATGGAGCCCTCCAGAACGCTCACTGGACCGGCAGAGACTGCCAGTCCAGTGGGCACTCTCCTACCATCCCCGTGGGAACGGCAGGGACTATGCTGCCTTCACAATACCACATTGCGGGTCAGAAGTAAACCGCCGAAGCCATCGCGCCGTACACCGAAACAGCGCACCCTCGAGCCCTGGCTACGGTAGCTTCCCCGCGAACAGCCCCTCCGCATTCCGGTGCAGGATGTTGTGCCGGTCCTGGTCCGTGATGCGCGACTGCAGGACGCAGCCGATGCCGTAGTGGGGGTCGAACCAGGGCAGGTCGGTGCCGAAGAGAACGCGCTCGGAGCCGACCCTCTGGCAGAACGTCTCCACCACGCCGTGCACCGCGTACGCCGCGCACAGTTCCAGGTAGACCCTCGGGTGATCGAGCGCGGTCCTCATCGCGCCCTCCCAGTCGCCGTGCCCGGAGTGGCCCATCAGGATCGGGATGGTCGGATAGCGCGAGGCAACCTCCGCGACCTGCTGGGGCGAGTCGTAGGCGCTGCCGCCCCAGGTGTGCATGAGGATCGGCAGCTCTCGCTCCTGCGCGAACTCGTAGGCCGGCGTGTAGGCCTCGCCGGTGATCGGGTAGCGGTGGTAGTCCGACAGGAACTTCAGCCCCACGAAGCCGCCCAGCTCATCGAAACGCGCGAGTTCCTCCCGCAGGTTATCGGGGTAGTTCGGATTGAGCGCCATGTAGGCGCGGAACCGCTCCGGGAAGCGCCGCACCACGTCGGCCATCTCCGCGTTGCCACGCGCGGGATCGACGAGCGCCGCGTGGCCGCTGCAGATCACGCACCGCACGCCCGCGCGGTCGCGCGAATCGATCATCGCCTCGGGCGTCACTTTCGGGAAGTAGATCGCCTGGAACGGACCGTAGTGCGCGTGGCAGTCGATGACCGGGCAGTCGGCGGCCTTTCCGGTCGCGAAGAACTCGGCGACAAGCGGGGAGTCGTTGGTCATGGCTGCGCCTCCGCGAGGAGTCGGTCGAGGTTGCCAGCAGCGATGAGCAGCCTGTCCTCGTCGCTGATGTCCGCATGCGCAAGGGTCAGCATCGCCCCGCCCGGGCTGGTGTTCGGGAACGCCGAGCCGAACAGCAGCCGCCCCGGCCCGTACTTGCGGCAGAAGTCGACGATCCCGCCGTCCAGCTCATAGCGGCTTGTATCTACATGCAGCCCCTCGTACGCCTCCACAAGCGGGCGGAAGTAGCGGTCCTCGCCCCAGCTTCCGTGGCCCGTCACCACGAGGACCAGCGAGGGGAACTCCTTCAGCAGCGCACCCGCCAACTCCCAGCCGGTAAGCCCCCGGCTCGTCTCCCCTCGCTGGATGAACAGCGGGATGCGCCGCTCGCTCAGCGCGCTCAGCACATCGCCACAGGTCACGGCGTCAAGCGTGTACCGGTGCTTGCTCGGGAAGGCCCACAAGGCCCTGACCCCTGCCTCGCGCATCGCCGCGAGGAACTCCTCGAGCGCACCGAGTTCCCCGGTCTGCGTGGGCAGGATGGCCCATGTCGGATGCAGGCTCGCGTGCGGAGCGGTCTCCTCGACGACGACCCGGTTGCCGGTCTGAGGGGACTCGTTGTCCAGCGCGGCATGGCGCACCAGCGCCCGCGCGATGCCGCACCATGCCATCTCTTCGAGCAGATCCTCGACCGCCGTCGCAGGCTTGAAGGGCGGCACCGACGGCACGCCGTAGGCAGCATTGCAGTCGAAGAAGTCCAAGGGCGGACCCTCCCTCCGGGGTTCACGCAGAGGTCGGCGGCTCATCGAGGCTCATCGGCGAGGGCGGGAGCACCGCCTCGCCCTCCGTCGTCTTCCGCGGGATCCGGATCAGCGACGCGAACAGCAGGTTCACGATCGCGATGCCGGCCGCGGCCAAGAACACGTAGCGGTACCCGAACCGGCCATACGCGTGCCAGAGGCGGCCACCCGCGCGGGGGATCGACATCGAGGTCGCGTGGTCGAGCGACACCCCCAGCGCGAGCGAGGAGGCCACGTGCTGCGGATCGACCGCGATCTTCTTCAGGTACGTGGAGCGCGCCATGCCGGTCGCGAAGACCACTTGGTCCAGCACGTAGCACACGTAGAGCAGGTGGATGGTCCCGTGGCGGCCCAGACCCAGGCGGTCGCCGAAGCCGTAGCCCAGGCAGATGACGATCAAGATGACCGCGTCGCCCATGAGTACCGCCCGCTCGCCGACCCGGTCGATCAGCCGCCCCAGCAACGGCCTCAGGAAGATGCCGGCGATCCCGCCCACCAGCAGCAGCACCGCGAAGATCGACGCCGGCTGGCCGTACACCTTCACCAGTACCCACGGGCCGAAGGTGAGGAACACCTGTTTGCGCGCGCCGAAGAGCACCGAAAGCACGTAGTACAGCCAGTACCGCGGGTGTAGCGCGATTTTCGGCCGAGTGCGCGAGCCGACGGACGGGTCCATCAGCAGCAACACGATTGCCGCGACCGCGTAGCCCGCTCCCCCGACGAGGAATGTCAGGTGGTAGGCTCTGGGGTACTGCCGCAGGAGCCACCACACGATTCCGCAGCCGATGACGTACGCGGCGCCGCTCACGGAGCCGAGCTGCCCGAGCCGACGGCCCTCCTGGTTCTCCCGCGACAGGCTCAGGCCGATGGAGCCCTGCACCGGCATCGACAGGTGCGTCCCCGCCGACCAGGCGATCATCAGCACCATCATCGCCGCGTAGTTGTCACCGACCAGGCTCAGCCCGACCATGCCGGCCGCGGTCACAACCGCCGCCACCGCCCCGATCCGCGTCTCGGCCAGGAAGAACAGCAGGCCCGCCGAGACCGCCACCAGGAAGCCCGGCAGCTCCCGCGGGAACTCCAGGTCGCCCCGCGCCACTTCGCCCAGGTGGAATGTGTCGTTGAGGTAGTTGTTGAAGACGATGTCGAAGTTGGGCGACGACAGCCCGAAGAACGCCGTCGCCACGAGGAAGATGACCAACTGCGGGTTGGTCTGCCAGAGGCGGCGCAGGCGCTCAATCATGCGAGGCTCGGCTCAGCGAGCAGCGTCAGATGATATCGTGGTAGATCGGGAAGGCGTCGCACAGGTCGAGCACTTCCTTGCGGACCTCCGCGATGACCTCCTCGTGCTCGCCCTTGTCCTCGATCACGCGCGCGATGAGCTTGCCAATGCGGTGCATCTCCTGTTCCCTCATGCCGCGCGTCGTGAGGGCCGGCGTGCCGGGGCGGATGCCGCTGGTCTCGGCGGGTGACAGCGGGTCGTTGGGGATCGTGTTCTTGTTCACCACGATGCCCGCGCGTTCGAGCGTATCCGCCGCGTCGCGCCCGCTGATGCCCTTCCCGATGAGCTTCACGAGCATCAGGTGGTTGTCGGTGCCGCCGCTGACCAGCTCGAACCCCTCCTCCAGCAGCGACTGCGCGAGGGCCTGGGCGTTGCGGATGATCTGGCGCTGGTACTCGCGGAAGCCGAACGATTGCGCCTCCTTGAAGGCGACGGCCTTGGCCGCCAGGATGTGCATCAGCGGCCCGGCCTGAATGCCGGGGAAGACCGACTCGTCGATCTTCGCCGCCCACTCCTGCCGGCAGAGGATCAGGGCCCCGCGCGGGCCACGCAGGGTCTTGTGCGTGGTGGAGGTGACGACCTCGCACAGCGGCACCGGGTCGGGGTGCGAGCCGGCCGCGACGAGCCCCACGATGTGCGCGATGTCCGCCAGCAGGTACGCGCCGACCTCGTCCGCGATCTCCCGGAAGCGCTTGAAGTCGATGATTCGCGGGTAGGCGCTTGCGCCCGTGACGATGAGCTTCGGGCGGACCTCCCTCGCGACCGCGAGCACGTTGTCGTAGTCGATCCGCTCGGTGTCGGGATCGACGCCGTAGAAGTGCGGCTCATACCACACGCCGCTGAAGTTGTTCGAGCGCCCGTGGCTGAGGTGCCCGCCGTGGTCCAGGCGCATCGACAGGATTCGGTCGCCCTTCTCCAGCAGCGCGAAGTACGCCGCCATGTTGGCCTGCGTGCCGGTCACGAGCTGAACGTTGGCGTGGTCCGCGCGGAACAGCTCCTTTGCGCGGTCGATCGCGAGCTGCTCGATGGCGTCGTAGATCTCGCAGCCGTTGTAGTACCGTTTGCCGGGGTAGCCTTCCGCGTACTTGTTCGTGAGCACGCTGCCCGCCGCGGCCATCGTCGCGCGGCTGGCGTAGTTCTCCGAGGGGATCATCATGAGCGTCGTCTGCTGACGCTCCAGCTCCCGGTCGATCAGGCGCGCCACCTCGTGGTCGGCCTGCAACAGCGTCGCATTCATCATCGCAAACGGCCTCCTGAACGGCAGGAGTCAGGAGCCAGGAGTCAGGAGAGCGCTGGGGGCGGACCCGCATTGGAGACAGCCGCGTCTCCCGTCGCCGTTCTCCTGGCTCCTGTCTCCTGACTCCTGTCTCCTGCCGTCAATGCCTGAAGTGTCTCATCCCCGTCAGCACCATGGCAATGCCGTGCTCGTTGGCAGCCTGGATGACCTCTTCGTCGCGGACGGAGCCGCCGGGCTGGATGACGGCAACGGCGCCCGTGGCGCCGGCCGCGGCGTCGAGGCCGTCGCGCGCGGGGAACATTGCGTCCGAGGCCATCACGCAGCCCTTGGCCCTCTTCCCCGCCTTGCGCGCGGCGATCAGCGCCGAGTCCACGCGGCTCATCTGCCCCGCGCCCACGCCCACGGTGCGCGTGCCCTTCACGAGCAGGATCGTGTTACTCTTGACGTGCTTGGCGATTCGGTCGGCAAAGGTGAGTGACTCCATCTCCTCCGCCGTCGGCTGCTTCTCGGTGACGACCCGCATCTCGTCCCGCGCTGCAATCCCCATGTCCTCGTCCTGCAGGAGAATGCCGCCCGGCACCTTCCGCAGGTCGTAGTCGCACCCGCCGCTCTCCGGCCCGCCGAAGTCCGGCACTTCCAGCACCCGCAGGTTCTTGATCCGCTTCAGGGACTCGAGGGCCTCCGGCTCATAGCCCGGCGCGATGACGACCTCCGGGAAGGCCGACAGCACTGTGGACTCCTCGTCGCCCGTCTCCTCGCGGTAGCGCGGAACGATCGCGTCGCGGAGGAACTCGTCGTTTCCGATCATGTCGGCGGTCTGCTTGTCCATCACGCGGTTGAACGCCATCACCGAGCCGAACGCCGAGACGGGATCGCAGACCCACGCCTCCTCGTACGCTTGCGCGAGGGTCTCCGCCGACGCCGCGCCACAGGGATTCAGGTGCTTGATGATGATGGCCGTGGGGGCCTCGAAGTCGCGCGCCGCCTTCAGCGCCGCCGATGCGTCGAGCAGGTTGTTGAATGACAGCTCCTTCCCCTGATGCTGCGTCGCGCCCGCGAGGCCCACTTCGCTCGACCGCACATCGCGATACAGCGCGCCGGCCTGGTGCGGGTTCTCGCCATACCGCAGATCGCCCCCGACCTTCTCATACCAGGGCGTGAACAGCGACGGGAACACAGACGCCTCGTCGTTCGAGACCTGCTTCGCCAGGTACCCCGCGATGGCTGAGTCGTACTTCGCGGTGTGCGTGAAGGCCTCCAGCGCGAGCTGCCGGCGGAGTTCCGGCGTGATCTCGCCATCATGCGCGCGCATCTCCTCCAGGACCTGCGTATACCGCGCCGGGTTGCAGATGACCGCCACCGACGCGAAGTTCTTCGCCGAGGACCGGATCATCGACGGGCCGCCGATGTCGATCTGCTCGACCGCCTCCTCGATCGTCACGCCGGGCTTCGCGATGGTCGCCTCAAACGGATACAGGTTGCACACCACGAGGTCGATCATCTCGATCCCATGCCTCTCCGCCTGCGCCATGTGTTCGGGGTTCGAGCGCAGGCAGAGCAGTCCCCCGTGGATCTTCGGATGGAGCGTCTTCACCCGCCCATCCATCATCTCCGGGAAGCCCGTGTGCTCCTCGACGGGCGTCGCCTCCACCCCCGCCTCGCGAATCGCCCTCAGCGTTCCGCCCGTGGACAGAATCCTCACGCCGAACTCCGCCAGCCCGCGGACCAAGTCGCCAAGGCCCGCCTTGTCGTACACGCTGATGAGTGCCAGCCGAATCTTCGCCACTCAGGAATCCCCCTCCCAGAGGACGTGAAAACAGCCGCCCGAGCACCCCCTACGCCCGGGCGACTGACGGGCCGATTATAGCCGCTTCAGGGGCCGGTGTCAAAACCGAGGCCTTGCCAGGGCCCTACCCCATGTACAGGCTCAGGTCATGGAGTTGGTTGGGGAAGGCGCGCGGTGGGACGTCCTCCAGCAACCGGTCGATCCACCTGAAGACGACCTCGAAGTCCGCGTACCGCCTCTCTGGGGAGAGAACGATTCCCGGGTGGTCGAGGCCCGTCTTGTGGAACTCCTCATGAAGCCGCACGTAGTCGTCCGCGTTGAACGTCACGACGATCCGGTTGTCGGTCACCGCTACACTGAACACCACATCGTCGGGCTTCCCCATCAGGTCTCGCGCCCGCTCCTTCGCCACGGCCTCGGCATCGTGCCCGAGGAACCTGAGGTAGACCGCCAGACAGGGGTAGACATGCTCATCCAGAAGGAACCTCATTGGCGCGAGACTCCGGCAATCTCCCTGGCCGCGACTCACCGGGCTCCTACGAGGCGGCGCCCCTGCCCCGCACGGTCACCCAGCGCACGTGCTCTGCCGCGGTCTCCTGGTCGAGGATGTCCTGACTGATCTCCTCCGGATGCCGCCTCGCGTAGCCCAGTGCTTGGGCCACCTGCTCAGCGCTAAGCTCGAAGTCCGAGACCAACTGCGCGAGCGATAGGCCGCTGCGGGCGGCCTTCTCGATCTGCCACACCGGTACCCGCCGGCCCGCGACGGCAGCACGCCCACCTACCACGCCAGCTCGCTTCGCGATCAGCGGGTACCGCTTGTCCCAGGAGTACCCCAGCAGTTTGTGAACAACCTCGCGCTCCTCTGGGTCGAGCTCCTCGGCGACAGCCCCCGCGCGTACGGAGATCGCTCCGTCTCGGCCAACCCGGAGCCAGCCACTCCGCCGAAGCCTGGCAAGGGCAGCTTGTCTGTCGGCGAACCACGGCTGATCAGCCCGGTAGATGGTGCGCGTCGCAGGCTGGACCGTGATCTCCTTCGCTGGCATCATCGTCACCTCACCGACGGGACCGTTTGCACGCCCCTTGGTTCCGCCCATCATACCCCGGCCCATGTAGCCGGTCAAGCGCCCCGGCAGGTCCTGCGGAAGGGAAGGCGCCGCGCCAGCGCGAAGGGGTGTTTCCAGCCTGTCAGGCCACAGAGGAGAGCCGTCCGCCGTGGAACTCGGGCGCAGGCAAGCCAGATGGGGTCTGGTCGCGATCTGCGCGACGTACACCGCGCTGGCGGTCGCGTACAACTGCATCATTCCCTTGGGTTACGGCCCGGACGAACCCCGCCACGAACGCTACTATCAGTGGATTCTCGAAACCCACACGCTGCCGGCCAACGAGGAGCAAACCGGGGCGATCGCGCACCACCCGCCGCTCTACTACCTCCTCTGCGTGCCCTTCTACGCACTGCTGCGACCCCTGGGAGAGGTCTCCCGGCACCTGATCCGTCTGCTATCGACCGGGTTGGGGTTGGCTGTCATCGTGATGGCGTACCGGCTGCTGCGGGAGGCCTTCGAACTGCGCATCATCGACTTGGTGGGCGCGGCGTGCGTAGCCTGGTTGCCGCACTTCCAGCTCATGGCCGCCGTCATCAACAACGACATGCTGGCCAGCGTGTTCGGCACGGCGACACTGCTCATGGCGGTGCTGATCGCATGCCGAGGGGCAACGCTGCCTCGCTGCCTCCTGGCGGGCGCCGCGCTTGGCCTGGGCTGCCTGACCAAGAACTCCGTGCTGCCCCTTGGCATCGTGCTCGTACCGGCGCTCGTCCTCGGCGTTCGGCCGCCGGCCGAGGAAGTCGCGACCGATGAGGCCTCCAAAGCGGTGCGTCGGAGCCCGACGGAGCGCCTCTTCATGGGCGCTCTCACGATACTGGTAGCGTGGCTCGTGACGGGTGGCTGGTGGACCGTACGGTTCCTCCTGACGTACGGCCGGCTGGATAGCGACCCGGCGTGGCCTCTCGCCGCCTGGCCTGACCCGAGCCTCACGGCCCGCGTGATCCGCGCCGTGGGCGGCCTCTATCGCTCGACATGGCCGCTGACGTCGTGGATCCCACCCGCCGGCCAGTGGCCCGTCGGCGTCGCCCTCGCGCTTCCCAGCATCCTCGCCTGCGGGGGAGTCGTGCTCCTCGTAGCGAGGCGCTGGCGTGCTCGAGACCTCTCCGGGGCGAGCGCCGTGGCGCTTCCTGTGCTGGGCGCGCTGGCGCTCTACGCGGCCCTGCTGCAGAACGCCGTGTTCGTCAACCCCGGGCGGTTCGAGGGCGCCCGCTACTGGCTGCCGGCCGTCGCGGGGTACATGGGGTTCTGGCTGCCGGCGTCCTGGGGCCTGTGGCGGCGCGGCTGGCCCTGGCTGGCGGGCTTCGGCCTGACGCTGCTGATGCTCTGCAACGGGCTGTCTATCTACTGGCTCGTGGCGTACCTGAACCCAACCTACGGACCGAAGTAGGTCCTCGCGAGGCGCCTAAGGACACATGGCACTGGACGCTCAGGGACCCGTCGTCGTCATCGGGGCCGGCCCGGCCGGGCTCGCGGCGGCTATGGAGCTATCCCGGCGTCACACGCCCGTCGTGGTCCTCGAGCGCCAGGAGCGCCCCGGTGGCCTCGCGCAGACGGTGGACTTCGCGGGCGGTCGCTTCGACCTCGGCGGGCACCGCTTCTACACGAAGATCGACGAGATCGGCCGGCTGTGGGAGGAGCTGCTGGGAGAGGACTTCCTGACCCGGGACCGTCTCTCGCGCGTCTTCTACCAGGGCGCCTTCTACAGCTATCCCCTCAAGCCGTTCGAGGCGCTGCGCAACCTGGGCCCCCGTCGTTCGCTGGCGATCATCCTCAGCTACCTCCGCGCCCGCGTCCGGCCCGATCTGCCCGAGGATACCTTCGAGCGCTGGGTCTCGAACCGATTCGGGCGTGCGCTCTATGAGACGTTCTTCAAGGCCTACACTGAGAAGGTCTGGGGCATCCCCTGCTCGCAGATCGGCGTCGAGTGGGCGGCCCAGCGCATTCGGGACCTCTCCCTGGGCAAGGCGGTCTGGAGCCGCCTCAACCCCTTCCGCAGGGCACCGGCGGCCGTCAGCCTGATCGAGCAGTTCCGCTACCCCCGGCTCGGACCGGGCATGATGTGGGACGCTTGCGTGCGCGCGTCATCGGCCGAGGGAGCGGAGGTGCGGCTGAACCATGAGGTCCTCCGCATTCGGCACGAGGGTGATCGCGTCCTGGCGGTGGAGGTCGCCGGACCTCAGGGACCACTCACGTTGTCGCCAGGCCACGTCATCTCAACCATGCCGCTGGCCGACCTCCTCCTGGCGCTGGACCCGCAACCGCCTGAGGACGTGGCAACGGCTGCGCGGGGGCTACGCCGGCGCGCCTTCCTGACCGTCGCCCTGCTGGTCGAGACCGCCGACACCTTCCCCGACAACTGGGTCTACGTGCACGATCCGAGCGTTCGCGTCGGCCGCGTGCAGAACTTCCGCAACTGGAGCCCGGCGATGATGCCGAGCGACACGCAGACGATCATCGGGATGGAGTACTTCTGCGATGAGGGCGATTCCCTCTGGACGGCGGCCGACGCCGATCTCCGGGCGCTTGCGCAGACCGAGATCCTCCGGCTCGGCCTTCTGTCCGATGCCGCGATCAGCGACGCCACGGTCGTTCGCGTTCGGGACGCCTACCCGATCTACGACCCCGGCTACGAGCAGCGCGTCGCGACCGCGCGCGCGTACCTGGCAGGCTTCGCGAATCTCCGGACCTGCGGACGGGGCGGGCTCCACCGCTACAACAACCTCGACCACTCGATGCTCACCGGCCTCTATGCCGCCCGCAACGTGACGGGAGAGGCACACGACGTGTGGTCGGTCAACGTCGAGGCCGCGCACGTCGAGGACAACGCCTGAGACACCCCCAGGAGGACTGGCCCCCGTGACCCGCCGCGAACTGAACCTCGCCATCTTTGAGAAGCGCACCGACAAGGTCCTCTGGCAGCCGCGCCTGGAGACCTGGATCAACCACCATGCCGCCGAGGGCACGCTGCCGGAGCGCTTTCAGGGCCTGGACTACTGGGGCATCTACGACACGCTGCACTGCTCGATCCGCTACGCGGCATCTGCCGGTGTCGAGGCTTACGAGGAACCCGCGGACGTCGTCCGCAGCGGGGAGCAGCGGGGCGACAAGTACTTCGAGACGATCACCACGCCCACCGGTACGATCACCCGGATGTACCAGGACATCTGGGAGGGCGAGAAGCTCAAGAACCGCCGCATCCACGGCTGGCCCGTGCAGACACCCGAGGACCTGAGGGTCCTGATTGACGTCGTCGAGCGCACGCACTACCGCGCGAACCTCGACGCCTTCCGCGCCGCCGAGGAGCGCCTGGGCATCCGGGGCGAGCCGACGGGCTTCCTCAACAGCTCGGGCTTCACCGATCTCATCAAGCACTGGACCGGTTTGCCGGGCTGCTACTACCTTCTGGCCGACGCACCCGACGTGATGGAGGCCTACCTGGAGGCTTGCGACCGCCGCGATGACCGCCAGATCGACGCCGCGCTGCAGCTGCCCGCGCGCATCTTCAACCTCGGCGACCACACCACGAACGAGTTCACCCCGCCGCCGATCCTGAAGAAGTACTGCCTCCCGCGCTGGCAGCACATCTCCGAGCGCCTCCACGCCGCCAACCGCTTCGTGCACAGCCACTGGGACGGGAACTCGCGCCAGATTCTCCCCTACCTCCTGGAGAGCGGCCTTGACTCGGTCGAGTCGCTGACCCCCGAGCCCCAATGCGACATGACGCTGGAGATGATCAAGCAGTACACCGGCAACATGACGCTGCTCGACCTCATCCCCGCGATCTTCTTCCTGCCGCACTACTCGATGGACTTCATCCTCGACTTCACGAAGCGTGTGATGGACATGTTCGCCGGCCGCCTGATCCTCGGCATCTCCGACGAGATCAGCCAAGTCGGCCAGATCGAGAAGGTCGAAGCCATCACGCAACTGGTGAGCGACACATGCGGCCTCGCAGACTGATCGAGACGAAATTAGGGACAGGCCCCAATTTCCGACATGACGTCCGTCGGAAATTGGGGCCTGTCCCTAATTTCGTCTCGATCCTTGCCTGCTTGATAGCGTCCGCACAGGAGGCTGGTCCCGTGCTGAACCTCGGCTCGCGTCTGGAGCTGTTCGTTGACGACTACCTCATCGAGAGCCGGAGCGGCATCGAGCAGGAGCTGCACCATCCCGTTCCGCAGAACGTGGCCCTCGAGTTCAACGCGCCGTGGGAGGGCCCGACAAGCTGCTATGCGACGGTCTTCCGCGACGGCGACCTCGTCCGCCTCTACTATCGGGGGAGCAACAATGAGGGCCCCGACTTCCACCAGGTGACATGCTACGCCGAGAGCCGCGACGGGGTCACGTTCACGCGGCCGAACCTCGGCCTGTTCGACTGGAAGGGCTCGAAGGACAACAACATCGTCTGGACTGGCCCCGGCGAGCACAACTTCGCACCCTTCCTGGATGAGAACCCCACCTGCAAGCCCGAGGAGCGCTACAAGGCCCTCGCCGCCGGGCCGCTGGTCGCCATCGCCTCACCCGACGCGATCCACTGGAACCTGATCCGCCCCGAGCCCGTCATCACCGAGGGCGCGTTCGACTCCGACAACCTCGCGTTCTTCGACACGCTACGGGGCGAGTACGTCTGCTACCTCCGCGACTTCGCGGACGGCGTGCGCACGGTACGGGTCGCGCGGTCGCCGGACTTCCTCAACTGGACGAAGCCCGAGTGGCTCGACTTCGGCGACGCGCCCAAGGAGCATCTCTACACGAACGCGGTGCAGCCCTACTTCCGTGCGCCGCACATCTACATGGGCTTTCCCAAGCGCTTCGTTCCTGACCGGAAGAAGGTGCCCGAGCACCCTTACGACGGCCTCTCGGACGGGGTCTTCATGTGCAGCCGCGATGGCCTACACTTCCGCCGCTACGTCGAGGGGTTCATCCGACCGGGCCTCGATCGCAGCAACTGGACCGAGCGCAACATGATGCCCGCCACGGGGCTGATCGCGACCTTGCCGGAGGAGATCTCGATCTACTACGTCGAGAACTACCGCCATGACACCTGCCGCCTGCGCCGCGGCACGCTCCGGACCGACCGGTTCGTCTCGCTGAGCGCCGGCTACCCAGGCGGCGAGTTCATCACCAAGCCCCTGACCTTCGAGGGCAAGCAGCTCGTGATCAACTACGAGACCTCCGCCATCGGCAGCGTGCGCCTCGAGCTCCAGGACCAGACCGGCCAACCCATTCCGGGCTTCACCCTCGACGACTGCCCCCCGATCTTTGGGAACGAGATCGAGCACGTCGTCGCCTGGAGGGTGGGCACCGATGTCAGCGCACTCGTCGGCAAGCCCGTGAAGCTCCGGTTCGCGCTGGTGGACGCCGATGTGTACTCGCTGAGGTTCGTGTCGAGGTGACATGTCGCCCCACCGACCTCTCCTGAAACGAACCTCAACGCTCCACGACTTCCCCTACAAGGGTCCGCGGCGCAAGTGCTTCCACCCGTGGATCATCAACGTGACGCCGCCTGGGCGCGCGCACTGCATCCACGATTGCTCCTTCTGCTACGCGCGCGAGGCCATCTACTCGGACCTTGCCGAGGGCCCGCGGGTCTATGCGAACTTGCCGGAGCTGATCGAACGCGACCTCGGGCGCCTGACCATTGCGCCCCCGGTTCTGCTCTGCACGACGACTGATCCCTGCCAGCCCTCGGCCGCGGTTCGCGAGCAGACGCGCCGCGTCGTTGAGACGCTGCTGCGGTGGGGCGTCTCGTTCGCGATCACCACGAAGGGCGATCCCTCCTTCCTCGGCGCGTTGCCGGGCTTCCGCGAGTTCGAGCGCAAGGCGGTCGCGGTCAGCATTGAGGGCCCGCCGGAGGTCCTGCGAATCCTCTCGCCCCATGCCCCGCCCTACGAGGAGAGGCTCCGCGCCGTACGCCACATGGCGGCCCTGGGGGCCTGGGTGGGGGTGCGGCTGGACCCCTACTTCGTGCACGTGTTCGGAGGCCTGTACGGGGCGGAGTGGTGGGGTCGCACGGAGGCTCTGCTCGACGACTTCGCGGCCGCGGGTGCACGCCACGTAACCGGCAGCACGGGGCGTCTGGACAAGCGTCGCGCGCCCGGCGCGGCCGTCTCCCTGCTCGACCGGATGCTTGCGGAGGTCCGCTCCCACGTCTCCCCCGGGGCCGCCGAGGAAATGCGCGCGGACTACGTCCCCGGCTGGAGCGGCACCTGCCGCGGGTATGTGCTGCGGGACGACCTCCGGCGCGACCTGCACCTCCGCCTCCGCGCCGCCTGCGAGGCGCGGGACATGACGTACGCCTCGTGCCAGGAGCTGCCGGAGAGTTGCGACAGCCCCGGTCTCGCGACTTGCGAGGGTTTCTCGCTGCCGTATTGCCGCAAGGGCACGGACGGCCGCTTCCATCCCATCGAGGGCTGCACGGCGAACTGCCACGTCGCGTGCGCCGGGGAGCCGGCCCCTCCGTGCGGGCGCCCCGAACTGGCGCAACCTGCCCCCTATCGGCTGAGCCTCCTCCGGTAGCGCGGGTGTTGTGCTACAATGGGGCGAAGTACCACGTAGCTGCTAGAGGTGCCCATCGTGTTTGGCTCCATCCAGGTCGGTCGCATCCTGGGGATTCCCCTACGGGTGCACGTGACGTTCGTCATCCTCGTCTTGCTCATCGGGCTCGGCGGGCTCCTCGCCGGTGGACCGACGCAGGCCCTGTGGAGCATGCTCTTCGTGGCCGCCCTCTTCGCGTGCGTGGTGCTCCACGAGCTGTCTCACAGCCTGGTGGCGCGCTCGTACGGCGTCCGCGTCGAGAGCATCACGCTGCTGCCCATCGGCGGCGTCGCGGCGATGGAGGAGATGCCGCGCTCGCCCCGCGAAGAGGGGCTCATGGCCATCGCCGGGCCACTGATGAGCCTGGCGATCGCCGGTGCGTTGTACGGGGTCATGCACTTGCTGCATTACGCTGGGCCCGCGACGTACGGCGGTCAGCCCTGGCTCCGGATGCTCGTGCAGGCCAACCTCATCATTGCCGGGTTCAACCTGCTGCCGGCCTTTCCGATGGATGGGGGCCGCGTGCTGCGCGCCGTGCTCGCCAGCCGGATGAGCCACGTGGAGGCCACGAACATCGCAACCTCGGTGGGCCAGGCCATGGCCGTGCTGATCGGCCTGGCGGGGATCTTCGTGTTCAAGGTCAACCTCTGGCTGGTCATCATCGCCATCTTCATCTTCGTGGGGGCCGGCGAGGAGGGGCGACAGGTCCGGGTCCGGGCCGTCCTGGAGCGCATCACCGCGGGCCAGGCGATGGCGACGCGCTTCGAGACCCTACCCCGCGATGCGACGCTCGCCATGGCGCTCGCCTACGCCACCCAGGGCTACCAGCACGACTTCCCCGTTGTCGAGGGAGACATGATCGTCGGCGTCGTTACGCGGCAGGACCTGCTGACCGGCCTGCACCACCTCGGCGCTCAGCACACGGTTGGCGAGGTAATGAGCACGAACGTCTGCCAGGTGCCACCGGGGGCCAACATGGCCGACGTGTACCGCCGCCTGGCTCAGGGGACCTGCGGGGTGGTTCTCGTTCGCGAGGCCGACCGGATCATCGGCCTCGTGACCCCCGAGAGCTTCCGCGAACAGCTGCTGGCCGCCAACGGCTCGCCTGCGGGGCCATCGTAGTCGGTCCGTCTGTCGGTTGACGCTGCCCTCTGCCCCATGTATAATCGCCGCGATCCGGGGCCTCGGCGCCGGACCGTTGGTTTGGTCCCTCACAGAGGAACGGGCACGTTGGATCGACTCTGGGCTCCCTGGCGTATCGGCTACGTTCTCGGCGAGAAGTCGACCGAGTGCATCTTCTGCAGCAAGCCGGCGGCGGGGGACGACGAGGGGGAGTTGATACTAAACCGCGGCCCCCTCTCATACGTCCTCATGAATGCGTACCCGTACAACAACGGCCACCTGTTGGTCGCGCCCTATGAGCACATCGCGGACATCTCCGGTCTCAGCGAGGAGCAACTCGCCGACATGGTCCGTCTAGCCAAGGCGTGGGTTGAGGTCCTCCGCCGCGCGATGCATCCCGATGGCTTCAATGTGGGCTTCAACATCGGCCGCGTGGCCGGGGCGGGCATCGAGGAGCACGTGCATCTGCACATCGTGCCGCGGTGGAACGGCGACACGAACTTCATGCCTGTGCTGGCCGACACCCGCGTGGTTCCGCAGAGCCTGCGGGAGTGTTATGAGGTACTGCGCAACGAACTAGCGAAGTCAGGCTGAACCCCAGATCGGAGGAGGCCGCACCATGCGCGGGCTCAAAGCTATCGCAATCCTGGCGGTTGGGCTGTCGCTGCTCTGCACTCTCGCCCTCGCTCAACGGGGCCAAGTGACGATCGTGGCGCCCACAAAGGACAGCGTCGTCCGGGGCACCCTGGAGATCATCGCCGACAAACCGAACCCCAACGAAGGCACCTACGCCTGGAAGATCGCCCGCGTCGGCCGCGAGGCCGAAGCCGAGTTCCAGGCCAACACCCTGGCCGGTCTGCCCTTCGTCTGGGACACCCGCATCCGCGACGAGAACGGCGACCGCTACTATCCTGACGGGAAGTACTCCGTCACCGTCAACGCCTTCGACGGCGACGGGCAGCTGCAGGGCACTGCGACGACCGCGATCACCATCGAGAACGACATCCCCGCCGCCGACGTCGCCGACGGCGTGGAGCTGAAGATCCTCCTCAAGACGAGCGACACTCTCGACTACGTCTTCGAGGGCACCGAGAAGATCGGGTTCGACACCAATCCCCACGTCGAGGGCGCTGAAGGTACACTCGAGATCAACCTCTACGACGGCGCCTACGGGCTCAAGATGCTCACCGGCGCTGGGACGGGCGACGGCGGCATCATGCGCCAGACCTGCACCAATGGCGTGACCTATATGCCCGGCACCCAGCCGCAGTACATCAAGGACGTCGCCAAGGAGTTCATGCAGCAGTACGCCGGAGACAGCACCGTCGAGCCCTCCAAGGCGGATGCCCCCCACTTCCCCATCGGCGAGATCTACACGAAGCTCCCGGGTCGCAAGCTGACCCTCGGTGCGCGCCCTTGGAAGTCGGACCTGCAGCTCATCCCCGAACTGTACACGATGCGCCAGCACCTCCTGACCGCCGAGAGCAAACTCGACGGCTTCGAGTGGGTCGCCGGCCGGCGCTGCGCGCGCATCAAGAGCACCTTCGAGGAGAAGGGCCTGCAGTTCGACGTGACAATCCAGAACACACCCGCCAAGATCAAGGGCGACCTCCAGGGCACGCGGGTCATGTACTTCGCCTACGAGCAGGGCTACCCCGTCAGCATCGAGGATACCATCCAGGCGGACGTGGAGGTCGAACTCAAGCAGCAGATGGCGGGCGGGGCCATGGGCGGCGCCCCGGGCATGGGGATGGGGCCGGGGATGGAACCCGGGATGGGCGGCGGGATGGGAATGCCCGGAATGCCAGGAATGCCCGGTATGCCTGGAATGGAGGGCGGTGCGGGGCAGCCGGGGATGATGGGCCAGCCTGGGATGATGGGCCAGCCTGGCATGATGGGCCAGCCTGGGATGATGGGCCAGCCTGGCATGATGGGCCAGCCTGGGATGATGGGCCAGCCGGGGATGATGGGCCAGCCGGGGATGATGGGGCAGCCCGGGATGATGGGCCAGCCGGGGATGATGGGCCAGCCGGGGATGATGGGCCAGCCTGGCATGATGGGCCAGCCGGGGATGATGGGGCAGCCCGGGATGATGGGGCAGCCGGGGATGATGGGGCAGCCGGGGATGATGGGCGAGGCGGGGATG
>VGFC01000092.1 GCA_016869045.1 Armatimonadota bacterium
CGCGCATCACGCATTCCTGGCTCCCGAAGACCGCCCGTCTCGGGTGACCCTCCAGAAGAGCCGAGTGCGGGAAAGCCGCACGCTCGGATCTGTGAGGGCGAAAGCCGAATGGCTGAGCTACTCGACAACGTCGTCGGTCCATGGCGGCCTCCTCGAGTCTCACGCCCCGGCCGCCCGGCTGCCTCGCTGCCAGAGCACGTCCTCGTAGACCTGCTGGACGAGCTTGGCGGTCTGCTCCGGGCGGAAGTGTGTCTCGATGCGCAGGCGCGCCGCCTGCCCAAGGCGACGGGCGAGGTCGCGGTCCTTCAGCACCTGCACGACACGGTCGGAAATGGCGTAGGTGTTCTTGGGCGGGGCCAGCAGGCCGCTCTCGCCATCGACGATCAGCTCGGCCGGGCCGCCGGAGCGCACGGCCACGACGGCGCGCTCCAGCGACATGGCCTCCATGATCGCCCGGCCCAGGGGCTCCTCGTCGGTGCAATGTACGAACACGTCGAAGGCCGAGACGACATCCGCGATGTCCGTGCGATGCCCGAGGAAGTGGGTGAGTCGGCCAATCGCCAGGTCCTCGGCGTACGTCTTCAGCTCCTCCACGTAGCGCGGCTCGTCGTGGAACAGGTCGGCGCCCACGATCAGCAGGCGAGTGTTCGCGACGCGCGCCGCCACGTCCGCGCCCACGCTCAGAAAGCGCGTCCAGTTCTTCCACGGGACGAGCTGGCCCACGCCGCCCATCAGCAGTGCATTAGGAGGCAGGCCGAGCTCCTTCAGGATTCGCTCGCGGGAGTCGTGGGGCGCGAAGGCCGCGGCGTCAACGCCGTTGTAGACCACGCGGATCTTGCTCGTCGCCCGCGAATCGAGCGCCGTCAACCGCGCGGCCACGGCGCCGGAGATGGCAACGATGGCGGCCGACCTCGACACGAGCCAGCGCGTGATCCCGCGGGGGAGGCGCAGATCGCGCACGTGCCAAACCAGGGCCGCTCCGTTGCGCAGCGCGCGCGCCGCGGCGATCGCCGAGGAGAGACTGTTGGCGTGGATGATATCGACCGCGTAGTCCTCCACGCGCGCCGCGATGTTCTCGGCGCCGTGGCCCAGGTCGAGGTACTGCCGGACAAGGTTGAGGGGGTTCCCCGAGCGGCGCAGGCGAGGGTGGTCAAGGAAGACGACCTCGATATCCATCGCCCGAAGCTGCTCAACCAGCGGCCCGGGCGCGGGCACCCCCACCACGGGCCGGTAGGCGCTCGTATCGAGGTGTGTGAGGAGGCTGACGAGGCTGGCCTCGGCGCCGCTCATCCGCGCGACGTGGTTGAGGTAGAGAATCTCGGTCTTGCGGACGGCGGGCATCTGGGGGTCCCCAAACGCAGCCTGCGTGTGAGAGAGTGCGAGGGAGGCGAGGCAAGGGGCGTGATGAATCACGCCCCTACACGGGGGCACGATGAATCGTGCCCCTACATGACGGCGGCTCACCGTCGCTCACGATGTAGGGGCGCCATTCATGGCACCCACCCACGCCTCCCACCCACACTCTACGGCAACCGACGGACGGGGTTCGAGAGCCGCCCCACGCGCTCGATGTCAACGGTGACCACGTCCCCCTCCTGCAGGCACCACTCGACAGGCGGCACGATCCCCGTCCCGGTCGTCAGGATCGTCCCGGCAGGGATCGGGTTGTTGCGCGTCAGCCACGAGGCCAGGTCGTCCACGGTGCGCCGCATCAGGGCCGTACTCGTGCTGCCCTCCCAGCGCGCGCTGCCGCGCTCGATGGTGCACGAGACCTGTAGCTCGTGAGGCCCCCGAACCTCATCCGGCGTCGTCAAGCACGGCCCGATGGCGCAGCTTCCCGCGTAGATCTTGGCCTGCGGCAGGTAGAGCGGGTTCTCGTACTCGATGTCCCGGGCCGTCACATCATTGCAGCAAAGCAGGGCCATGACCTGACCGCCGGAGCCGAGCAGCACGGCCATCTCGGGCTCGGTCGAGGTCTGTGCCGAGTCGCTGCGGACGCCGATCGGCGCGTTCGGTCCGACGCAGCGGGCGGCCGTGGCCTTGAAGAACAACTCCGGCCGCTCCGCCTCGTACACCCGCGTGTAGACGGTCTCGGCGGCGCCTTCGTCGTAGCGCGTGGCGGTGCGCTCGTACGTGATCCCCGCGCCCCAGACTTCCGGCGGCTCGATCGGCCGCGTCAGATGTGCGCGTCCCGGCGTCGGCGCGACGTCCAACTCGGCCAGCGGCAGCCGCTCGCCGGAGCCGTGGCGCCTCGCCTGCTCGATCGCCTCGACGAGGGAGAGACCCTCATCACAGGCCCACTGCACCAGACGCAGCGAGCATGGCGCCTGCGCCGAGGTAATGTCAACGACCTCCTCGCCCTCGAGGAGGCCCAGGCGGGTCTCGCCGACTGCCGTCACGAAGCTGACGATGCGCATGCGCGTCGGTCCCGAAACACGCGGGCGCCATGAATGGCGCCCCTACACGATCGGGCGCGATGAATCGCGCCCCTACGCTCCAGGCATTCCCCGCCTGCAGAGCGTGGCGCGCTACCGCTGGATCAGCATCCCGACGATGCCGACGACCAGGCCGATGGCGATCATCACGAGGCTGCCGTAGAAGCTGAAGGCCCAGTTCCAGCACGTCTGCTCGCGGCCGGTCGGGTCCCGAAGCTTCCACAACTCGACGTACGGGCCGGGCCAGCGGCGATACCAGCCCATGATGACGACGTGCTGCCCGATGAAGGTCTCGGCGCGGAACAGCCCGAAGAGCCACTCCAGGAACCGGATCGGCTGGCGGTAGTCGAGCCGGATGAAGCCCGTCTCGTCCTGCAGGACGAGGTCCTCCGACCAGTACAGCCCGGGGATTCCGCGCCCGATGATCTGACCTTCCAGCGAGCAGGGGATGCTGCGAATCCGGCTGACCTTGACCTCGCCGACCAGGGAGGCTACCTCGCCCGGCGGGAACTGGTGCTTCGGGTAGGAGAACCGCGTCCGCATGAGCATCCCGAGGCCCAGGCCCAGAAGCGCAATGCCGATCAGCCCCGGGGACCAGCCCATCGTCAGCCCCAGCCCGGCGCCGATCCCCAGCCCCGCCAGCAGGCCGAGCAGCGGCAGGTTCGCGACGAGGATGTCCACGGCGAACTCGTCCCAGTAGCTCTCGGGGCGCTCGCTCGGCTCCGGCAGATCGTACACCGGCTGCTGGCCGAGCTTCCAGGCCAGGTCTTCGAGGGCCTTGATTCGCTTCGCGGGCAGGGGGTGCGTCGATGACAGCTCGCAAAGGAAGGCCCATGGGTTCCACAGGTCCCAGCGCATCGCCTTGATCGTGACGTCTGCCGAGTAGCCGGTGGTCGCGGAGTAGGAGCCTGCGGCAGCCAGAGCCAGAGCGGAACCGAACTTGTGGTCGAAGATCCCCAGCGAACGGCTGCCCATCCCACCGGCGTGCGCCAGAGCCGGGGTGCGGGCCCCCTCGGCAGTCTCGTGTTCCTTGGGGGCCTTCGCCAGGCCGTAGGCGATCTTCACCAGGGCCGAGGCGAGGCCGTTCGGGTTGCGCGTAACGTCGGCGGCGAAGTGGTCGGCGTAGTACTCGCGCACCCGGCTGAGGAACAGGACGATGTACTGGCTGATGATGTAGGCGATGAAGGCCGCCAGCCCCACGGCCAGGACCGCGGCGCCGCTTCTCCCCCGACCCCGCACGCGCAGGGCGAAGCGGTAGATGACATACAGCATCATGGGCACGGCGGCCGCGACCGTCATCATCACGAAGTCCCAATGCACGATATGGCCGATCTCGTGGGCGACGACGGTCTGGGCCTCCTGCTCGTCGCAGATCTCGAGCAGTCCCGTCGTGACGACCATCCGCGCATTCCCGGGGTAGTGCCCGAAGGTGAAGGCATTGGGGTTGCCGTCGTGGATGACCCCAAACCGCGGGGGCTTCAGCCCGCGCCCTCGACAGAGGGTGTCGATGAAGCGCGCGAGTTCCGGGTCCACCGACGCGGGCTCGCACCACTCGATCTTGTGCACCCACTGAATGATGAAGGGGGAGATGAGGTACTGCAGCCCGACGAACGCCACGGCCACCAAGACGGCCAGGGGCCAGGGCGCATCGATGGCGTACAGCGCGGCCACGGCAATCCCGAAGGCCAACCCGAAGAGGAGCGTCAGCACGAACAGCGACCGCAGGGCCAGCCCGAACATGGTGCTACCTCCAGTGCAGCAGATTCAGGTTCCCCCATTCGCCCTCCGAGGGCGTTCCCCCTGCCGGCCGCAGTGGGAAGCAAGAAGGACTGTCCCGGCGGGCCGTTGAAGTCGGACGTATCGTGCAAGCCTGCGAACCTGGGGGCGTGCCCCATGCCTGATCCTTCCCGGCTCGCCTACATGGCCAGCCTCGGCTTCACGGCGTGGAAGCCGGAGGACGTCTGCCGCTGCCTCGCCGACCTCGGCTACGGCGCCGTCGAGTGGACGCTGGCGCACTTCGATCCGCGCTCGCATTCCGACGACGAGATCGCGGCCCTCATGCAGGTCACCCGGGATGCCGGGCTGGCGGTCTCGGAGGTCGTGGTGCAGCAGGACTACGTGACTCGCGACGAGGCCGCTCGCGCGGATCGCGTCGCCCACACGATCGAGTGCATCGAGGCCGCCGCAAGGCACGGCGTCGAGGCGCTGAACCTCTTCAGCGGGCCGGCGCCGTGGGACCCGAACGCCCCGAAGCTGCGCAAGGAGATGCCGGAGGGGGAGGCGTGGGAGTTGGTCTTCCGGGCCTTCGACGAACTCGTGCCGGCCGCCGAGAGGCACGGCGTGAAGCTGGCGGTGGAGGCGGTGTTCGGCATGACCGTGCGCGACTACTATACGACGCTGCCGCTGATGGCCCGGTACACGTCGGACGGCCTCGGCCTCAACTTCGACCCCTCACACTACGCGCTGTATGGGAATGACGTTCCGTGGGCCGTGCGCCAGTGGGGGAGCCGCATCTTCCACGTGCACCTGAAGGACTGCGTGGGCGTGCCGGGCGGCCTGCCGGGGGAGACGTTCACCTTCCCGCTTCTGGGCGAGGGTGTCGTCGATTGGTCGGCCTTCCTCGCGGCGCTGGATGACATCGGGTACGGCGGTTACCTGAGCGTCGAGTTCGAGGCCTTCACGTACTACCGCACCGTGCTGAAGAACGACCCCGCCCAGGCCGCGCGGCTCTCGATGGAACAGTGCCGGGCGCTGCTTGGAGCCTGACCTGCCATCCGCCAAGGAGCCTCACGGTGGCACTCGTGTCGGTCGTCTGGATCGCCTGGATGGGGCTGTGCGCCGTGACCACGGCTGTGTGGATCGTGGCGGTTGTAGACTGCGCCTACCGCAAGTACCCGAGCGCCGCTGAGAAGTGGGCGTGGTTGCTCGTGGCCTTCTTCGGGCATTGTCTCGGCGGGCTGATCTACTGGTGCGTCGGGCGGGAACGCGGCTCGTTGGGGCCGGTTTGACGGGTCCGTCTGGCAGGGAAGTTGCAGGCCCCAGGGCGGGCTCCATGCCCGACACTGGCACTCTCGACACAAGAGGAGACCTGAGATGCAGGCGACCCCTGACGCCGGAGCGGCGGCTGCCGCCGGCTTCGGCGTCATCATCCTCCTGGTGTGGCTGCTTATCTTCGCGGCGATCGTGGCTGGGCTGGTCTTCTGGGTCATCGCGCTGGTCGATGCCGCCAGACGGGAGTTCCCCGGGCAGAACGACAAGCTCATGTGGGTGCTGATCGTTGTGCTGGCCGGGATCCCGGGGGCGCTGGTCTACTGGTTTGCGGGCCGGCCGCGGGGCACACTCCCCGGGGCCCCAGCCCAGATCGCATGACCTCGCCCTGGTGCGTGTACTCCGACGAGTACTTCGTGGACATGGGGGAGCACGTCTTCCCGGTCGAGAAGTACCGTCGGGTGTACGCGAAGCTGGTCGCCGAGGGCGTCCTGCGGCCGGGTGACGTGGCCGAGCCGCAGCCCGCTTCGGAGGAGGACCTGCTGCTCGTCCACCAGCCCAGCTACCTCGCGCACCTCCGGCGGGTGGCGTCCCTCGGGTGGGGCTACCTCACCCCCGACACGCCGGTAAGCCCCGAGATAGTAGCCAAGTCCATCCTGAGCGCGGGGGGCACGTTGCTCGCGGGGCGGCTGGCCGTGCAGCAGGGAGTCTCGTTACACCTGTCCGGCGGGTTCCATCATGCCTTCGCCGACCACGGGGAGGGCTTCTGCTACATCAACCATGTGGCGATCGCCATCCGTCGGCTGCAGGCGGATGGCGCGGTCGGTCGGGCGGCCATCGTCGATTGCGACGTCCATCAGGGCAACGGCAATGCAGCGATCTTCGCGGGCGACGAGTCGGTCTTCACCTTCTCGATCCACGAGGAGGACAACTACCCTCTCGCCAAGCCCCCGAGCGATCTCGACATCGGCCTCCCGTGGCGCTGCCCCGATGAGCGGTACCTGGCGGGCGTGCGCACGGGCGTTGAGGCTGCCCTCGCCGCGCGGCCGGATCTCGTCTTCTACCTCGCCGGCGCCGATCCGTATGAGAACGACATGCTCGGCGGCCTGGCGGTGACGATGGACGGCCTGCTGGAGCGTGACCGCCTGGTGCTCTCATCCTGTGCCAAGGCGGGAGTTCCCGTGGCCGTCGTGCTTGCCGGCGGCTATGCCTACGACACGGACGACACGGTCGAGATCCACTGCCGGACCGCACGCGAAGTGCGGGCGACGCTCGAAGGCCGTGCCCTGGCGAACGACCCCCCGAATTGACGCTCCCTGCCGCCTGTGGTAGACTCGGGTCGTCAGAGCGGGAGGCCGTTTGGCCCGCGAATTGCTGGATTCGCGACCGTCAGGGGCGCTTGAGGTTTGCAGGCGTCCCTGTTGTGAATCCGGGCGCCGCGAAGCGGCGATGGAGAGGCTTCATGCGAAGGCTCGGTGTGGCTGTCCTACTGCTGGTCATCTGTGCGGCGGGCGCGCTCGCGGCGGGGCTGACGCCGGTGACCGCGACGCTGAAGAACGGTCTGCGGGTGGTCGTCGTGGAGACGCATGCGGCGCCGGTGGTCGCGGTGCGCGTCTACGTCCGCGCCGGGAGCCTGTACGAAGGGGACAAGCTCGGCCACGGCATGGCGCACTACCTCGAGCATACGCTCAGCGAGGGCACCGAGAAGCGGACGAAGGAGGAGATCGACTCGCTCACGGAGTCGATCGGCAACGACTCGAACGCCTACACCTCTCAGGACGACTGCTGCTACCACATCACGACCGCCTCCCAGTACTGGGAGACGGCGCTGGACATCCTGAGCGACTACGTGTTCCACGCCACGCTGCCGGAGGAGGCGGTCAAGACGCAGAAGGGCGTCATCCTGCGCGAGATCGCGATGCGCGAGGACCAGACGGAGGATCGCATCTACTGGCTGTACGCGCAGACGATGTTCCACGAGCACCCGGCGCGTTACCCCATCATTGGCTTCGCGGATCGCTTTGTCGAGACCACGCGGGACGATCTGGTGAAGTACCACGACGAGTGGTACGTCCCGGACAACACCGTAGTCTCGATCGCGGGGGACGTCTCCGCTGAGCAGGCCATCGCGAAGTGTCGGGAATACCTGGCGTCGATCCCGCGCCGTCCGCCGCCGCCGGTGGTGTTGCCGGCAGAACCGCCCCAGACGGCGCCCCGGCGGCGGGTGGAGGTCGATGAGAAGCTGCAGCGCGCGTACGTGTTCATGGGCTACCGGACGGTGAGCCTGCTGCACCCCGACCTGTACGCGCTCGATGTGCTGGCCGACATCCTGGGCAGCGGCGCGAGCAGCCGTCTCGTGCGGGTGGTGCGCGAGGAGAAGCAACTGGTGGACGGCATCGCCTGCTACTCGCACACGCCCGCGTACGACGCGGGGTCGTTCACCGTGACGGCGACGCTCGATGCGGAGAAGCTGCCGGAGGCCGAGGAGGCGATCCTGGCCGAGCTGGAGCGCTGTCGCATGGAGCTGGTCTCACCTGCGGAACTCGAACGCACGAAGACGCAGAAGGCCGCCCAACTGGTCTTCGCCCGCCAGACGGCGGAGAGCATCGCCGGGATCGTGGCCACCGACCTGCTGACCACGGGCGACCCCAACTTCAGCGAGGACTACGTGGCGAAGATCAAGGCGGTGACGCGCGAGGACGTGCGCCGCGCAGCGCAGACCTATCTGCGCCCGGAGAAGCTGTGCGTCGCGGCGCTCACGCCCCGCGCGCCGAGGATCGCCTGGAAGGGCGGCGGCGGCCCGGAGAAGCCGGAGACCGCCGAACGGACCTTGGCCAACGGGCTGAAGGTGCTCGTGCAACGCAGCACGGCATCGCCTACCGTGACGCTCTGCACGGCGGCCAAGGGCGGGCTGCGTTTCGAGACGGCGGCGACGAACGGGATCACGGACGTCATGGCCGACATGCTGACGCGGGGCACGAAGACCCGGACGCGCGAGCAGATTGCGCAGGGCGTGGAGGACATGGGCGCGAGCCTCGCGCCCTACTCGGGCCGCAACAGCTTCGGCGTGCAGGCCGCCGCGCTTCGCGAGGACCTCGACAAGATCCTCGGATACACGGCGGATGTGCTCCTCAATGCGACGTTCCCGGAGGACGAGTTCGAGAAGGAGCGGCAGTTCACGCTCGCGGCCATCGCGCAGCAGAAGGACGACGCCAACACGATGGCGCGCAAGCTGTTCGTCGAGACGATGTTCACCACGCACCCCTACCGGTTCTTCACGACCGGCACGGAGGAGAGCATCGGTAAACTGACGCGCGCGCAGGTCATGGAGTACTACTCGCGATACTGCCGACCCAACCGCACCGTGCTCGCGGTGTTCGGCGACGTGGAACCGGATCAGGCGTTCGCGGCGGTCGAGAAGGCCCTCGGCAAGTGGCAGCCCTCCCCCGCGGAGGACGCCACGCCACCGGCGGAGCCGCCCCTGACGGAGGTCCGGGATGTTCGGCAGGACCGTGAGCAGGAGCAGTCGATCATCTTCGTCGGCTTTCCGGGCGTGACCGTTCAGGACCAGCGGCGGTACGCCATCGACGTGTTGGATGCGGTGATGTCGGGCCGGGGGCTGCCCGGTGGGCGGCTCCACGATGCGCTGCGCGGCCGGCAGCTCGTGTACTACGTGCACGCCTGGTCGGAGGCCGGGCTCGATCCGGGGGCCTTCGTCGTCAACGCGGCTACCGAGCCCGCGAAGACAGCCGAGGTCATCACGATCATCCGGCAGATCATCACCGACCTGAAGACGACGCCGGTGGGCGACGAGGAACTCACGCGCGGCAAGCAGATGTGTGTGGCCGAGCACGACATCGGCCTGGAGACGGCCGCCAGCCGCGCGCAGGCGGCGACGCTGGACGAGTTGTACGGGTTGGGGTATGACGACCAGACCAAGTACGATGCCCAAGTGCAGCAGGTGACGGCGGCGGACGTCCAGCGCGTCGCGCAGGAGTTGCTGAACCTGGACCGCTGCGTGGTCGCGATACTTTCGCCGTCCGGCGCGACGGAGAAGTAGGTCGCCGAACATGCAAACCTACGACAACGCGCTGCGGATCACCGATGAGCTGCGGCGAGCCCTCGAGCCGACCAGCGCCGCCGAGGAGGATGCGCTGGTCGAGGCCATCCTGAGCGCGCGGGGCGTCTTCTGCACTGGCCAGGGCCGCAGCGGACTCATGGTCAAGGCGTTCGCGATGCGACTCGTGCACGTGGGCCTGCGGGCACATGTCGTTGGCGAGACGACCACGCCGGCCATCGGCGCGGGCGACCTCCTGATCGCCGCGAGCGGCTCGGGGCAAACGCGCACGACGCTCGCGATTGTCGAGGCGGCGCAGGAGCGCGGGGCGCGGACCGCCGTCATCACCGCCCATCCCGATTCCCCCATCGGGCGGGCGGCCGACGTCGTGGTCGAGCTGCACGGGCCGATCACCGGCGAGGCAGGACATGGAACGTCGATCCAGCCGCCCGGCTCGCTGTTCGAGCAGGCGTTACTGATCTGCTGCGACGCCATCGTCATGACGTTGGTGGAGCGCCTCGGTACCACCGAAGAGGAGATGCGAGCCCGACATACCAAACTCGAGTAGGCGCCCCGGTGGTGATCTCGACCCTCAACAGGATTGTGCGGGAGTACTGGCCGGCGGTCGATCCGGAGCTGCTGCCCGGCGCGTATGCCTTTGCCGATCGAGCCCATCGAGGACAGATGCGTCTCGACGGCTCCTCCTATGTCCAGCATCCCCTGGAGGTCGCCGGTCTCCTGGCCGAAGTCGAGTCGGACCCGCCGTCGGTAGCGGCGGGCCTGCTGCACGATGTGGTCGAGGATACGGACATCGATCCGGCGGCGATCGAGGCCGAGTTCGGGGGGACCGTCCGCACGCTGGTGGAGGGCGTCACCAAGCTCTCGCTCGCCAGCTTCCGCACGCGCCAGGAAGAGCAGGCCCACAACCTGCGCAAGATGTTCCTGGCGATGGCCGACGACGTGCGGGTCATCCTCATCAAGCTCGGCGACCGACTGCACAACATGCGGACGCTCGCGCCGCTGGCCCCGGACCGGCGGCGGGCGATCGCCGAGGAGACGCTCTACATCTACGCGCCACTGGCGCACCGCCTGGGTGTGCGGCGGTTCAAGTGGGAGCTAGAGGACCTCGCCTTCAAGACGCTGGAGCCTGAGTCGTTCCGGGAGATCTCGCGGCGGATCGGTGCGGGCCGAGCCGACCGGGAGGCGGTCGTTGCGCAGGCCATTGAGGAGCTGCAGGCGCAGCTCCGGGAGGTCCGCATCAGCGCCACGCTGGAGGGCCGACCGAAGCACTTCTACAGCATCTACCAGAAGATGCAGAGGCAGAGCATCGACTTCGATCACCTCGGCGACCTCATGGCGCTGCGGGTGGTGGTTGACAGCGTCCCCGAGTGCTACAGCGTGCTGGGGTTCGTGCACAAGCTCTGGATTCCGATCACCGACCAGTTCAGCGACTACGTCGCGAAGCCGAAGCCCAACGGGTATCAGTCGCTGCATACGAAGGTCGTGGGGCTCAACGGCCAGCCGATGGAGGTGCAGATTCGCACGCGGGAGATGCACCGGGTGGCGGAGCACGGAATCGCGGCGCACTGGCGCTACAAGGAGGGCGGGCGGCCGTCGCAGTTCGATGAGCAGATGATGGTCTGGCTCCGGCAGCTTCGCGAGTTGGAGGACCACCTCCCGGACGAGCATGAGTGGCTGGAGCTGGTGCGACTGGACCTCTTCAAGGACGAGGTCTTCGTGTTTACGCCGAACTGGGACGTGATCAACCTCCCGGCCGGCGCCGGTCCGCTCGACTTCGCCTATCGCATCCACACGAACGTCGGACACCACTGCGCGGGGGCGAAGGTCAACGGCCGGCTGGTGTCGCTGGACTACAAGTTCCGGAACGGCGACATTGTCGAGATCACCACCAGCCCTCACGCGCACCCGACGGTGGACTGGCTGAAGCTGATCGTGAGCTCCGGCGCGAAGAGCAAGGTGCGTCGCTACCTGCGGGACCAGGTGCGCGGCGAGCACATCGAGGAGGGCCGCGAGGCGTTCGAGAAGGCCGTCCGCCGATTGCCCCCGGAGGAGCGCAGCCGACTGGACCTGGGCACGCTGGCCGAGGTGGCCCGGGCGCTGAACCTGCGGGACGAGGAGGCGCTGTTTGCGGCCATCGGGTTTGGGGAGATCGAGCCCGAGACGGTGATCGCGCGCCTGCAGCCGGAGCAGGAGGCCCCCAAGAGCGTCGCGGAGGAGATCGAGGCCTTCCGTGACCTGGAGGAGGCGCATCCAGCGGCGGCAGCGCGCGCATCGGTGACGATGGGGGACATCGACGGCCTGGCGGCGCGCCGGTCCAAGTGCTGCAACCCGCTGCCGGGCGACCCGATCAAGGGCTACATCACGCGCGGCCAGGGGTTGGCCATCCACCGGGCGGACTGCAAGAACCTGCTGCATCGCGCGGCCCTGGAGCCGGAGCGCGTGCAGGACCTGAACTGGGGACGCCAGCGCCCGTCGGACACCTATCGGGCGAGCATCGAACTCGTCGCGCTGGACCGCGTGGGCCTGCTGGCGCACATCACGGCGGTCATCAGCGAGACGGGGGTGAACATCGCGTCCGCCTCGGTGGACGCCGAGAAGAGGAACGTGGCCACGATCCGGTTGGTTGTAGATGTAGAGAACCGCGCGGAACTGAACCGGCTGGTCGAGCGGCTTCGGAACTTGATCGATGTCATCGACGTGCGTCCCGTCCCCTACAAGTCACCCTCGCAGGGGCGCCGCCCTTCTTAGGGCGCGCTCGGTCATCGTCGCCTTCCTCGTTCTCCCGTGCACTCTCGCCTCCCCGCAACATCTCCTGGTCCCGATGGACGACGCGCAGACCGACCACCTGCGGGCCTACGGGCTGACGTACTGGTGCCTGGGCAGCCCGCAGGGCGGGACGTCCGAGTGGCTGCTGAACTACCGAGGGGGCTCATTCCTGCTGCCGGATACGGCGGCGGTGCGCGCGCGGGCGGGGGAGCTCGGCGTTACGATCGAGCCGGTCAGCGGCGCAGGCCGCGACGCCATCCAAGCGACGATCGCCGAGGAGAACATGGAGCGCATCGTCCTGGAGAAGGCGCCGAGGATCGCGGTGTACATCCCGCCGACCGCTGAACCGTGGGATGACGCGGTGACTCTTGCGCTGGAGTACGCCGAGGTGCCCTACGACAAGCTCTACGACGAGGGCATCCTGCAGGGCAAGCTCGCCCAGTACGACTGGCTGCACACCCACCACGAGGACTTCAGCGGGCAGTTCGGCAAGTTCTGGGCGAACTTCCGCCAGGAGCCCTGGTACCAGCAGCAGGTGAAGGCCGCGCAGGACGACGCCAGGCGCTTCGGGTTCGAGAGCGTGCAGGAGCTCAAGGGCGCGGTGGCGACGCAGATCGCCCAGTGGGTCGCGGGCGGCGGGTTCCTGTTCGCGATGTGCAGCGCGTGCGACAGCCTAGACGTGGGCCTGGCCGCGGTGGGCGTGGACATCGTCCCGCCGGAGATCGACGGCACGCCCCTCACCCCGAACGCCCAGAGCAAGCTCGACTACGACGTCGCATTCTGCTTCAGGGGCTTCCGGCTCGTGACCGACGCCTACCAGAACGAGATCGCCGACATCGACATCACGCCGCCCGAGGCGGACTTCGTCGGCACCGGCGCCACGCTCGAGCTGTTCGAGTTCTCCGCCAAGCAGGACCCCGTCGTCACGATGCTCACGCAGTGCCACACGATGAAGATCCCGGACTTCCTCGGCCTCACGACCTCCTTCGACCGGGCGCGCCTGAAGGACAACGTCGTCGTGATGGGCGACCGCCCGGGCACGAACATGGTGAAGTACTGCCACGCGGACTACGGGGATGGAACGGCGACCTACCTGGGGGGCCACGATCCCGAGGACTACGCCCACGTCATCGGCGAAGAGCCCACCGACCTCTCCCTCCACAAGCACTCCCCCGGCTACCGCCTCATCCTCAACAACATCCTCTTCCCGGCAGCCAAGCCGAGGGAGAGGAAGACGTAGGGGGCCATCCGTCCGGACGTTGACGGGGCGAGTCGACCGGGGTATACTCGCCTTGGTGGCTCCAGTGCCACCCACGCCCCCGCGAGGCAGGAAGCCGATGACTGTCACAGTGCACCGACGCGCCGAGATTGCCTTGGGGACCCTTGACCTCAGGGAGCGGCAGACGTTTCTCCACGGCCTGCAGCGCTTGCAGACGGACGATAGGGAGTCCCTGGTTTCGAGCGGACGGCTGCGGCCACTGACGGGTCCGGCGGAAGGCCTCTTCGCGTTCCGGGCCTCGCAGAGGCTCCGCGCCGTCTTGTCGCTGGGCAAGAGCGGGTGGGTAGTAGAGGACGTGGTGAGCCCGGCCCGACTCACACATCTCCTCGCCCGGGACCGCAACCAGTGAAGCGACTAGCCCCGTACTCCTTCAGCTACAGCGCGTGCCGCCGGGAGCTGGACGAGTTCGGGGCGTTCCTGCAGCAACACGCAACCCTCTCCGAACGAGATCACGTTCTGCCCTTCTTCAGGCAGCGATCTCACCTCTCGGTGCTGCTGGCCTCATAACATCCGCGCCTCTTCGCGCCCGACGTGTTCGCCCATGAGTACCCCATCCGCGGCGACTTCCGCGCCGACCTGATCGTAGGCGACTCCGGCCGCCATCACTACCTGTTGGTGGAGTTCGAGGACGGCCGCCCGGACGGTCTATTCGCTCCCGTTGGCCGCAAGGCAACGACAGAGTGGTCGCCACGGTTCGAGCACGCGTTCTCGCAGCTGGTGGACTGGCTGTGGGCGCTGGAGGACCTGTCCAGCACGGGGCAGTTCAGCGACGTATTCGGCCACCGACAGGCAGACTTCTCCGGACTGATCGTCGTGGGCAAGGGGATGGCCCTGACCAAAGAGGAGCGTTCCCGCCTACGCTGGAGGAACCACTCGGTTCTCGTGCACTCCAAGCAGGTGTCCTGCGTGTCCTTCGATCAGCTCTACCTGGACCTCGACACACACCTGACGAGGTTCATCACGCCGTGACAGGCGCAACGGCTCCTGTCTCACCCCCTCCGTCGAGCGTTCATCCGCCTTCACCGTCTTCGTGGAGTGCAAGATGGAACGCCACCACGCTCTCCCAGGGCACTTCCTCCGTGAGCGTGTGGCAGGGGGCGGCGATGTAGCCGCCGCCGGGGGCCATGATTCGGAGCGTGTCGCGGACGCCGACTTTGACCTGCTCCGGCGTGGTGCGGGCGAGGACGCTCTGCGCGCCGATGCCGCCCCAGAAGGCGATGTCGCGGCCGAACTCACGCTTGAGCTGCGCGAGGTCCATCGTCTCGGCCTGGACGGCTTCGAGGATGTCGATCCCGATCTCAATGAGGTCGCGGATGAGGGGCGTCACGTGGCCGCAGCAGTGAAACGCGATGCGGACACCGGGCCGGATCGAGCGGAGGTGCTCGACGATCCGACGATGGCGCGGGCGGTACCACTCTCGGTACTGCTGGGGGCTCATCACGAGCGAACGTTGCGTGCCGAGGTCATCGCCCATCCAGACGATGTCCGTGCCTGCGGCGGCATAGGCCCCGTAGATGGAGGCCTTCCAGTCGGTGATGCGGTCGAGGAGCGTCCCGAATCCTCGGGGGTCATCGTACGGCCCCGTCATCGTGGGCGCGTCGCCGAGCCACGCCTTCGCCTGCTCGAAGACGCCGCACGCGTAGCCCCCACAGACCGCGAGCCCGCGGGCCTGCAGGGCGCGCGTCGCCTCGGCGACGGAGGCGATGTCAGCCTCGCTCGGGCGCGGCGTCCACTCGATGTCGGGCACGTCGTCGGGCTTGGGCGGCGAGGGCAGGTAGACGTAGCGCACGTCGTGGCCGAAGTGCTCGGCGAAGTCGGTCGCGCCCGTCTCCGCACGGAGGCGCTCAACCATCTCCGCCGAGGGGCGCAGGTTATGCGGGACGCGGTCGGGCTCTTCGTGGCGCAGTGTCGTCAGTACGCGGTCGCGCGAGGTCATGAGCTGCCTCCCGGGACGAGGCGTTCGCTACCGTGAGGCTTGCTCCTCCACGCCCTCCCGCAACGGGGGTGTTGAGACGCCGCCGGGCTCAACGGGGCACGATGATGCGCGCCAGCAAGTCACCTCGGCTCGCGTAGGGGTGCATGGCTGCCAGGCTCACGTCGCAGTTCTCACGATGGCATCCATACGCTTCGAGACGCCCCGTCGCCGGCGCGTGCACCGCGACCGTTGTCAGGTCATCGTCGCGGAGCAGATGGCCCAGCGGCTGGCCTTCCTGGACCCAGTCTCCCGGGTCGAGCGCGGCCGCGACGAACAGCCCCGCCCGCGACGCCGTTACGTCCACGACCTCGGCTTCGTCACGCCACGTAGGCCCCTCGTCGGTCCCCTCCGGCCTCCCGGGCGTCATCTGCAGGAACCGGGCGATGTTAGCCAGACACCGGACGCCAAGGCGCACCTGCTGCTCGCACAGGGCGTACTGGCCGGCCAGTTCCAGAGTGAGTGAAGCGCGCCCCGAATCGGTGAAGAGCGCGCCCAGGAGCGTCGGTCGCGCTCCCGGCCGAGCCGACGTGCTCTTGCGGGCGAAGGGCAGGGCGCTGATCGCGGCCAGCTCCATGCTGCGCGGGCAATCCTCCCGGGGCAGGCAGGCGGCAGCCCAGAAGCCCGTCCAGCAGTGGATGTCCACGGCGTGGGTCGCGTCCGCACCGAGGCGTGTGTAGATGACATGGGCCAGGCGCGCGGTGTCATTGCCGCTCGGATCGCCGGGCCACGTGAGGTTCATGTTGCGTTCCGGCTGACAGGCGACCGGCTCTTCCGGCCCCTGATGCTCGTGGTGGTGGCGCTCCCGCAGGGCTGGGGTGTTGCAGAACGGCACGGCAGTGATGCGGCCCCTCCGCAGCTGTTGACCGGCCAGGGACACGAACCGTCGCAGGGCCTCCGAGCCCTGTACTTCGTTCCCATGCTGCGCCGCCACGACCAGGAGCGTCGGCCCTTCCGCAGCGCTGTCAACGTCCCAGTAGGGGACCCGCAGTGTCGCGGCCTCGAGCTGAGCCTCCAGGAACCGGACCTTCACTTCGGGCATGTGCTTGCCTCGCGTGCTGGGATGACTTCAGTCCTTGTCCCACATCATGTGCCTGCCGGGCGGGCGCTTGCCCAGGTCGTTGCTGATGACGACCTGGTCCAGGCCGTAGTCCTGTTTGTGCGGATGCCCCCCCATGGTCAGCTTGTGCGGGCCGGCCTCCAGGCGGAAGATCATCGGCAGCTCCTGCCGGAACTGGTTCACGTATCGCCACCGACAGGTGTCCTTGAATGATCGCCCTCCCCGGCTCTCAGGGAAGTAGCACAGTGCGGTGCACGGCGGCCCGTCGTCCACCTGAGCCGATAGGTACGCATACCCCAGGTCGCTGACCTGACAGAGCTTCATCCAGATGAGGTAGTAACCGGCCACGGGCACGGTGAAGCTCAGGTCCAGCGTGGGGAAGACGGTGGTCCCGCCTTCGGTCTGCGCCGCCAGCTTCGCATACCTGCCGCCCGAGGCGTCCGGCTCGTCCACCAGCGTGCAGTTGCCCGTGCTCTGGCCCGTCTCGGCCTCGACCGTGATGTCTACCGGCTGGGGCAGGGGTACGGTCTGCACCTGCAGCGCGGGCGAGGGGGCCGATTCGTTGCCGAAGCGGTCCAGGCTGCAGACGCGATAGAAGTAGGTGATCCCGGCCTGAAGGCCCCAGTTCACGAAGCGCGGCCCGGCGGGCGAGCCGACGAGCGTGGCCTGGGAGGGTGTGAAGTCCGGCTGTGGTCCCCGGTAGATCTGGTATGCACGACAGTCCCCGCCCACCGGCTCCCAGGCCAGAGCGACATCGAAGGAGCGGGTCTGCTCCGCCCGCACGCCGGCCGGTGTGGGCGGCGGGTTGCTGTCGAGCTTCTCCTCGCCCGAAGGCTGCCAGTCAGGGTCATCCGTGAGCACGAGCTTGTCCACTGCAAGCCCCGGCCCGCCGGCCGTCAGCAGCATCTCAACCCCGCCGGCCCGGGCGGGAACCGGCTGCTCCAGCTTCCGCCACTCCCACTCCCGGGCACCCGTCGCCAGCGCCCCCAGGGGCGCGCCCTCGCAGGCCACCTGCCACGCCGGGGCGGGAGTGCCCGCGCCCTGATAGCGCATCCGCGCCCAGAGCACATGGGGGCCCGGCTTCCGGGTGGGGAAGGCGGCCGTGAGACGCCCGTCGCCCTCGCCGTCGCGGTAGTCCACGAAGCACAGGTTGGAGGCCGAACCGTGGAGGTTCTCGCGCAGGGGCACCTGGAGGCGGCACCGCTCGGCCTCCAGGAACAGCCGCTCGGGGGCCTGCGGGTCGGGAGTCCCGCCCACGGCCTCACTGCTGGGGCAGCGGCTCTCCAGGCCGGAGTGCTCCATCGCCGTGACCACGTAGTACCACGGCTGCGCCGGGTCAGGCGCCGTGTCCTGGTAGCTCTCGGTGGTCACCGGCTGATCGGTAAGGCGCTGGTAGTCCGTTCCGCTCCGGGAGCTGCGATAGACATGGTAACCGGCCAGCTCTGCGCAGCGAACAGGCTTCTGCCAGGTCAGGGAGACCTGCCGCCCGTTGGTCGCGGCAGCGAGGCCTCGCGGCGGCTCGGGGTAGGAGACCACGCACCAGTATAGGTTCGCCGGGCCCAGCATTGTGGAGGTGAAGCAGCCCTTGGTGCCGTCGGGGCTGAGGTTCACGAAGAGGTTGGTCTCATACGCGCTGGCGACGGTGTTGCCGTGAGCCACGGTAACCCACGTTCCGTCGGTGTAGACCTTGAGGATCTGGGACGCGAAGGGCCCCGAGCCCGGTCGGCCGGTCACGCCGGCCAGGAACGAATCGTCCAGGTACTCCCATGAGATATGGCCATCGGGCGGGCCGGTGACCAGCATCTTGCCCTCCCACTTCGCGAAGTCCCACAGGCAGATGCCGCCGTTGTAGAAGCCGGTCTCGTAGTGGCGGGAGGGTTGAGTGCCGCCGTGGGAGTACAGCGGCTGCGGGGGCTTGCCGGCCGGCCGATCCAGACTCAGGCGGTTCAGCCCCCGCTTTCCGTCGATGCTCCCCAGCCGCTGCTGGTACGGGTTCTGGTCCGACAGGTACGGCAGGTGGTTGATCGAGTACTGCACATACCACTCATCGGCGATCCGGCTGAGGCCGGCGCTGTAGAGCCAGTCCTTCTCCTTGTCGCCCGGAGAGTCGCTGGTGATGGGGATGCGGGTGACCTGGCGCGTCTTCAGGTCGATGAAGTACAGCGGCGCGCCCGTGCCGAAGGCCTGCTCGTAGTACACCGCGCCGGGGAGGTCCATGTTCCACGCAAGGGTCGGTCGGCCCCCCTGCTTGATCTCCGCCGGGATGCGATAGACCTCCTCCCGCTCCCCGGTGCGCCAGTTGTAGCGCATGAGGGCGTCCAAGGTGCCGTAGTTCATCCAGTCGGGGTCGCGGCTCCAGCGGGGCTCCTGGGCGGCTTGCAGGTCGGGGAAAGGTCGCAGAGCCGCACCGTCAGCCTCGACCAGGAAGAAGGGCGCCCCGGGCCGCTCCCAGGAGACGAGCCTCTGGGCCGTTCCCGCCGGGTTCCAAGGGTACATGTTCGAGTAGACGCAGTTGGCGGTGCTGTAGTCGTTGGTGATGCGCCAGATCTCGGTGCTGGTGCCGGCGTCGGCGAAGATCAGGCGTTCATAGGGGTAGCGGCCCTGCTCATCGCGCAGCAGCGCGTAGGGCTTCATGTCGTACATCTCGGCGGCGGCAGCCTCGAGACCATGGTCCACGTCCACCTCAACCTGCCGCAGCGGCTGGCCCAGGTCGGTGAGGGTCGCCCGGGCGATCCACAGGTCGCCGACCGGCTCACGGTCGTAGCTGACCATCAGGCCCGCGGCGTGGGCATCGGCCGGAACGTCACCCTCTACGGTGACCGCCTCCCACCCCGTCCCATGCAGCTCCGCAGTGGTCGCCACGTGGCCGGAGCCCCCGGCAGGCGTGTAGTACAGGAGCGTCAGCACCACCCCGCCCCGGCCCTGAAGGTCCATCGTGCCGCGGAAACGGCGCCCACCCCGGACCAGCGTGGTGGTGCTGGCCCGAGGCAGCACTTCGCCCCGGGCCGAGGGGAACTTGGTCACGTGCAGGACCTGCCGGCCGTCCCGCTCTTCCTGCTGCACGGAGCCCGCCGGCTGCTGCCCGTCCTGCCACGCCAACTGCTGCTGCCAGGTCACGGGGAGCGCGGTAGCGGGGTGGATTCCGGCGGCGAACTCGGGATTGGTCAGCGCATTCTCGCTCAGCAGGTACAGCCAGCCCCAGCCGGCCGGGTCGTGGTAGCTGCCGGATGGGATGTAGCTCCAGGTGGTGAAGGCATCCTCGTTGCGGTTGCCGCCGCGCCCGTAGGTGTTGCGGCAGAGCTTGAGGCCCCAGAGCTCTCCGCGCAGGGCCTCGTCAACGCCCAGGCCCTTGAGGGGGATCGCGACCTCCGCAGTCCAACGGTCTGCCTGGCGCGTGACGGCGACCTGCCAGTCGGGGTCCGGGTTCCAGGCCGAGGCCAGCTCGGGTGTTCCGTACCGCGCATCCCACCGGGCGCCCGCGACATTGAACACCAGCTGGTAGTAGATCGCGCCGCTGGGCTGAGGGGTGAGGAAGATCTCCAGGCAGTCATCCTGCCAGGTGGCCTCATCGTCCCGGGGCCGCTCCGTGCCGCGCACGGCGTCCATGCGCGGCTCATCGGCCTCGATGCCCAGGAACAGGGAGCGGCCATCGCAGCCGACCTTCGCCCTGGTCTGCTGGCCGGCGGGCGTGTTGCTGTCCAGGTACAGGAAGGGCTCAGACCAGGCGGCCTTCTGCCAGGCGTCCTCCTGCAGAAGGCCGTCCACCGTGATCGCCTCGACAGGCACAGCCACCATCTTCCGGATCGGTTCCGCGACTGCGATGGCGGTGGATAGGCAGAGAAGGATGCCAACGCATGGCACTTGCCGCATTCAGACCACCTTCCCGAGGGGCGTACGTGGCGAAGGACTTCGTCGCGCCGCTGCAAGCCCCCTGCCCTCTGCTCGGGTGGGGGAACTGCTGAAGGGCACCAGGGGCTGGGCCGAAGGGGTGCGCGATCACCTGTACACCCGCCTGCTGCGGCGGCCGTGGCCGCGGACGGAGGAGGCCCCGGCAGTTGGGGCGAGGAACGCCGCCGCGCATGAGACCCACGAGCCTCGTGACTATTGCGGGAGTGCTGATCGCCGTGGCCATGGCCGGAGCCTCCGCCGGTGGTGACGCCCTCCGGGCAACCGACCACCCGCGCCTCTACTTCACCTGCGAGGAACTGAAGGCGCTGCGCAGCGGCCGGGGGCTCGGCTTCCGCGCCGTGATGTGGCGCAACATGATGGACTCGGCGGACTGGTGCCTCAGGCGGCCCGTGCGCCGGACCTGGATCGCCCCCGTGTCCCCCGACCCCATCTACGCCAACTTGTACGACCGCTTCTACGCCATGATGCATGACATGGCGGTCATGGAGCACCTGGCCTTCGCCTGTACCTATGGCGGCGACGAGCGCCACGGCAAGGCGGCGGTCGATTGGGCGTTAGCCTGCTGCCGCGTCTGGCGCAAGGAGGCCGAGGGGCAGCCCGACGGCAGCAAGGCCTACGCGGTGACCCGCCTGCTGAAGGGTCTGGCGGTGAGCTACGACCTGCTTTACGACCGCCTGAACGAGACCGAACGGGAGGAGCTGCGCTCCGCGATCACCCGCATCGGGCAGTCCTACTACGACGGCTACTTCGCGACGCCCTCGATCAGCGGCCCCAACTTCCACACCCACCACGCCATCGTGGAGTGGGCCTCCTTCGGCGTGGCGGCGCTCGCGATGCTGGGGGAGTATCCGCCCGCGCAGG
>VGFC01000093.1 GCA_016869045.1 Armatimonadota bacterium
CCCACTGCTCGCGGACGGCTTTGGGGCTGCCTGAGAGGTTGACGACCAAGGTGCGCCGGCGCACACCTGCCACGCCCCGGGAGAGCATCGCCCGGGGCGTCTTGGCGAGTCCCGCCGCGCGCAAGGCCTCAGCAATGCCGGGCGCCTCCCGGTCAAGGATCGAGAGGGTCGCTTCGGGAGTCACATCGCGAGGCGCGAGGCCGGTGCCGCCCGAGGTGAGGGCGAGGTCAACTACCTCCTCATCCGCGACCTGCCGTAGCCAGGCGGCGATGGCATCCTGTTCGTCGGGCAGGACATCGGCGCGGGTGACTTCGCCGCCGGCCTGCTCGACGAGTTCGCGCAGAAGCGGCCCGCTGAGGTCCGCCTGCTCACCCGACGCGGCTGAGTCGCTGACTGTCAGGATGGCGACCCTCATTCGCTCAGCACCTCGATCTCGTCCCCGGGCTTGATCTCGCCGCCCGCCAATACGCGGATGAAGATGCCTTCCCGCGGCATGACGCAGTCGCCGACGATCCGGAAGATCTCGCACCGGTCGTGGCACGTCTTGCCGATCTGCGTGACTTCCCCGAGGGCGCAGTCCCCGAGCCGCAGCTTCGTCCCGAGGGGCAGCGAGAAGATCTCGATCCCCTCTGTGGTGATGTTCTCGGCGAAATCCCCCGGGCTGACCTCGATCCCCTTGCCCTGCATGGTGCGGATGCTCTCAAGGCCGAGCAGGCTGACCTGGCGCTTCCCCGGCCCGGCGTGGGCGTCCCCGACGATCCCGTGCTCGGCGCGAAGCTCCGCGTGCGGCACGTTGCGCTTCTTCGTTCCGCGTTCATCGCTAATTGACACGGCCACGATGCGGCCTGCCATGGTCAGCCGCCCTCCGACCGCCGGAAGTCGCCCGCCCGACCGCCCGACTTCTCCAGCAGCATGATCTCCTCGATCACCATCTCACGGTCTACCGCCTTGCACATGTCGTAGACCGTCAGGCAAGCCACGGCAACGGCCGTGAGCGCCTCCATCTCGACTCCCGTCTTGCCGGTGCAGGTCGCGCTGGCTCGGATCGACAGGCCGGGCAGGTCATCCTGCCGGTCGATCTCAACCGCTACGTCCGAGAGGGGCAAGGGATGGCAGAGAGGGATCAGCTCCGATGTGCGCTTGGCCGCCATGATCCCGGCGATCCGCGCGGTCTCGACGACGCTGCCCTTGGCGATGGCGTCCTCGCGGATGAGCGCCAAGGTCTCGGCCTTCATCCGCACGCGGCCTGCCGCAACGGCGCGGCGCACCGTCGCGGGCTTCGCGGTGACGTCCACCATCTTCGCGCCCCGCGGCCCGGAGTGCGTCAGGCCGCCGGCTAGCCGCCGATCGCCGTCATCGGTGTGCGTGTCGGACACGTGACTCCCTCTCTCAGGCGGTGTGCGTCCGGCTTCGCGCAGGCCGCTTCGGCGAAGGCCGCGCGGATGTACGAGTCGCACGCGCCAGCCCGCAAGACCGCCCGCAGGTCTACGGAACGGTCGGACAGCAGGCACGGTCGCAGCTTGCCGTCGGCGGTCAGCCGCAGGCGGTTGCACTCGTCGCAGAACGGCTGCGACACGGGGCTGATGAACGCCACCGTGCCCCTCGCCCCCGGCAGTCGCCACGCCTCGCCGCCGCGACTCGTCGCGGGCGTGGGCGCACGCTCCAGTGGCCCCAGTGCTTCCACCGCCGCCCGAGTCTCCTCCTCCGGCACAACCGCCTCGGGCGACCACAGCCCGACCTCGCCCATCGGCATGAGCTCGATGAAGCGCACATCGTACGGCTCGTCGAGGGTCAGCCGCGCGAAGTCGGCCGCCTCGTCGTCATTCATCCCGCGGATAACGACCGCGTTGATCTTGATGGGCGAGAAGCCGACCTGCCGCGCAGCCGCCAGCCCCTCGAACACCGGCCCGATCTCACCGCCCATCGTGATCTCGCGGTATCGGTCGGCCTGGAGCGTATCCAGACTGACGTTGATCCGGCGCAGCCCGGCGTCGCGCAGCGGGCGGGCATACTGCGCCAGGAGCTGGCCGTTGGTGGTGAGCGCCACGTCCCGCAACCCCTCGACAGCACCCAACATCCGCACCAAGTCCGGCAGCCCCGGACGGACCAGTGGCTCGCCGCCTGTGAGCCGCACGCGCGTCAGGCCCAACGGGACGACCGCCCTTACAGCCCGCACGATCTCCTCGTAGCGGAGGATGTCGTCGTGGCTCTTGCGCGGGACGCCCTCCGGCGGCATGCAATACCGGCAGCGCAGGTTGCAGCGATCGGTCACGGAGACGCGCAGGTACTCGATGGAGCGGTCCAGGGAGTCGCGTAGCTCCCCGGCCTTGCCGTTCTTTCCCTCTTCTGATCTTCCCATCTTCCTGTTTTCGTTGCCGTCAGACGGCGAACACCTCGCGCACGTACGCGCGGCTCATGCGCAGGCTCTCCAGCGGTGGGCGCGTGTTGGGCGTGCGCTGCTCCCAGGCAATCTCCACCGCGAGCGGGCCGGCATAGCCTACCTCGTCGAGCAGGCCCTTGAGGCGCACATGATCCAGGTCCCCCGCGCAGAAGCTCTCGGCCCATACGGCCTCGACGGAGTTGCGCAGATGGGTGGAGACGATCCGGCTCGCGTACTGCGTCGTGAGTGCGTAGGGATCGCCGCCTCCGCGGTACATCCAGTGAAAGTCCGCGCACAGGCCCACGGTGGCCGGATCGGTCGCCTCCAGGTTGTGCCGGAACTCGCGGGCGTTGTGACTCATCTCCGGGGCATGAGTGTGAATGCCGAAGTAGAGCCCCAGCTCCTTGAGCGCTGAGCCCACCTCGTTCAGCGCCGAGGCCTGGGTCGCGAGTTCCGCGTCCGTCTTCTCGCGCCCGATGGGGTCCGGGTTGCAGTTGATGCCCGGACAGCCAATGGCCTTCGCACGAGGCGCGAGGTCCAGAATCGCCTTCACCGCCGCGCCGGCCTGCTCCGCGTGCAGCGCCCCGCCTGAGTACAGCGCCGCCAGCCCGAGCCCCGCTGTCTTCAGCCTGTCAGTGAACGCCTGCGTGGACTCGTCGGTCGCGCAGTACGTCAGGTTGCTCTCAACCGTCGAGAACCCGGCCTCCGCCACCATCGCCAGATACTCCGGCAGCATGTCGTCGAACGCCTTCCCCTCCCGCGCCGCCAGCTGGCTGAACCAATAGAGCTGCACGCCATCGCGACCCATCGGTCGGCCTCCCGCCTGGGCGCCCACGCGCGCCACCGGCCCCGTCACGGCCAGCGCGCCCGCAGTCGCCAGGAATGAGCGTCGGTTCATCGTACGCTCTCGTTCGCTGCCCGCCCGCGGATTCCCTGTACGGGCGAGAAGGCCGAGTTCCGGATCTCCGGCGGGCGCAACCTCCGCCACCCAGTGTCGTTGATACGTAGCAGGGGCCCGTACCGACCCACCTGGACGGAAAGGGTGTGACTCCTGCCATGGCACGACAGGTCGTTGAACTCACGGACAGCCAGCAGGCGCGCTTGCGACGAGCCGCCGACCGCTGTGGCACGACCGAGGCTGACCTGATCCGGCAGGCCGTGGACCATCTGCTGAGCCAGTACGATGGCGAGGACTCCGCGGCCCGCTGGCGGGGAAGGGTGGAGTGGATGAGAGCGCGGGCCGCAGCGCATCCGGGGGAGGAGCGCGGTCGCACCTGGACTCGCGACGAACTCCACGAGAGGGGGTCACAGTGATGGGGCCGGCGCCGGACAGGCCCTGCTTCGTTGACACGAACGTGATCGCCTATGCGCACGACGCCAACGCGCCCACGAAGCGGGCAACCGCGATGGACATCGTGGAGGCGCTGGGCGTGGCCCGGCAAGGGGTGATCTCCACTCAGGTGCTCGCCGAGCTGTACGTGACGCTCACGCGAGCCGTACGCCCGCTGGTTGATCCTGCTGAGGCCGCACGGCTGATCGACGACTACGCCCGGCAGTGGCCGGTGATCAGCGTGACGCCCGACATCGTTCGGGACGCGGTGAGGGTCACCGCGTCCGATTAGCTCCACTTCTGGGACGCCCTCATTAGGGCGGCCGCCAAAGCTGCCCGCGCAAGCACAGTCCTCACCGAGGACTTCCAGGATGGCCGTATCATCGAGGGTGTTCGGTTCCTCGATCCCTTCCGCACCGAGTTCGACCTCGCGCAAGTGCTTCGCTAGAAGTTCCGCGAGGAATGCGGAGGCCGCCTTCGGCCGATACCCGGGTGGGGGACGTTGACAGCCTTGCCGGTCAGCGGTATTGTTCAGTTGATTAGTTAGACAACGGAGGACCTGCCATGGCGAACGTGCAGTCACTGGAGCGCCGACGCGTGACGGTCAACGTCTGCCTGGACTTGGGCCTGCTGGCAAAACTGGATGCGGCGGCGGAACGTGTGGGATCCAGTCGTAGCGCCCTGCTCCGCCAGATCCTCGAACAGGGGCTTGCGGCGGAAGATGCCGACTCCGAGGCCCTGGTGGACGAGGGTCTCGCCATGGCCATGAACGAGGCGGCCGCAGATCCGGCCAATCGCGAGCGCATCCCATGGGAGCGTGTGAAGGGGAAGCTGGGCCTGTGAAGTACACCATCGAGTTCACCGCGGGGGCAGACCGCGACGTCGACGACCCCCCCCGAGCAGGTGCGTCGTGCGATCGGTGAGGCGATCCTGGCTCTCGCCGACGACCCCACCCCGATCGACTCGACTGCGCTGACCGGCACACTGAAGGGCAGCCGTCGCCTCCGCGTGGGGCACTACCGAGTCGGCTATCAGGTTGAGCGGAAGGCCCGCGTCGTGACGGTGTGGGTTGTCGGACACCGCAGCAGGTTCTACGAGAAGGCGCGACGCCGCCAGCAGCCGCGGCGGTAGCCGACCCAAGAGGCTTGGTTGACATGACGTTCTTGGCAGACTCATCCCCCTCACCCGATCACTCTACCAAGAACGTCATGTCAACCAACGTTCCCGCCCCTACGCCCCCCATACCCTCGGCATCCACAGTGGCTCCTTGCCCATCTCTGCGTGGAGGAGCTTGAGGATAAGGCGGTGCTTCAGGGGCTGGCTGGCGGGGTCGTCCCAGAGGTTGTTGATCTCGCCGGGGTCTTCCTGCAGGTCGAAGAGCTGGCCGTAGTCGCGGTTGAAGTAGACGATGAGCTTGTAGCGCTCGTCCACATAGGTCTTGACGTGGATCGTGTCGGGCTCGTGACGGTCCTCGACGATGACGTGGTCGCGGAGGCGTTCCTGCTCGCCCAGCCAAACGCGCGACTGGTCGAGGCCGGTCATGATGCGCGGGATCGGGAGGCCAAGGTATGACAGGAAGCTCGGGGCGAGGTCCACGAGAGACTGCAGGGCGTCCGTGCATACGCCGGCGGGTATGCGGCCGGGCTGGCGTACGATGAAGGGTATCTTGATCATGTCCTCATAGTGGAAGGCGCCCTTCGCGATGATGCCGTGGTGGCCGAAGAAGTGGCCGTGGTCGGTGCTGAAGAGGACGAGGGTGTTCTCGGAGAGGCCCAGTGAATCGAGCGTGTCGATGATCCGCCCGATGTACTTGTCCATCAGGCTGATCATGCCGTAGTAGGTCGCGATGTCCTTGCGCAGCTCCTCGGGATCGTGCAGATGCGAGTGGAAGCCGTGGAGGCCCTGGCCGGAGACGCGCCAGGGGCTGAAGTCCGGCCGGGCCTGCTGGGTGAGCTGGAAGTGGGGCGGGTTCCTGTCATGCTCGCCGGGCGTCACCTGAGGCAGCGTGAGCGCGTGCGGGTCATACATCGTGTCCCACGGCTCGGGGACGAGGTATGCTGGGTGGGGATCGAAGAAGCTCGCGTAGAGCAGGAAGTTGTCCCCGCTCTGCGCGTACTGCTCCAGGAGCGCATTCGTGCGGTCGGCGATCCACGCGTCGTAGTGGAACTCCTCGGGGATGAGCCACTTGCGCCGCTGGCGGTCGTTGTTGCCGGTTGGGGCGCGGTAGTAGTCGCGCCAGTTCCGGCAGCCCCGCTCCTCCATCCAGATCGCGTAGTGCTGGCCGACATGTGCTTCGTCGGTATGGTTGCGGGCGAGTTCGACGCGCTCGAAGCCGTAGAAGGGGCCGTGGAAGTTGCGCCAGAAGTCGAGGTCCTGCATGATCGGGTAGGACTCGAGGGAGGGGAACTTCTCGGTGCCCCGGAGCGGCTGGAAGTGCGCCTTGCCGACGAGGGCGGAGCGGTAGCCATGCTCGGTGAGCACCTCGCCGATGGTCGGCACGTCCTCGGGGAGTTTGGTGCCGAGGGAGTAGGCGCCGTGCTGGCTCGGGTAGAGGCCCGTGAACATCGACGCGCGCGTGGGCGTGCAGGTGGGGTTCACCGTGTAGGCGCGCGTGTAGAGCGTCCCCTCCGCCGCCAGCCGGTCGAGGTTCGGCGTGCTGATCTCGGGGTTGAGGCACCCGAGGGTGTTCCAGTGCTGCTGATCGCTGGTGATGAGCAGGATGTTCGGCCGTTTCTCTGCCATGCCGTCTTCGCCGTTCTTCGAGTCTTCGGATCTTCCCCTTTCGTTGCCGTTACCGCGGTTCGTACTGGTCCGAGCCCTTCTTCGGCAGGTGAACCAGCCAGACGTTCCGGTAGGAGACGGGATCGCCGTGGTCCTGGAGAAGCAGCGGGCCGGGCTGCGACTCGTCTTCGCTCATCGCCCCGCCAGTGAGCACCAGCTCGACGTTGTTGTGGATCGTGAGCCCGTTGTGAATGACGGTCAACCGGGCCTTCTCGACCACGTTGCCCGCCTCATCGCAACGCGCGGCGCGGAAGACGATGTCGTACGTCTGCCACTCCATCGCGGGCTTGCAAGCGTTCTGAATGGGCGCGTGCACGTTGTAGATCGCACCGCAGTCCCCGAGGCCTGGCACTTCCCAGCCGTAGGAATCGAGGACCTGGATCTCATAGCGCGCCTGCACGTACACGCCGCTGTTGCCCTTGGCCTGGCCGGTTTTGTCCGGCATGTCCGGGCAGCGGAACTCGAGGTGAATGTACGCGTCCTCGTATTGCTCGGTGCTGACGATGTCGCCGGTTCCGGCGACCACGGTCGCGATTCCGTCTTCGACCTTCCAGCCCGGCCTGCCGCCGTCGCGAGTCGTCCAGCCATCAAGGCTCGTACCGTCGAACAGGACGGTCGCGTTCTTCGGGGGTGTCAGTCCCAACGTGCTCATCGGGTCCCTCCTGAGTCCTTCCTCAGCGCGGAAGCGCCGTCGCGACTTTCGCCTCCGGCGGAGGGCGGACCTCCGCTGATCGCGGGAGACAAAGTGTGCGGCCTCGTCGGCACTTTCACTGGGCCTTCCGGCCCGCTTGTGGAATGATTCGGTAGCTGTGGCTCACGCGCGACGCTCGGGCGCGGGGCCGATCCCGTCATGAGAGCCGAAGCGGGGAGTTGGACCCGGTGACCCAGACCACCGAGACGCCGATCAGGGTGCTGCTGATCGAGGACAACCCGGGAGATGCGCGGCTGATCCAGGAGTTGCTGACCGAGGCTCCCGACGGCGTCTTCCTCCTGGAGGCCGTCGAACGCCTCGCCGAGGGCCTCGAGCGCCTGAGCGACAGCGCGTACGGGGCGGTGCTCCTCGATCTGCACTTGCCGGACGCGGTCGGGCTCGACACGTTGGCGCAAGCCCACGCCCGCGCTCCCCACGTGCCCATCGTCGTGCTCACCGGACTCGATGACGAGGGCGTCGGCCTGGCAGCGGTGCAGCAGGGCGCCCAGGATTACCTGACCAAGGGCGGGCTCACGCCGGAAGGGCTCACACGCTCGCTGCGCTACGCGATGGGGCGGCACCGCACGATCCAACACCTGCGCATGATGTCTACGATCGACGAGCTGACGGGGCTGAACAACCGGCGCGGCTTCCTGGCGCTGGCGAAGCAGCAGTTGAGAATGGCCGACCGCAGCGGGCAGCAGTTGCTCGTGTTCTTCGCAGACCTGGATGGCCTCAAGCGGATCAACGACACCTGGGGCCACGACGAAGGCGACCATGCGCTCATGGACGCCGCGGACCTCGTCGCGCAGACCTTCCGGGACTCCGACGTCGTCGGCCGCCTGGGGGGCGACGAATTCGTCGTGCTGATGGCCGACTGTCCCGCGGACAAGGCGGAGGCCCTCATCGCGCGACTGGAGCGGAACCTCGAGGAGCTCCACGAGAAGAAGGGTCGGCGGTTCCGACTGGCGATCAGTGTCGGGGTCGCGACCTATGACCCCGCGCACCCCTGCTCGATCGACGAACTCCTGCGTCGCGCCGACTCCGCCATGTACGAGAACAAGCGCCTGCGCAACGCGGATCGTCTGGTCCCCGTTTGACGGCTTGCCGTCGGCCTCGACCCCAAGAGCGCACCCCCAGCCGCGAAGAGGAGAGCCTGCGCCCGAGGGCGCACTACGAGCACAGCGCCCGCTGCCCGCGGGAGAGTGTGCGCGATGCCCGATGTCATCGACGTCCTGGCCGACCTGGTGGCGATCCCCAGCGTGAACCCCATGGGTTCGGCTGCCGAGGGGCCGGAGTTCGGCGAGGCCCGAGTCGCCGGATACGTTGCGCAGTTCCTGGCGCGACATGGGATCGACCTGGAGCGCCAGACGGTCTTGCCCGGCCGGCAGAACATCATCGCCCACGTCGCAGGCCGAAGGAGCGAGGGCTCGGTCCTCTTTGAGGCCCACATGGACACCGTCCCGGTGGAGAACATGGAGATCGCGCCCTTCGACCCCGTTCAGCGCGATGGCAGGCTCTACGGCCGCGGGTCGTGCGACGCCAAGGCGTCCCTCGCTGCGATGCTGGTCGCGTTGGTGGAGGCGCGGCGTGGCGGACCGGCTGCCGATGTATGGCTGTGCGCTGCCGTGGATGAGGAGTACACTTTCGGCGGGGCGGCGCATCTGGTGCGATCCGGTTTCCGCGCCGGGTACGCGCTCGTCGGCGAGCCGACGCGGCTGAACGTGGTGACGACGCACAAGGGCGCCGCGCGCTGGCGGCTGACGGCGCACGGCCGGTCAGCGCACTCGGCGACGCCCTGGGAGGGCGAGAACGCCATCTACAAGATGGCGCGGACGGTCAACGTGCTGGAGCGGCACGCGGCCGAACTCCTGGCGGCTCCGCCTCACCCTCGTCTCGGACCACGGACGCTGAACGTTGGGACCATCGAGGGCGGGCAGACGGTCAACACCGTGCCCGATCGCTGCAGCATCACCGTAGATCGCCGGGTGCTGCCCGGGGAGGACCTGGAGGCGGTCGCGGGGTCGATCCCCGAACTCCTGCGACGCCATGGCGTGGAAGGGGTGGAGGTGGTCGAGATCCTGCGCGATTCCCCGATGGAGACGCCCGCTGACGCGCCGTGGCCGCAGGCGGTCCTCGCCGCAGCTCAGGCTGTGGTTCCGGCGGAGGCGATCGCGGTGCACTACGGCACTGATGCAAGCAAGTTCGCTGCGGTCGGGATGCCGTCGGTCGTCGTCGGGCCGGGCGACATCGCGCAGGCCCACACGGCCAACGAGTGGGTGGAGGTTGCCGAGGTCCGCAGTGCCGTTCAGGTGTACGCGCGGATCATGGAGGAGCCGCTGAGGTCGCCACCAGTGCGGATCTGAGCGTGGGAACGGCAGATCGTGCGCAGACCCGATGCGGGGTAGTTGGGGGCTGCCCCGCACCGGACTGGTCTTCCGCTGAGCGCCCGCACTACGCAGGCGAGGGTGCCTGGAGCGTGTACGAGAAGAGCGGCTGGGCGCCATGAATGGCGCCTCTACACGATTGGGCGCGATGAATCGCGCCCCTACATCACAAACGACCGTACATCGCCGTCATGTAGGGGCACGATTCATCGTGCCCGAGTGTAGGGGCGTGATTCATCACGCCCAATGCCGTGCCTCTCAAACACCCTCTTAGGGGGCGATGTCGAACTTGTAGCCGACACCCCACACCGTAGCCAGGCTCCACGTGTGGTCGCCGCGGCCTTCCTGCAGCTTCTTGCGCAGACGCTTGATGTGCGTGTCCACGGTGCGCAAGTCGCCGCCGCGCGTGTGGTAGCCCCAGACCTGCTCCAGGATCTGCTCCCGCGAATAGACGTGACGCGGCTGCGAGGCGAGGTGGTAAAGCAGATCGAACTCCTTGGGAGTCAGGTGCACGGACTCCCCATCCACCTTCACCGTGCGAGTGGGCAGATCGACCTCCAGCGCTGTGAAGCTCAGCGTCTTCTGGCGTTCCGCCGCCTCCTTGATGAGCACCGACCGACGCAGCATCGCGCGAGCGCGTGCCACCAACTCCCGCGGGCTGAAGGGCTTGGCTATGTAATCATCAGCCCCGATCTCCAGGCCGACCACCCGGTCCACTTCCTCGCCCTTCACCGTAACCATGATGATCGGCGTGTTGAGTTCGCCCCGGAGGCGACGACAGACCTCAAGCCCGTCGATCTCCGGTAGGATCAAGTCCAAGAGGATCAGGTCCGGCTTGAGACGTATGGCCTCGTCGACCCCGTCCTTCCCGGTCGAGGCGCAAATGACCTCAAACCCCTCCTTGTCCAACGTGTCCTGAACTTGCCGACATGCCGCCTCTTCATCCTCGATGTATAGGACTGTGGGACGTGACACTTTGAGCCTCCTCCCATGATGGGGGCCTGCGCTGCCAGGTCAGCGTGCAGGCCACGAATCGATGCGGCATCATAGCCGCCGGCGACGTCGGGGGTGTCCGCAATGTCGCCGGACACTTGGTTCCCGCCACTTCGTCGGCGCCACCCGATCACCTTCCTGCGCGTCGCGAGCGAGCCATCGTCCAGTGTAACGAAAAGGTAACGTTAGCCGCACGCGAAGCGCCTCGCTACCGAACCACGTCTGCAACGGCCATACCAGGAGCAGACGACTCGGGGGCTCGTCCCAGCTTGCGCCTCGTCAAAGGTCCGTATGGCCGTCGCGCGCTCCGATGACAATCTCCAGACCAACACCAGCTGCTCTTGCCTCTGCTCAACGTCGGTGCCCCCTCCGCTGTTCCCTTTCCGCAGCGCCCCTTCGCCCGCACTCCCGGGAGTGCTGCGAGTCCGTCGACTTCCCGCCGAGCGACTTCGGCGGCGCCCGGCCCGTCACCTGCTGCCAACCGGAAGAACTTCTCAGGGGAGGAGAGGGTAAAGGCCTGTGCCGGACCACATCCGCCTAGGCGCTGTCAGGGCCCGTCCGTGAGCGGCAGGGGGAGTATTGCGGTCCGGCACACTGATAGTGACCTCCTACCGCCTGTAGAGGTTTCCTGCCACGGCCTCCGCGGACAGTGACGGTCGTCACAATCGACGCCCTCCGGTCTGAACGCCCGCTACCGGATAGCGACCTCGTACCAGAGCGTCTTGCATGCGGGGCCGATCTCGACAACGGCTTGGTCGCCGCCCGACACCGCCAACTCGGCGCCTCGTTGCCCGCTCCCGTCGAGCGCATACGCCTTGACCTTCGACGCCGCTACCGGGAGCGTGATGGTGGCCGGGATGCCCTCGGCCATCGAGGGTTCGTCGCCCCACTTGCTTCTCACGGTCACGCGGTCGCCCTGGGTCTCCCAGCCCCAGCCCGGGTTCTCGAAGTAGCCGGTCGCGGTCACCAGCAGACGTCCGGGCGAGCCGAAGTCCTTGCCGTCCATCGCCGTCACCGTCACCGCCGCCCAGTTCTGGCGGGTCGCTCCGACGGCTATCGTGACATCCCCCAGCTTGTGCGTCGCCCCGGTCACGGCGCCGACGAGGGCCTTCGACCGCGCCGCGTCGATCACGACCTTCCCCGTGCCGCGTTGGGTGTACCGCCAGAGCAGTTGCCGCGTGTCCGAGGCGTAGATACCGGCCTCGGGGCCAACGGGCTGCGTCGGGCCCTGCACGCGGGTTGCTCCATCGCCAACGGAGACCGCAACACGATGGCTCAGCGAGGTGCGATCATCGACGCCGTACGCGGTCACGAAGCCGCCGACCGCCGGGTTCAGCACGCCGCGGTCGATGATCGTCTCCGGGGACGTGCAGGCCGTGGTCAGCTCCCTCGCTGCCTCCACATCGCCGCGCCGGAAGAGCGCCGCCGCCGCAGGCAGCGTCACCAGTTGGGTGATGTGGGACTTCAGGTCGAAGAAGCTCGAGATCTTGTGGACCTCCCACTGGTCACTGTGGTTGTAGGCGAACTGGTAGATGCCATCCCAGTCTTGCAGGCCCCCGTAGGCCGCGAGCAGGATGAAAGCCTCCGACCCGTACGTGTTCGGCGCCGGGTGGTTGTACTCGCTGACCGTGTACGGCTTGCCGGCGACCCGCCGGTTCGCCAGGCCCGTGAGCTGGCCGCCTGCCGAGTCCGTCATCGGCGTGTTCGTCACCCACCAGTCGTTGGGGTCCCACGGCCGGCCCGGGAACCACGGGTGGTGCCAGTAGGCATGAGCGTCGATGTACTCCATCGCGGAGTGCGTCTGCGGCGGTGTGTAGCCCATCTGCGTACCTGTGATCGGCTGCTTCACGCCGAGGTCCCGCTTCAGGTAATCGTGTATCCCGGTCCAGTATTCCGTCTCCAGGTCGAGCAGGAAGGCCACGTAGTCTCGCCCGCACGGCCGGCTGCGGCCGGTGATGTCACCGTGACGCGGGCGGCTGATGGTGGCCTGCTCCAGCGTTTCCTCCGGCGGCAATCCGCCGATGCCGCCCTCCTTCAGCGAGACCCCGGCAACCCACAACGCGCCGGTCTGCGAGGCCAGGCCGCTGAACGTGATCCGGGCCTGCTGCTCGCTCTCGGAGGCGCGGAAGGTGAACTCGAGCCGCTTCCACTCCGCGCCGAGCTTCACGCTGTCGCTGAAGCCCAGCACGCCCCAGGGCTCGCGCGCGCGGAAGGCGTTGACCCCCACCGTGCGGTCCGGAACTGCCTTCGCCCAGAAGACGAGCGTGTAGGCGCGGTCCTTCTCGAAGGCAAGGCCTGCCTGGAACAGCTGCACGTGCCAGGAGGTCTCGGAGATCGTCTTCACGTCGATCTTCGCGGCGGGCTTTCCCTCAGGCCCCTCGTTCGCGAAGGTCAGGTCGGCCTGCGCCGACTGGCTGACCTGCAGCGTCCAGCCGTCCTTCCCGGCAGCGAAGTCGCCGTTCTTGAGGAGATCCCCGTCCGACAGCGGCTCGGCCCCCTCACCCCACGCCCTGCGGATCGCCTCCGTGCTGGCGTACTTCACCTTCAGCCAAGCCTGCCAGCGGTCGTCGAGGAGCTTCTGCAAGTAGTCGGGCAGCCCGTCGATGGTCCCGCCGCGCCAGCTGCTGGTGAGCGAGTTCTCGTTGTTGATCTCGATTGCCGCCACGCAAGGCTCCTCCGCGTAGGCCTTGCCCGTGTACCGATTGACGTGAGTCAGCAGGTCCCGCGCGTACTGCTTCTGCAGCTCAATCATCCGCGGATGGAGGTTATCCACGCCCTTATCCATCTGCGGCATCTTGTCCGCGTCCTGGATTCCGTCGGCTTCAGTGAGCTTCCGCGAGACGTGCAGGTTCAGGTTGGCGTAGATGCCGTTCGCCTTGAGTTGGGAGATGAGATAGTCCAGCCGATCGAGAGCCTCGGCGGAGAGGTGCTGCTTGTCGGGCTGGCTCCCATCGAGGATGCCACGCGGGAACGGGTTGCTGTCCATGTGGTGGAAGCGCACGATGTTGATGCCGAACTTCGCCATCCGCTTCGCGACCTTCTCCGCCACATCGTGCGGAGGGAACGCCGCGGCGAAGCACAGGTTCGTTCCCAGGAAGCGAATCCGCTGACCCTTGCCGTCCACGAAGTGCCCGTCACGAACCGCGATGAAGCCGTCCTTCCCGGCGGGCTTCTCGTTCCAATCGCTCACGTTGGCGACGCTGGGCGCGGAGTCGTCCCAGGGAATCGTGAAGGGGAAGAGGTCTGAGTCCGCCTGGGCGTGGCACGACTGGCACGTCACGAGGAGGGCAAGTCCCGTCAGTGCGAACGCGTGCCCCAACACGAGATCACGTTCCATCCTGGTTGCTCCTCCCTCAGGCAGGTAGTGCGGTCACCGCAATCGCCCTGACCGGCGCGCCGTCCATGCCGACAACCGCCAGCGGCAGGGCGACGAGGTCGAACGGGCGCCCGACAACGCGGTCGAGGTTGGTCAACAACTCGATGATCGGCACCTCGGCATCGAGCAGCACACCGTGTGCGCAGCCCGAGTGTGGGCCATCGACCGAAGGGGTATCGATGCTGACCAGCGCCGGGCGCTGCTCCACCAGCCACTCCGCCGCCTCGCGCGATAGGTGCGGGTAGTCCTGATCCGTGACTTCCCCTCGCCAGCCGGTGAGCAGCAGGAGGCGCTCCCCGGGCTCCGTTGGCCCACAGGCCGCCACCAGTTCCTGGAGCGTGACCTCAATGCTGCGCCCCCTCAGGTCGATCACCCGCGCCGGGCCGACGAGGCGCTGGAGCGGAACGCGGTCCACCGTCGCCCCACCGCCGAACCAGTGGAAGGGTGCATCCAGGTGCGTGCCGGCATGGGTGCCAAGCTGAATACCGCCGACGCGGGTGAGTTCGTCGTGGACCCACAGCCGCACCGGCACATCCCCCGGCAAGGTGGCCACGCCATCGGTGATCGGCAACGAGAGGTCGATGATCTCGCGGCTCACGGGGGCGTCTCCGGCTTGCCGAAGGTGACGGTCATCGGATCGTCGCGGGCGAGCGTGTGATAGACCTCCTCGACCGCCGCCGGGCCGCGCAGGTCCACGTCGCAGTAGACCACGAAGTACTGGCACGGGTTCGAGCCCTCGATTCCGACTCCGCCCCAGCCGCCGCCGGGCCCGACCTTCATGTGCGTCTGCTCCAGCGGCGTGATGAGGCCCAACGTCAGCCCGTCCGCGCGCGTCTTGCAGCACCACCACGCCTGCGCCCCGCCCTCCGGCACCTGGCGCTGCTCCGTGCTCGCCGGGACGGGTCCGCTGAAGCCGTTGCTGAGATGCGCCGTCCCGGGCATCGGCGAATCAGCCGCGAAGTTCGCCGTCGAGTCGAAGGCCCAGCTCATGCCCGCCGCATCGCTGTAGATCGACTCGGCGTACGGCAACTCGGCCCAGAAGTAGAAGTCCTTCGCGTAGCCGCCGTCCATCTCAGCCCGGATGATCGCCACCACCGGCCCGTTGGTCACCAGTGTGAGCTTGAACGGGTCGGTGCGCACCAGCGGGTCATCGAACCAACCGGCCCAGCCGCTCTCGCCGGGCTGCGTGATGTCGAGGTCGCCGAGCTTCGCGAGCTTCCAGGTGAAGACGTGCGCTCCCTCAGGCCCGACGAGCGCCTCGTAGATCGCTGTGCGCACGAGGACGCCGCCGTCCACCGGCTTCGCAGTGATCTGTTCGGCGGACTCCGGCGCCAGGCCGATCTCGTGGAGGTCGAGGTACAGCTCGCCACCGACCGTCTCACCCGCTTTGAGCGTGCCGGGGAGGACGAAGGCCAGGCGCGCGGGCGAGGTGTCGCTCTCCGGTATGAGCTGGGACGGCACGGGCTGGTTGTTGAGCGTCAACTCGGGGTGCATGCCGGGAGGCTGCCCGTCGAGCGCTCTCGATGGCAGGTTCACCAGGACAGGAGCGTTGGTGCGATCATGTTTGCCGGCGCCCACCTGGATCGCGAAGCGCGTCTGCGCGTGGGAGACCTGCCAGGGGGCCTCGGAGTTCGGCGCCGCCGCGACCTCGGGCCTCAAGGCGCGGGTCAACCGGCGGTCGTCCAGGTCGAGGGCGCGCGGGTCGGGTAACGTGCCCTTGGCGATGGCGTCGTTGAGCCCAGCGATGTGCGTGTCAAAGGCGGCGAGCTGCGCGTCGAAGCGCCGCAGGTTGTAGTCGATGCCCTCGGGGCGGTTCTCTGCATCCCAACGGAGCACGAACTCGTCTCGCTGGGCGGCGAGCATGTCCCGCAGCTTCGCCAACATCCCTGACGCCTCGCGCGCGGCCTGCAGCGCGGCATCTGCCGGCGCCATTGCCGCTGCCTGTTGGTACGTCGTTCGGGCGCCCTCCATCCCCTCAGCCTTGTCGGCGACGAACAGGTTGCGCCTCGCCTCATAGTCCATGGCCTGGAGCACATCGGCGTTGCGCGGCGCGGCGGGCTCCTCCAGGACCAAGCGCTGCGCCTCGGCGGCGAGTTGCCGGAGCTTCTCCCACTGCGCCGGTTTGGGCCACGACTTGCGGAACTGCCCGTTGAACGGGTCACCATGGAAGAACCGCTGGTTGGCATACGTGTCGCGGCTGATCGCCTGGTTCGCCTGCGTCAGGAGGTGGGTCGCCTGGGCGGGGGCCGCCGAATCGGTGCCGAAGAACTGCCGACAGAAGCTGCGGTCGAAGAGGTCGCGGTCGATGGCCTCCTTCTGTGCGCCCCAGGAGCACTCGCCGCTGAACAGCCACCCGTAGTAGCAGTTCGCGATGAGGTTCTCGTTGCCGTCGTCGCCCCAGTTGCAGGTCATCGAGCCGATGGCGCCCTGCTCGCGGCCGCGCCGGATGAGCCACTCCATGTTCTCCAGCGCGAGGTCGTAGTCGGGGAAGAACCGACACCAGCTCGACAAGGCGGGGACGACGAATACCTCGAAGCCCTTCTCGCGGAACTGCGTGATCGAGGGGTAGTCATGGGCCGGCCCGTAGTGCCAGTCCATGATGATGGTGTCTTTCGGGATGAGGTCCATCGCCTCCGGATGCTGCAGCAGCATGTCGCCCCACATCATCATCCGCTTGCCGCGCGCCTTCAGCAGGTCGTGCACGCGGTTCATGTGTTGGGCGTAGAGGGCGGCCTTGCCGATCCGGTCGGCCAGCTCCTTGCTCTTGCCCGCGCCGAGGTCGCCGACCTCATCGCTCCCCGCGTTGAAGAAGTCCGTCCCCGTGAAGGCCGGGCACATCTCGTCGAACATGTCGGCCAGCAGCTCGTACGTCCCCTCGACGGTCGGCGCGAAGGAGTACTTCCAGTCGCTCTCGGCTAGGTCGGCGTACTCGGGGTGCTTGAAGATGTGCGACTGGTGTCCGAAGGCCTCGAAGGAGGGGAAGAAGAGGCAGTGGTACTGGCGCGCGTAGTCGCAGATCTCGCGGGTCTCGGCTGCGGTGAGCGCGCCCGTGCCCGCGCTGATGACGGGGTGCTTCTCCACGACGAAGGTGTGCTCCAGGTGCATCGAGACGAAGTTGATCTTGTAGCGCGACAGCTCGCGGATCATCCGCTTGTACGTCTCGACCTTGGGCACCGCCTGGCGGCTCTGGTCGGTCAGCACTCCACGCCACTTCAGCACCGGCCAGTCGCGGATGCGGACGCAGGGGACGCGGTTCCCGCCGCCGATCTGCGCGAGCTGTAGCAGTGTCTGCACGCCGTAGAACGCGCCCGCGCCTGCATTCGCGGCGATGATGACGCGCTCGGGCGTCACGAGCAGCACATACCCCTGATCGCCCAAGGCCTCGTCCGGCAGGCAATCGGCCTCGCGGCAGATCGCGGCGAACCTCTCGCTCTTGGCGGGCAGACCGACGAGGATCTTGCCATCTGCCGCGCGCTTGCACTTCAGCTCCTCGGCGGCCATGTCCACCGCGAAACGCAGGTCGGGGTCGTCGGCGGGAGAAGCCGAGACGCCCGTCTCGTTGGCGAGGGTGAAGGCGCCCGGCCGCTCCTCGATCTCCTGAGGCTGAGGGATCAGCGGCAGGGCAGCGTGGGCTGACGCGACGATGCACAGCATGGCGAAGGGCACGCCGGGTAGGAGGAAGCGCATGGGATCACCCCCGAGGGGTAGGTCGAAGAGCTGGCTTCGGCGCCATTCCGGAACGCAGACGGCAACTTCGGGGACAGACAACGAAACCCGATGAGGCCGGGTTTCGTCGTCAGTCCCCCGTTTTCGAACCACCTCACCGGTCACGCGCCGTCAGTACGTCGCCCAGAGCCAGTCGTGCTTCTTGCAGAGCTGTTCGGCCCACGACTCGCTCCAGGGGTTGTCGAGGCAGCTGGCGGCGGTGATGACGGAGGCGCAGAGGAACAGCACGGCAAGGACGCGGACCCACTTGGGCCGGCCGTACGCGTCGGCGGTCAGGCTGCTCGCCATGATGAACAGAGGAACCGGCCAGATGAGATACCGGAAGCCCTGGCAGACGCCGCCGTAGTTGTTCGTGGTCAGCGTGTTCAGCACCACGGTGAACACGAGGACTGCGAGCGTGAACCACGTCAGGTGGCGCACCTCGGCGCGTGCGTCCCTCAGCGCGAAGACGAAGCTCACCACCATCAGGATGAAGACCGGCGACAGGCTGAGGAAGCCGTGGTGGCCGAGCAGCAGGTTGAACAGGTAGATCGGCTTGGCCTCATGGAGCGCATCGATGCCCACGGGGTTCGCCCAATAGCTGCCCTCGTACTGGTACAACTGCGTTTGCTTGAAGAGGTAGTAAGGGATGAACCCGCCGGTGGAGATCTTGAGCGTGAGCAGGAAGGCCCCGATGACGAGCAGCGCGCCCGGCAGGCCGAACAGCAGTGTGCCCTTCGGTTGCTTCACCACCAACCAGACGAACAGCACGACCGCGAAGAACGCGGCGGGGAGCTGGTTGGCGACGGTGAAGGCGGCGAATACGCCGGTCAGCAGGTAGACCCACCAGCGCCGGTCGCCGCAGTACAGCACGCGCACCGCGCCGTAGAGCGCGAAACCTGCGCTCCACGCGCCGACAGAGTGGTCGTTGAACGTGATGGAGTAGCCCGTGACATACGTACCGAGGGCGGCGGCGAGGGTCCAGTAGACCCGCCACCAACTGCTCGTCGCGTAGCGGGCGATGAGCTGCCCGGTGAGGCCGATCAGGACGACGAGCGGGATCACGTTCCAGGTGAACATGATCGTGCGGCAGACGAGGTCGGTCTGGTCCTTGATCGTCCACTTCGTCAGCTTCTTGAGGAGCCAGTACTGCCCGGCAGCCATCGTGGGCAGCAGGGGCGGCTTGCTGGAGTAGTCGTGCCCGTCGCGGCGGACCATGTCGATGGTAGGCCACGGGCAACCGTCGATGATGTAGGTGCCCTTCTCGACGAGGCTCCAGACCGTGTCCCAACGGGAGTTGTCGTTCGGGCAGAGGTTCGAGCTCGTCCGCAGCATGACGCCGAAGACGAGCGCGCCAGTCGCAAGGGCGAGCAGCCAGCAGAATGCGTCGAAGCCAGGGGCCTTGCGCGGCGCCTCGCTGGGGGTCTCTGAGTCCATCGTCTACTCCATGCTCGTGGCACGGGCAGCCTGGTTACACGGGCGGCAACGAGCCGCCGGTCGGAGTCGCAGCCCGGCGCGGCGCGACCTCGCTGATGCTGTAGGGCGGGTCGCGTCGGATGTGGTAGGCGGTCAGCAGCTCGCCGATGAAGCCGAGCGCCAGCAACTGCCCGCCGAGCAAGACGGCCATCACCGAGTAGCTGAGCAGTGGCCGAGTACCGATCGGGCCGTGGCCCATGAGCCACAGGACCGCCAGGTAGATGACGCCCACCATGCCCACGCCGAACGACAGCAGTCCCAGCCCGCCGAACAAGTGCAGCGGGCGCGTCCCATACCCCGTGAGGAACTTCACCGTGAGCAGGTCCAGCAGCCCGCGCAGGAAACGCGTGGCCCCGAACTTGCTCCGTCCGTGCGCGCGGGGTCGGTGGTTGACCTCCACCTCCCCCGGTCGGAAGCCCTTTGCATGAGCGAGTACCGGGATGAAGCGGTGCAGCTCCCCGTAGAGCGCGACTTCCTCCACCGCCTCGCGCTGGTAGGCCTTCAGGCCGCAGTTCACGTCGTGGAGCTTCACTCCGGTCAACCAGCCGACCATGAGGTTGAAGATGCGGCTGGGCCAGACCTTGTGCCACGGATCGCGCCGCGTGCGCTTCCAACCGCTGACGGTGCCGTAGCCCTCGCCCAAGAGCGCGAGCAGCTTGGGGACCTCGCGGGGATCGTCCTGGAGGTCCCCATCCATGGTCACCACGACCTCGCCCCGCGCCCGTGCGAAGCCCGCCGCGAGGCCCGCCGCCTTGCCGAAGTTCCGCCGGAAGCGAATCCCCGAGAAGCGCGCATCCTGATGGGAGAGCCGGCCGATGACCTCCCAGGTCGCGTCCGTGCTCCCATCATCCACGAGGATGACCTCGAGGTCCCAGCCCTGCCCGGAAGCGACCTCCTTGATCTCCTCGGCCAACTGAGGCAGGCTCTCCGCCTCGTTGAGCACGGGGATCACGATCGTCACGGTCGTCGGTGTAGCAGCAGGTGTGGCCATGGCCGGCAAGATCGCCTAACCACGAAGACCGCGGAGAAGGCACGAAGATGCACGAAGAACATCGCTGGCTATGGCTGCCGCCTTTGTGCCTCTTCGTGCCTTCTTCGTGGTCTTCGTGGTTCCAGATTCTCACACGTCGAACGTCTCATACGCCGCGCGGATGGCTTCGAAGACCTCGCCCTTCGGGATGAACTCGTGCCCGACGAAGCCCTCGTAGCCCGAGTCGGCGATGGCCCGCGCGACGGCCGGGTAGTAGATCTCCTGCGTGTCGTCCATGTCGTTGCGGCCCGGGTTGCCGGCGGTGTGGTAGTGGCCGATGTACTCGCCGTAGTCGCGGATGGTGCGGATGAGGTCGCCTTCCATGATTTGCATGTGGTAGATGTCGTAGAGCAGCTTCACGTTCGGCGAGCCGACCAGCTTGCAGACCTCGACGCCCCACGGCGTGCGGTCGCACTGGTAGTCCTTGTGATCGACCTTGCTGTTCAGCAACTCCACGCACAAGGTGATCCCCGCGTCCTCGGCGGCCTTCGCCACGCGCTTGAGGCCCTCGGCGCAGATCTTGGCCCCTTCGTCGTCGGGCAGGCCCTCGCGGTTCCCGCTGAAGCAGATCAGGCCCGGGATCTTGTTGGCGACGGCCTTCTCGATGTTCGCCTTGATCTCCGCCTCGATGCGGTCGTGGTTCGAGCGCTTGTTGAGGCCATCGACGAGCGTGCCGTGCCCGCCGATGACGGCCACCTGCATCCCGACTTCGTCGATGACCGGCCAGTGCTCTTCCGGTCCCATCTCCATCGAGGCGTAGCCGATGCGCGCGGCCTCGCTGATGAGCTGCACCGGGTCGATGCCCTGTCGCGCGAAACACCACCAGGAAAGCGACTGCTTGATACGGCCCATGTGTGTCCCGCCTTTCATGTCTCCAGGATGCTGCTGCAGGGGCGGTTCGCCTCCGAGTGGAGGGAATCCTCGGGGCTCGTGCCGAGGCCGGCGCACGGGCCGGACGTCAGTAGGGGAAACGGCCCGAGGGGGTGCTACAATGGAGCGGGCCAGGCGGCATGTGGGCTACACGCTGACCGAACTCCTCGTGGTGATCGCCATCATTCTGATCCTGATCGCCATCATGGTTCCGGTCTTCTGGCAGGCGGTCAAGAAGGCTCGG
>VGFC01000094.1 GCA_016869045.1 Armatimonadota bacterium
CGACCAGGCTAGGAGGAGGCCAGCAGGCGTGGGTACCGGTGTTGGCGCACTTGTGTCGATCATCAACTTGGTCTTCTGGGTCTACGGGCTCGTCGTGATCGCCCGGGTCCTCCTGTCCTGGATACGGAGCCCCGCGGTGGGTTCCCCCTTGACCCCCCTGTGGAACTTCATCTACGCTGCCACCGAGCCTCTACTCATCCCCATCCGGAAGGCACTGTCCGGCCTCATGAAGGGCACGCCTCTGGACTTCTCGCCGCTCGTACTGCTCCTCTTGCTACAAGTCGTCAGAGGGATTATCATCATGGTCGTCGCCGGCCCAGGCCGCCTGTTCTGAACTGTGCGCGGCGACGAACGCGGACCCGCGTCGGGACCGGGTAGTCCCATCCGTCCCGGGCGACGTTCGGCGCCCTCTCAGAACGCGCGAGATCGAGCAACGTCCGAGGCCGAGTTTGGCTGATCCTCTTTCCACGCAACGCGCGCGTCTGCCTCGGTTTCGCATCGCCCTGATCGCGGCACTGGTGGGTGCGACGGTCGGTCTCCTGCGGGTGAGCGAACGCCGCGCGGCGCCGCTCGTGCCGTCGTCCCTCGACCGCGCCGAGGACGAGGTGCTCAGCGCAGACTTACGCTATCGCTTCGCCCTGTTCGCTGAGGACCTCGCGGTTCGCTCCGGCGTCGTGGGGGTACGGCGGCCGTCGGCCTGGGAGGAATCGGCCGTCGCCGAGTACGAGAGGTTGGCCCTGCGCCCTGAGCCGAGCCCGGGGGCGTGCCACCGGCTGGGGGTCATCTACGCGCGCCGCGGGTACGTCAGACAGGCGCGGGAGATGCTGACAAAGGCTCTGACGCGGGACGAGGGGGCCGACCAGGTCTACTGGGCCCTCCTGGCTGTGTACTCCCGGGACCCCATCAAGGCGAAGGACGTTGCCCGGCTGCGGGAAGCCCTGCTTGCGCAGCCGCGCTGGCTGGCGCTGTGGTCGATGGCCGAGCTGTCCCGACGCGTCGGCGTTCCGCCTCTGGCCGCGCACTACGAGGCTGAGGCGCAAGCCAACATCCGGCGGTTCGGGTTCGCCGCCTGTGCGGTAGGGGGGACCGGCGTGCTGGTCACGGCAATCGCGCTAGTGGCTGCGTTGATCTGGGTACTGGGGGCGTTGCTCGCACGAGGCCGGCGCCCGGTGCCGTGGCCGGTGAAGCTGCCCCCGCTGCGGTGGGTGGACGTGCTGGAGGTGGCGGCCCTGGCCGCCGTCTGCAACGCAGTAGGCCAGGTGATCCGCGACACTCTCGGTGGCGCCGTCCCGCCGAACTCGCCGGCTGAAGCAGGGCTGCGCCTCGGCCACGCGGTCCTCGCCATGGCTCCGCCCCTTACCCTCGCCATCGCCCGCGCAGCGAGGAGTCCGCTCAGATGGCGACGGGCGCTGGGCCTCGAGTCGAAGGGAACGCTCCGCCACGTGCTCCAGGGCCTGGTCGCCCTGGGGATCGCGCTGGTAGCGGGCCTGGTCCTGCGTGACGCGTTGTTGGCCTTCCTGCAGATGACGCTTCCCGGTGTGGCGGCAGGCGCCGTCGGGGCCCGGGCGCTCCCGAGCGCAAGCGGCGCGAGCCTGGCCGCGGATGGCCTGCTGATGCTCGTACTGGCGCCGCTGGCTGAGGAGATCCTCTTCCGCGGGTTCATCTTCGGGGCGCTGCTCGATCGCCTACGGCCGTTGGCCGCCGCCGCCCTGAGTGCCCTCTTGTTCGCGGGGGCGCACCTCGCGTGGGAGCCGCAGGCGTTCCTGTCGCTCTTCTGCCTGGGCCTGGTGAGCGCGTACACCTACCTGTTGACGCGGTCGCTCTTGCCGAGCATCGTGCTACACGTGGGGTACAACGCCGCGATCCTGGCGACCGCGCTCCTGCTGCGCATGTGAGACCCGATGGCAGCGACCCTGAAGGTGCGCGTGATCCCCCGCGCCAGGAGGAACGAGATCTCCGGCTGGCGGGAGGGCGCCCTCGTCGTGCGCCTGACGGCGCCCCCCGTCGAGGGCGCTGCCAACAAGCTCCTGTTGCGTTTCGTGAGTCAGCAGCTCGGGGTGCGGCCCACGGACGTCACGCTTGCCTCGGGCGAGAGGTCGCGGGAGAAGGTGCTCCGCATCGAGACCCTCACCCAAGACGACCTGAACGCCCTGCTGCCCCCGGCCCCCTAGCCCGTCCGCTCGATGATCCTCTGACAGAGTGCAACCGCGCGCTTGAGGCTGTCGAGCGTGTCCGGCGGCGGCGCGTACTGCAGGACGAGATCCCCGACGTAGCCGACCTCGCGGGCCGCGCGTACGAAGCCCTCGTGGTCGCAGGTGTCGCCCTCCGAGCCGGGCTCGCCGCGATGGCTGCCGGAGATGTGCAGGATGCCGAAGCGCCCGGCCATCGCCTTGGCCGAGGCCACCAAGTCATCGCCCGCGCGGTTGATGTGGTACGTATCGGCGGTCAGACGCGCGACGGTCGGCAGTGGGGCCAGGAACTCGAGGGCCTCGGCGTACCGCTCGATGGTGGTGTCGGGCTCGAACTCGAACGATATGACCATGCCGTTTGTCACGAGCAGATCGGCGACCGCCTCGATGTTGGCCCTCAGGATGCGCTGGCTATCGGGCTTGGTGGCGCCCTCGCCCATGCGCGGCCAGCAATCGACCAGGTCGCAGTCCAGGACCTGCGCCGCCTTCACGCCCTGTGTGATCTCGGCATGGAAGGCGGCCCCTTCTCCCGCGAGGGCACTGTTCTGGCCAGAGGCCGCGAGGCTGACCACGTCGAGCGCCGCCTCGCCCAGCAGAGCAGCGCACTGCTCCCATGAGTCCGGGTCGCCGGGATCGGCATAGCCCGGTCTTAGCGGCCAGTTGACCGCGTCGGCGCCCGACTCAGCCGCCAGCGCCACGAACTCTTCGGCGGCCCGCCCGCCTCCGAAGTACACGCCATCCACTGCTACTCTCATCGGTCTCGCTCCCCTTCGTCGTTACGGTCAGTGGGGGTCAGTTCGCCAAGGAGGGGCTGATGCCCTTGGCCGGGAAGGGTCTGGACCATGCCGACCATCGACCTTGCCGGGATCGCGGCTCAACTGCAGGCCTGCGGGATCACGCACATGGTGTGGATTCCCGACAGTGAGATGGGGGGGCTCGAAGCGCATCTCGACCCCTCGATCCGCCTCGTCCGCGCGTGCCGCGAAGGCGAAGCCATCGCGATCGCCGCCGGGTTGATGCTGGGCGGGGCGCGGCCCGCGGTCGTCATCCAGTGCACGGGGTTCTTCGAGGCCGGAGACGCCTTCCGCAATGTCGCGAAGGACCTCGGGCTGCCGCTGTTCCTGCTCATCGGGCACCGCAACCGTACCGCGTTCCTCGAAGGCCGAAGCAAGGACTCGGCCGCGAAGCACCTGCAGGCCGTGCTGGGGGCCTGGGAGCTGGAGTATATCGCGCTCGAGCCGGGTGGCGATCCGGCCGTCATCGGCGAGCTGTACGCGCGGTCGCAAGGGAGCGGGTCTGCGGCGGCGGTCATCGTAGCGGAGTAGACTGATGCGCACGGACGAATGCCTGGCGGCCCTGGCGGAGCACCGGACCGCCGAGGTCGTCATTGCCTCGATGACCTCGGCGGTGCGCTGGCCCGCGTACTCAGACCATCCACGCGATCTCATCTACGTGCCCAGCACGATGGGCGGCGCGCCCTCGCTCGGGCTGGGGCTCGCGCTCGCGCGGCCGGACCTGCGCGTGGTCGTGCTCAATGGCGACGGGTCCATGCTCATGAGCCTGGGGAGCCTGGTCACTATCGGCGAGCAGGCGCCGCCGAATCTGGTGCTCGTGGTCTTCGACAACGGCATGTACGCGGTCACGGGCGGGCAGCCCACGCCGGGCGCCGGACAGGTCGACTTCGCCTCCATGGCGCTCGCGGCCCGCTGGCCGATCACCCATCGCTTCAGCCAGCTGGGCGAGTGGGCCGAGGCGCTCCCCGGACTGTTGCGCGCGGAAGGCCCCGCCTTCGTGCAGCTGACGGTAGAGCCTGAGCCAACCTCGATCACCGCGCCGCCTGTGCCGATGTCGGAGAGGCTGACCAAGCTGCTCGCCGCCCTCGACTGACGCCGCGCGAGGTCTTCCCCCATGGGTCACATCCCGCTCCTGTGCCTTCTTCTCAGCGTTACCTCCCCGGCGGGGTTCGCGCAAGTCACCATCCGCTCCGTTCAGCCGGACCGCACGGAGGTTCCGCGCTTCGACAAGTTCGAGCTGAGGGTCAATGCGACGGGCGAGTGGACCAACCCCTACGATCCCGGGCAGATCGACGTTGTCGCGCAGTTCACCGCGCCCAGCGGCAAGACGCTGAGTGTGCCGGCCTTCTGGATGGAGGAGCATGCCCTATCGATCGGCGGGCCGGAGGATCGCCGGCGGCAGGTGAAGTTCCTGAAGCTCTACATCTCCGAGCGCGAATGGGGTACGGGCGAGCGGCCGGTGTTCCTCCTGGATGATGTGGCGCTGCTGAACTCGAAGACCGGCGCCACGAAGCTGCTGGACGACATGGAGACGAGCACACCGCGCCGCTGGTGGCCTGAGGATACGGTTGGGTGGTCGCAGGAAGTCGCGCACGGTGGCAAGCAGTCACTGAGGTTCGCGCCGACCATCGACGCCGAGGAGAGCTGGCCCGGTGCTCTGCTGGTGGCCGAGGGCGCAGACTGGTCGGGGTACGACGGCCTCTCGCTGTGGCTCTATCCGCAGGCGACGGCGCTCACCGGCCCCGTGCATCTCTACTTCACGGACGAGCGGTTTGGGAACTCCCCGATCCCCGCGTGGGGCTTCGCGCAACTCAAGCTGAACGAGTGGAACCAGCTCACCTGGAAGTGGGACGGCTTCGCGCCGGCGGTCACATGCGAACCGACCGGCGAGAAGGGGTGGCGCGTCCGCTTCACGCCGGTCGAGGTAGGCACGTACCGCTGCTCTGTCACGGCAGTCGCCGGCGGACAGGTCGCGAGGTCGGAGGAGACCAGCTTCCGCGCGACGCCCTCCGAGCACCCCGGCTTCGTGCGAGTCTCGAAGGATGACCCGCACTACTTCGTCTTCGACAACGGGAAGTCGTTCTTCCCGATCGGCCACGATGTCCCGTGGGGCCTGAACGATGCTTTGGTGCAGTTCCCGAAGATGCAGGCGCATGGCGAGAACTGTACGTACTTCATCATGTCCCCCTGGGACATGTCGATCGAGTGGAAGAAGCTCGGCGAGTACGACCAGGTTGCCGCCGCGAAGCTCGACGCCTACGTGCAGTGCGCCGAGGAGAACGGCATCCGGCTCAAGCTCTCCTTCGACATCCACGATGCGCTGCGCAAGAGCCGGCTGTGGGGGGAGAACCCGTACAACGCCGCGAACGGCGGCCCGTGCCGCGAGGTGAATGACTTCTACACGAGCCCGGAGGCCGACGTCCCGTACGCGAAACGCCTGCGCTACATCCTCGCGCGGTGGGGCTACAGTCCCAACATCATGGCCTGGGAGACCTTTGCCGAGAACGACGGCCCAACGGAGCTGCCCGACGGCAGCGAGGGTTGGGGCTACCCGACCAGAGCGGGGGGCGAGCAGGTCTCGGCGATGCTCGTTGCGTGGCTGCGCGACGTCGCCGCCTTCCTGCGCGCCAGTGACCCGTACGACCGGCTCTTCACCGCCTCCTTCGGCGGCGATGTCAGCGACCCCAGTGTGTGGGCCATGCCGGAGGTGCAGTACACGCAGATCCACCACTACAACTCGACCGATACGGCCCCGCCGCTCCGCGACTGGTGCGTGAAGCTCACCCGCGAGTACGCCAAGCCGATGATGGTGACCGAGTTTGGCTGGAACACAGAGGCCACCGACTACGCGATTGATCCCCAGGGCATCTGCCTGCACAACGGCATCTGGGCGAGCGCGCTCTCGGGCGCGGCGGGAGGCGCCCTGAACTGGTGGTGGGACCGCGTCGATGGGCTGAACCTGTACCCGCACTTCCGCGCGTTGCGTAGCTTCGTGGAGGGCATCGACTGGCCGAGGGAGGGCCTCGGCCCCGCGTCGTGTGCGGTGACCGTGCCGACCGCCGATCACTTCGTGCCGGCCACGATCCAGAGCCGAGGGCCGTTCGCCTCGCAGCCGCTGCCGGTGTTCACCGTTGCGAGAGACGGCGCCGTGAACGACCCCGAGCAGGTGCCCTCACACCTCCTCGCGCCCGGGCGCCCCGAGGGCCACCAGCCTGCGGTGTTCCAGGTGGACTACCCGCAGCCCGGCACGTTCGGCGTGCACGTGGAGTGCGTGTCGCCCGATGCGGCGCTGGACATCCTGCTCGACGGGCAGCTCGCCTTGCACCGGGACCTGCCCGCACAGAACGTGCCGGGCAAGCAATGCACGTTCTCAGAGCAGTGGAAGGTCTGGCAGTGTCGCTATGACGAGACGTACAGCATCGAGGTGCCGGCGGGCAAGCACGAGATCCGCGCGCTGAACTCGAAGCCCGGGCCGAGCTGGATTCGGGTCGCCTCCTACACTCTCACCGACTACGCGCCGCCCACGTTGCGGGCCACGGGGCTGACCGGCAAGCGGCTGACCTTGCTTTGGCTGCAGAACGCCGAGAGCACGTGGGGGAACGACGTCCTCGGCAGACAGCCGCACCCCCTCACCGGCGCCAGGCTGGCCGTGAACGGTCTGCGGGATGGGACGTACACCGTCGAGTGGTGGGACACCTGGCAGGGGAAGGCGAGTGAGCGGAAGACGGTGCAGGCACACGACGGCACTTTGGGCCTCGAGGTGCCGACGGTCGCGCGAGACGTAGCGTGCAAGATCAGTCGGGGGTAGAGGACTCCCTGCGTCGCCAAGCGTCGGGCGCGGGGGACGCGCAGGTCACTCGGCGACTGAGGAGGGGGCATCCAGGTAGGGCGCGAGGGCCGCGAGTATCGCCTCCCTGACCTGCCCCGCGATCCCGAGAGCGCTTCGCGCACCACGGGGGAGGTCGGGCGATGTCAGCCCGGGATACCGGCTGCGCACAGCGAAGGGCGTCAGCAGCCTTGCGTCGCGTAGCGACTCCGACAGGGCGGCATCCTGGCGGGCAACCAGGTGGAGGATCTCCCTCAGATCGTGTACCTTAGGGAACTCCACTTGGTGCCAGGTGAGGTACGCCTTGAGGTACTTCTCGGCTGCCTGCTGAGCATGGAAGCCGATGGCCTTCCCGAAGTGCGGGCTGGTCTGCAGCAGGTGCTCGGCGACGCGGAAGTCCTCCTCGGCTTCCGCCACCCATTCGCGGAGCAGGGCACGCCGCGCCTCGTCAGGCGGCGGCATAGATGACCCTCCCGTACTTGTCGGCGGGGAAGGCGATGCCGCCAACGAGGTGCCTGGTGCTTTCGAAGCGCGGGGTCTCGATCACCAGGACGTCGCACGCATAGCCGATCGCGCCAATGGCGTCGCGGATGCGAATGCTCTCTTCCCAGACGTCCTGCGGGGCAGGCTCCACGACCAGGAGATCGATGTCGCTGTCCTGCGTCATCTGGCCCGTCGCTGCGGACCCGAACAGGATGATGCGATCCGGCTGGGCAACGGTTAGCACACGCCGGACAATCTCGTCGATGAGTTTCTGCTCGATGCCCACGGTCAATCACCGGGAGCATTGTAAGGCGCAGGGCCAGCGGCGTCAACCTTCACGCGTGGCGTCGCCTACTGCGCTGGTGGCCGCCCTCCCGCGGCGCGCTGCACGGCGTCGGCGGTCAGGTTGTACTCGTAGATCGCCTGGGCGACGTTGGTGCGGGCCTTGACGAGGGCGGCGAGGGCGGAGACGGCCTCCAGGTTGATGAGCTTGCCGGCCTGGTAGCCGATGTTGGCGACGCGGTGGTCTTCCTCGGCGGAGGCTTCGGCCTCCATTGCGGTGCGGACGTTGCGGTTGGCGGCGGCGAGGGTCAGGAGGGCGGCGCGCAGCTCACGCTCGATCTGCAGATCGAGGGCCTGCTTCTGCCGGCGGAGGTTGCGGGCCATCGCCTCGGCCTCCGAGACGCTCGCCTTGCGCTCGCCGCCATCGAAGAGGGGCAGTGAGCCCACGACCCCGACCGTGTAGCCGCCCATGAAGTCCGCCCCCGACGTCTTCCCCGCATCGAGCATCACCATGCCATCGACCTGGGGCCTGTAGGCGGCCTTGCGGGCGGCGACCTCGCGCTCCGCGGCATCAAGGCGGGCCCGCAGCGCGAGGGCCTCGGGCCGCTTCGCGAGGGCATCGGCGAGGAGCTTGTCGGTCTCCTGGTCCGCGGCGGCCGGGTCGTACGCGAGCTTGTCGGTCAGCTCAACCGGCGCGGTCAACTCCAGCCCGATGGCCGCGCGCAGGTCCAGCAGCGCCGTCTCTGCATCGCGGCCCGCGTTGGTGAGCTGCTGCTGGGCGTCGGCCAGCTCAGACTTGTCCCGCAGCACGTAGAACAGGGGGATCTTCCCCGCATCGTACTTCGCCTGATCAACCCGCAGGCGCTCCTGCTGCTCGGCGACGTTCTCCTCGTGCACCGTTACGAGCTGCCTCTGGTAGAGCGCTTGCCAGTAAGCCGCGCGCACCGCGTAGGCGACCTCGAGGACCATCGACTCGATGTCCTGGGTTGTCGCCCGGACCTGGGCGTCGGCGGCACGGACGCGCGAGCCGACGCGTCCGCCCGTGGACAAGGGGTACATGAGCGTCAGGTTCTGGTCGAAGCGCGAGTCGGCCGGCACTCCCATGTACATGCGCGGCATGACGCTCTCGGGCGAGGGAATGACGGCGCCCATCGTGCCGGTCGAAAGGGTCGCGTTCGCCGAGCCGGTGAGCTTCCCGGCGGCCTGGGCCATGCGCAGTCGGGCCTGCGCGGCCGGCAGTTCCTCTCTGGCCGCCGCCAACGAGGGGTTCTTCTCCAGGGCAAGTGTGACAGCCGAGGCGAGGCTCAAGGACTGCGTGGCGGGGGAAGCCGGCTCCTGTCCCCAGACAGCCGCTGCCATCGTGATCGCCGTTAGTCCGAGTAACCAACGCATGGCGCTAACCTCCACCCTCCCGCTTCTCTTTCGGCAACCGCAACGTGTGAGCCTCGGCCCAGGCTTGCTTCGCCTGCTCCTGCTGCTCGGCGGTAAGCACCTCGCACAAGCCGGGCCACGCCGCGACGCGGGCCTCGGCCAGGAGTGCGGATAGCTCAGCCACTCCCCGCGAGGCGTCCTGGATGTCGGTCGGCGAGGGAGCCTTGCCGGACGCCGGGCTCAGCTTCCCACGGGCGGCTTGCTCGGCCTGGTCCAGAGCCTTGCGCTGCGACGCCGTCTGCTTCTGGTATGCTTCGGCCAACCGCTTCACTTCCGTCCGCTGCTCGGCGGCGAGCTTGAGCGCCTCCGCCTGCGCCAGCACGAAGGGCGGGTCCGGCACGCCGGTTGCCGCGATGGCGCCCTCGTGCTGGACGATCACCGGGCGCGCGACCTGGGGCGGTTGCATCCGCCGCCACACCAGGAAGACCGAGAGTGCGAGCGCGATGATCAGGCCGGGGCCGAGCACCGGCCGGAAGCGTCTACGGGCCAAGGTCGATCATCCCATCATCCGGGCGCGCCGTGACCGGCCACTTCCAGTCGCGGCGCAGGATGTAGCGGTAGAAGAGCCTCTGCAGGTCGTCCACGTACGAGTGCATGATCGGTATGTCAAACAGACTCAGGATCGTGCCGACGACCAGGCCGCCGATCACGGCCACGGCGAGCGGCGAATACGCATCCATGCCGGTGCCGGGGAAGAAGGCGACCGGCACCATGACGATGATCGTGATCGTGGAGGTCATCAGGATGGGCCGCAGCCTCTGCGGGCAGGCGCGGGCGATCGCCTCGTCCCGCTCGACGCCCCGGTCGCGGTAGCGCATGATCATGTCCACGAGCAGGATGGCCGTCGTCGCATCCATGCCGGTGAGGACGATGATGCCGAGGACTGACACCGTCGAGAAGGTCTGGTGGGTCAGCCACAGGAGGAAGAAGACGCCCGCCAGTTCGAGCGGCAGCGAGAAGACCATCTGCAGCGGCTGCAGGAAGCCCCGGAACTGCGCCACGAGAATGAGCAGGATAAAGATGACCGCCAGGATCAGCCCCGTCAGCAGGCGGCGGAAGCTGTCCATCATCTGCGTCATGTCGCCCCGCGCGTCGATCCCGTAACCCGGCGGGAAGTTCAGCTTCATCATCGCATCCATCTGCACGTCCATCGTGAGGTCCATCGAGGGGCGCTCACGCGGGCGGTAGAAGCCGAGGATGGAGATGACGCGGCGCAGGCCGTCATGGGTGATCGCCGTCGGCGCGGGCTCGTAGACGAGCTTCGCGACGCTGTCCAGCGGGACCTGACGCCCGTCGCGGGTGGTGAGGTACGTCTTCGCGAGGTCCTGCGGCGTGGCGCGGTCGGACTCCGCATACCGCACGAGGACCGTGTTCTGGCGGAGGTTCGGGAGGCGGTAGAACTCGTTCGTGAAGCCACCGTGCAGCGCGTAGTACGCCTGCTGCGCGATCTCGTCCGCCGAGAGCCCAAGCTGCTGGGCGCGCTGCGGATCGACCTGGAGGCGGTAGGACGGCTGCCCCATCGTCCAGTCGGTCGCAGGTTGGTAGACGTTCCTCTGCTTCGCGATCTCGAGCGTCTCGCGGCCGAGTTTGTCTAGCACCTGGAGGTCGTGTCCGTAGACGATCAGCGCGATCGGGGCCTGCGACGTAGCCATCACATCGGACCCCATCTCCTTGATCTGCAGGCGGCGGATGCCGGGAATCGTCTCGACGGCCTCCTTCTGCACACCGTCGATGACCTGCCAGATGTTGCGCTTCCGCTCGCTCATGTCGGAGAGCGTGAGCATGAACGTCGCGCTGTTGACCATGGGCAGGGCGTAGCCAGTGAAGTACGTGCCGGAGGATTCGAGCATCGTCTCCGTGCCCATCTCGGTAGAGACGCTCTCGATCTCCGGGTACTTCAGCATGATACGCTCGACCGCCGTCGTGGCGGCTTCGGTCGCCTCGAACGAAGTGCCCGGCTGCATCTCCAGCACCCCGTAGGCCTGGCCGACGTCGGCGAGCGGCATCATCTCGCTGCCGAGGAAGTGATAGAAGCCGAAGCCCACGATCACGGTCGCCAGGATGCGGGCCAGGTTCGCGAAGCGGTGCTTGAGCATCCAGCGGATCGCGCGCTCGTAGCCGCGTTCGAGGCGGTCGAGGAAGGCCTGGAACGGGTTGATGAAGAGGCGGAAGAAGCGGGTGCGCTTCTCGGCCGCCCGTTCGCTCTCCGGCCGCAGGAAGGCATTGCACATCAGCGCGGTCGTCGTGAACGACTCGACCATCGAGGCCAACAGAGCGAGGATGAGCGGCCAGACCAGCTCGATGAACATCAGCTCGACGATGCCGCCGCAGAGGAGCAGCGGCAGGAGCGCAAGGCAGATCATGAAGGTCGAGGCCAGCACCGCCAGCCGCACCTCGGCGATGCCGTCGATGGTCGCGTCCTTCACCGACTTGCCCATGCGCAGGTGGCGTTCGACCGCGTGGATGTCGATGATGCTGTCATCGACGAGGCGCCCGATGGACAGCAGGATTCCGATGAGCGTCCCGCTGTTGAGCGTCATGCCGAGCGGGATCATGCACAGGAGCGCCACCGCCAGCGAGGTGGGGATCGACAGCATCGCGATGAGCGTGCCGCGCCACTCGCCCAGGAACAGGAAGATCGCGATGCCGCAGAGCAGGATCGCGACCGCGAGTTCGCGGAACATGTTGCTGAAGAGGATGTCCACGAAGTGCGCGTTGTCGTACGCGACCTCGAAGTGCACCCCCGGGTAGTCGGCCTCGAGCTGCTTCAGGACCTTCCGGCAGTTGCGGATGACCTTCCACGAGCTGGCCTCGGGGTTCTGGACCACCGAGACCTCGACGGAGGGGACAACCTCACCTGCCTTCCCGGGCTCGTGGCGGAGGTGGTGATAGGCGCTGCGGCGCTCCCAGTGGGTGTCCACGACGCGGGCTACGTCCCTGATGCGCAGTACGCGAGGCGAGGACGCCGGGCCGAGGGCGGGAGCCGCAGTCGGGCCGGGAGTCGGTGGCGGTGCGGCAGCGCCACCCATGCCGCCCATGCCACCGCCGGCGGCTGAGCCGCCGGCGCGAACGGCTTTGCCCGAAGCATCGAGGGCGGCGAGCGGATACTCCGCCACCTCCTCCGCGCTCTGTGCATGGGTGTCGAGTCGGACGATGCTCTCATCCGCGCCGGCGGTGAGTGTGCCGGCGGGCCGCGCCACGTTGTAGCGGTCAACCGCGTCGCGGACATCCAGGATCGAGAGGCCATACGCGGCGAGCTTCTGGCGGTCCACGATCACTTGAAGCTGCCGGCGGTATCCACCGAAGGCCATGACGGAGTAGACATCCGGCACCTGCTGCTTCAGGCGGGCGACGGCCTGGTTGTCCGCGAACTCGCGCAGCTTGACCGGGTCCCAGCCGTCGCCGGTGAGGCTCAGCGAGAGTACGGGGATGTTGAGCGGGTCGATGGCGAGGACCCACGACGGCTTGAGGTTCGCGCTCGTAGGGGGCAGGCTGGCCTGGATGACGTTCATCAGCGACTGAACGTCGAACAGGGCCTTCTTCATGTCCGCCCCGTACCAGAACTCCAGGGAGACGACCGAGAAGCCGTCCTGCGAGGTGGAGCGGATGTAGCGCACCCCACGGATGTTCGTCATCTGCTGCTCGATCGGGTTGGTGACGTACAGCTCCATCTCCTGGGCCGACAGCCCGGGCATCATCGTGAACACGCCGACCACAGGGCTCTCGACGTAGGGCATGAAGCGCCGGGGCATGGTGAACCCGACCGCCAGCACCGCCAGCACCGCGACCCCGACCCAGGCGGCCAGGATCACGTAGGGGTGCTCGATGGACCACTGCGGGATCGCCGCAAGGCCCCGGTGCTTGACGTCGGTTCTGGGTGGGTCAGCAGACATCGGGTCGGCCTGCTACGCAAGTCCAGGTTTGTGGCTCGTCAGTGCGTGCTGCCCTCTGAGCCCTCGGAGGCTTCGCCCATGGCGGGCGCTGGGGGCAGCTCCAGTGGGCCTTGATCTCCCCACGGCACGGCGAACACGGCGTCGCCCTCATGCAGGTTCTCGTGGCCCTTCACGATCACTTCGTCATCCTCGCGCAGCCCGGTCAGCACGACCGTCCGCATGCCGTCGGTCGCTCCAAGGGTCACGGCCACCTGGCGGGCGACCTTGACCGCTCCGCCGACCGAGGTCTTCTCGGGCACGAGGTCCATCTTGCACTTCGGGCAGATGCCGGGCTTGTCGGAGCGCACCTCGGGGTGCATCGGGCAGGTGTACATCGGTTTGGCGGCCGCGCCGGGGACGGCCTTCTCCGGCACCAGGTCCATCTTGCACTTCGGGCAGATGCCCGGTTTGCCGGAGCGCACCTCGGGGTGCATCGGACACGTGTACGTCGGCTTCGCAGCCGAGTCGGCCGTGCCCGCCGCCGCGAGCCAAACGGTTGGCTCCTGGCCGCTGGACGGGCCGCTCTTCGCCTCGGTCCGCATGACGATCGCGGAGTTGGGTACGGTGAGCACATGAGCTTGGGGCGCGCCGAACAGCCTCATCGCCACCGCGTCACCGGGGAAGAGGCCGTAGCCCGCGTTGTCCACCACAGCCTCGACGGTGGAGGTGCGGGTCGCGGGGTCCGATGCCGGGAAGATCGACGTGATCTGCGCCTCGAGCTTGCCGCCCGGGAGCTTGGGGCTCGCGGCCTCGACGCGATCCCCGAGGTGCAGCAGCTTCAGGTCGTCCTCAGCCACGTATGCCTGCAGCCGAACGCGGCTGATCTCGGCGACGCGCAGGATGGGATTGCCGGGCGAGACGAGCACGCCCGGGCTGACCAGACGCTGTGTGACGCACCCCGCCCGGGTCGCGCGAATCTCCGTGTAGCCGCGAACCGTGCGCGCGACGGCCAACCCGGCGGCCTGCTGGCTGACATTGGCCTGCGCCTCACCGACGCGGGCCGAGGCGGCCTGCACTCCCGCCGCCTTCTCGTCGCGCATTCCCTCGGCAGCGCGCACTTCCGCCTTCGCCTGGTCCACCCGAGCGATAGCGGCCTCGGCATCGGCCTGCGCGCGCTCGCGACCGGCCTGGGCCTTGTCGCGCTCAGCCTCCATGGCCGCCACGCGCTTGCGCGCGGCGGCTACGTCGGCCGCGGCTTGCTTGCTGCGAGCCTCCGCGGCGGAGACCGCCTGCTTGCGCTCGGCCACCGTCGACTGCGCCTGCGCGAGCTTCGCGTGGGCGGCCTTGGCGGCGGCATCTTCGCGTTGGTACTCCTCGGTGGATACCGCGCCGACATCGAGCAGCTGCTTCTCGCGCTTGATCTCCTCGTCCCAGTAGGCGACATCGGCCTGGGCGCTGTCGATGTCCGCCTGCGCCGTCGTCAGCGCCTCCTGGGCCATCCGGATCTCGGCCTGCATGGCCTCCCGGGCGGCCTCGGCGCCGCCCAACTCCTCACGGCTGGTCTCGACGTTACGCTCGGCGCGGTCGATCTCGCGCGACGCCTCCCGCACCATCGCGGCCGCGGCGTCGGCGTCGCGCTGCATCACCTTCACTTCCTGCTGGGACTTCGCCACCTCCGCCTCGGCCTGCCGGCGCGAGGCCGTGGCCATGCCCGCCTCGCGTTCCGAGGTTGTCTTCGCGCGGCGCGCCGATTCGTGCATCCACTGGGCTTCGCGCTCGCGGGCGGACAGCTCAGCCTCGTCCAGTCTGACGAGCAACTGCCCGGCCGTCACCCGGTCGCCCGGGTACACGGGCATGGAGACGATGGTCCCGGCCACGCGCGGGTAGACATCCTGGTCGGTGTAGGCGACGACGGTACCGGTGTAGGTGACCGAGGGAGCGAAGTCCGCGCGCTTCAGCACTTCCGTGGCGACGGGCACGGTGCCCTTGGGGGCGCGCATGGCCGTCATGTCCATCGCCTGCGCCTCGATCACCGACATCTGCCCTGGGCGCTTGTAGCGCGCGACGACGTAGCTCGTGACGAAGTAGGCGCAGAGCAGCAGGGCCACGCCGGTCAGCACGCCGGGGTGCAGCCACTTCGGCCGCACCGCCCGGTATACGAGCCATAGCACGAGGAGCACGATCAGCGTCACTACGGTGGCGATGATCTGCCAGTGGGACCAGAGGGACTGCGGAGCCGCTGACGCCATGCCCGGCATTCCAGGCATGGGGGAGGCGTGCGCAGAATGGTCCTGCGCCAGGGCGCCCGTCGTGGCCAGGATAGCCAAGGCAGCTACGATCACGAGGCGGATCGTCGGTCCGCTGGCCGTTGCGTTAGTCCGTTGTCCATCCATGTCGCCACTTCCCATCTGCCGCCGACCGCAGCGGGCTGCGGGTGCTCTGTCGCGTTCCGAAGGGCTCGTTCGCTCGGTGACCGAGGCCGCCCTCCCGGGGACGGGGAGGCGGCTCCCGCCTAGCGGCGGGGACGGCGTCGTCCCCGCCGCCGGGCGGAACGCGCGGTTCGGTGCGCCTAGTGGCACGAACCCGAGCCGCCAATCGCGCACAGGTACTTCCTGCCGTTCTTGACGTAGTAGGTGCACCTGATGGACTGCCCCGTCCTGAGGCCGGCAATCTGCTGCATGAGCTTGTCGCGCTGGGTGCAGTCAGGATGCACTTGGAGCCGCACTCTGCTGGTGCTGCCTGCGATCTTCACGCTGATGGCGTCGTGAGGCTGGGCGATGCCGGCGATAGTGCCGGACAGGCTCTGCATCTGCAGACCGGAGCCGGGACAGCCCTGCATGGGGCAACCGGAGCCCGGGTCGTCTCCGTGGCAACCGGCGGCCCAGGCGGCACTCGTGGTAGCCAGTAGCAAAAGCGTTGTCACGACTAGAACCCCTCTGTACACTGTGGTACCTCCAGGTTGGCGACGCGTCCCGTCAGTGTGGGCGCCTCGCCGGTCGGCGGGATGCCGGGTCGGGTGCAAGCCACCTCCGGAATCGCGCGTTCAGCCGATTCCGCGCTCGCGGACACCGGGTGAGACGGTCAGGTCGGTCGGGAATCCAGGCAGAATCAGAGGGCGAAAGGAGGGGCCCGGACGCTCAGGCACACGGACAGGCCCGCGCCACGATAGCACGGTGGAGCGGGATCGATCGCATGGTCGCCGCGCAGAGGCGGCGCCACAATCTCGGGGGGAACCACGGCGACCGGCGCTGCGTGCACGGTCGGGACGGCGCCAGCGGCGAGCACTCCGTCAGGGAGTGTGGGCCCGGCCTTCAGGCAGTCTGGGCAGTCACGGCGCGGTGCTGTCGTCGAGGTGGACCGGGCACTATGGCAGGGCGGACTCTCGCCCGGGTGCGGCACGGTGCAGCACGGACAGCACTCGCAGACGGGCACGCACGGGTCTGCGGGTGCGACCCAGGGTGCGATCACGACAAGACCAAACAGGATGGCGAGGCTGCGTCTCCGGCTCACGGCTGTCCCCACTTTCGCGGCGTGGGTGAGGCTCGTTGCCTAGCAACGACCTGCTGCGTCTGTGGGTTCCCGACATCCGGCGAAGGAGCGCGGGGCGGCGGGCAGGAACAAGAGGGAGCTGCCCCGCGGGGCGGACAAGCATGAGCAACGAGGCAGGGAATGAGATGAGACGATACCCACTCGCCAGGACAGCCTTCGTACTGCTGATGGGGATGACAGCCGGGACTGCGACGGGTTGGCCGCAGGATGCCACATCCGACCCCTTCATGGGCGACTGGCAGGGCACGCTGAAGCACGCGGACGGCACGCAGGCGCCGATCTGCGCGCAGGTGATCTGCTGGGGCAAGGAGGGGTATCAGGCGAACCTGCTGGAGGCGTTCGACATGCGCGTCCCGCCGCTGGCAGTGCTCAAGGGTAAGGCCGAGGGCGACGCGGTCGCGTTCGACAGCGGCGCGCGCATCACCGAGGGGACCTTCACCGGGGAGCTGACGGGCGAGCATGCCGGCCAGTACGGGATGAAGCAGACCGCGCGGCTCTCGCCCACCTTCGATGCGAAGCCGCCGGAGGGCGCCGTAGTGCTGTTCGATGGCACCAGTCTGGACGAGTGGGTCGGCGGCGGGCCTGAGCCGTTCATGGTCGATCTTCAGAGGGCCATCGGCGGCGACAACCGCGCGGCATACCTGCGCTGCTGGATCAGCTCTGCGAGGGCGCAGCCGGCGCGGCTGGAGCTGGGCAGCGACGACGGCGTGAAGGTGTGGCTAAACGGCGTGCTGATCCACGCCAACCCCGCCAACCGGCCCTGCCGGGCGTGGGATGACCAGGCGGATATCGAACTCGAGGCCGGCGAGAACCTGCTGATGCTGAAGGTGGTGAACGGCGGCGGCGGCTGGGGCGCCTGCGCCCGCATCGTCGGCCGGAATGGCGAGGACCTGGAAGGGCTGACCTTCGACCCCGTGCCCGCTCTCGATCCCGACGCTGACCTGGCGACCTTCCAGGGCGGCAGCACCGGGACCGTCGTCACTTGGGAGATGGCGGGCCCCTTCACCGAGGAGGGGAAGGGCGGGCCGGACCTGTTCGACGTGGCCTTCCCGCCCGAGGGAGATGATCCGGCCGTCGAGTGGACGCTGGTGAACGAGCGTCCCCAGGCCCAGTACCGCTGGAAGCTGGTGGAGGAGGGCGCGATGGAGGTCACGCCGGGCGGCGGATCGCTCGTCGCGAAGCGCGTGTTCGAGGGGGACCATAGGATCCACCTGGAGTTCCTCACGCCGTTCATGCCCGATGCGCGCGGCCAGGGCCGCGGGAACAGCGGCGTGTACGTACAGGGCCGGTGGGAGGTTCAGATTCTGGACAGCTACGGGCTTGAGGGGCGGGACAACGAGTGTGGCGGGATGTACAGCGTCGCCCAGCCGGCGGTCAACATGTGCGCGCCGCCCCTGCAGTGGCAGACGTACGACATCGACTTCCAGGCCTCCCGCACCGACGCCGCCACCGGTCAGACCGAGAACCCGCGCATCACCGTCCTCCACAACGGCGTGGTGATCCACGACAACGTGGAGCTCAAGGGGCCCAACACGCCCGGGGGCTCGACGCAGGCGGGCGGCCTGCTGCTGCAGGACCACGGGAACCCCCTCCGCTTCCGCAACATCTGGGTTGTGGAGGGCTGAGGATCTCCGTGACGGACGCTGACGAGAGGCGGCAGAACTCCCGGCCGGGATCGAGGTGGGCCCCGCCGATCGTGGCGGCTCTCGGGGGCCTGCTGCTGCTGCCATGGATCGGTCGGGTGCCGCTGCTGGATGCCGACGAGCCTCGTTTCGCTGAGTGCTCGCGGCAGATGCTGCTAACGGGCGACTGGGTCTACCCGCAGTTCAACGGCAAGCCCCGCCACGCGAAGCCCCCCCTCTTCAACTGGCTGCAGGTGGGCGCGTACTCCGTGCTCGGGGTGAGCGAGACCGCCGCCCGGATGCCCTCCGTCTTGGCGATGGTCGGCACGGGCCTGCTGCTCTTCTGGTTCGCTCGGCGACAGCGGGGTCGGACGGTTGCGCTCCTCTCGCTGGTCGTTTGGTTCGCCCTACCGCAGACGCACCTCTGGGGGCGGATGTCCGTCGTCGATCCGCTGCTCACGTTCCTGACGGCTGCGGCGCTCGTCAGCGCATTCCTGGGGATGGAGGCGGAGGCGCGTGGGTGGAAATGGTATGCGCTCAGTGGCGTCGCGATGGGACTCGCGACCCTCACCAAGGGCCCCGTGGGAATCGTGGTGCCGGCCGGTGGGTACCTGCTGTATGCTCTGGCCTCGCGGTCGTTCCGCCGGGGCATGGGGCGAGGCGGGCCGTATCTGGCCCTGTTCATCGCCGTGGCGGTCGCGCTGCCGTGGTTTGTCGCGCAGTGGATGCGCTACGGGCGGGAGTACACCGACACGTTCTTCGGCTTCGACAACGTCCAGCGCTACACCGAGCCGCGCGACACCCTCGGGCCGCTCGGGTGGCTGTGGCCCATTCCTGTTGTGCTGCTCTTCGCGTTCCCCGTGAGCGTGCTCGTGCCGCGAATGCTGCGGGACGCCGTGCGCGCGATTCGGGAAAGGGCAAGTGACGACCCGGTCGCGCGGTGGCGGCTCTTCCTCGCCGGCTGGCTCGTGGCTGACGCACTGCTGTTCGCGCCCTCCGCGACGCGGTTGCCGCAGTACTTCCTGGCGCTGTATCCACCCATCGCGATGCTGGTCGCCGACCTCCTGTGCCGCGAGGCGGAGCAACCGCCCGGACCCGTTAGGCGGTCCGGTTGGATCGCGGGCGCGGCCGTCCTGTGCGGGATGCTGCTGGGGGGTGTGTTCCTGTACATCGGCCTCCGTCCCGGCGCGCTGGCGACGCAAGTGCACCTGGATGACATCCCCGCGATCCGCACGGCGGCGCTGTTACTCGGGGGGGCGTTCGTGCTCGGAGGGGCGCTGTTCGCTTACGGATGGCGGCGGAGCAGGGGAGACCGCCTCGCCGCCTGGGCCCTCGCGCCGAGCCTGGCGGTTGGGCTGGTCATCGGGAACGTCGTGTGGCCGACCGTCGGCTTCGTCCGCGACCAGGGTCGCAAGGAGCTGGCCCTGATCTGCCGGGAGCGACTGCGCCCGGACGCGGTGATGGTCGCCTACGGACTGCAGACCTCGAACGTGGTCTTCTACGCTCACCGGAACGTCATCTTGGCAGGATCGACCGACGCGGAATCGATGCCGGCCCTCGTCGCCGACTACCCCGGCGCCCTGGTGATCACGCATCGCCGTCGGGCGAGCGAGCTTCAGTCCGAGGGCTTCCGGGAGGTGGGCCAGTCGCATCAGTACGTGCTGCTCGCGCCGCCAGCCACCGCTCCTGCAGCCTCCAAAGCAGCCAGGTCGTCGCCGCCCCCAGGGCCATCGCCGCCAGGCAGTCGGACGGGTAGTGCCGGGCGATGAGGATGCGCCCCGCGGCGGAGTAGGCCGGAAACAGCACCAGCGCGTAGCGCCCCCTGCCGTGCCCCACCAGCAAGAACAGCACCGTGGCGAGCCCCGCCGCGACCATGACGTCCGATGACGGGAAGGACTGGAAGCGCCGATCGAGGTGGCGCTTCCATGCGTTAGCCGGCGGCGCTATCTGCTGGTGGAGGGTGAACGGCCGAGGGCGGCCGACGACGATCTTGACCGCGAAGCTGCCCAGGCCCGTGACCGCGAACACGATGGGGAGCAGGATGGCGACCTGACGCCCGCGCGGCCATCGGTACTTGCGGGCAGCCCAGAGCAGCAGCCCGATCGCCACGATGTAGGGCAGCGGCCCGCCGAACGGGACGGCCGTTGCGGCAACCCACACCGCGACCTCCGACCTCTCCGAAACGTTGCCCCAGCTCCCGGTGATGGGATCGGCCCAGAGGTAGAGAACGATGAGCAGGCCGACGAGGAGGAGCGTGCCCAGAGATCCGACCACGATCACCCGAATCCGGTCCGTCACTCCTGCCGCTCCTTGCACATCTGACGGATGGTTCCCGTTGCGGGCAGGAGGTCGTGCCCGCGAAGCGCAACGTTACCGACCAGTTCGGCTCCCGAGCCGACCCGGAGGGTCCCCGTCATGCGAATCCTACGCGCCTGTTCGCCCCATGCAGTCAACGTCCTCGTCGCGTTGGCCTGTTCCGCGGTGGCCCGCCCCGACGTGCTGTGGCGCGACGACTTCCGCGAGGCCCTGACCTACGAGCGCTGGGGGCCGCGCTGCTGGACGTACGACGGCGGGGAGATGCGCTTCTCCGCGCCGCCGACCAGCGCGTGGCTGATCGCCAGGACCCACGACCTGAGTGAGGGAGTCGCGCGCGTTCGCCTGACGCCCATCGCGCGCGTCGGCGACACGTACACCTTCGCCGGCCTCGCGCTGTTCAGTGACGAGAGCAACCACTGGCAGCTCCTGCTGGTCGAGAGCCCGGAGGGCAAGCGGTACATGGAGCTGGTCGAGAAGCTCGACGGCATCCATCAGGCGCAGGTGTCCCCTGAGTCCTCCAACACCCGCCTCCCCGTGGAGGACGCGGGCGAACTGCGCTCCTGGGAGTACGGCACGGAGTACGAGCTCGAGCTGTCGCTCTCACCCAGGGCCCTCGTCGGCGCCGTGACCGACCCGGCTACCGGGCACTTCTGGCGACGCACGTACGGCCTGGAGACGGGCCGTGCTGTGAAGCGCGGGCGGCCCGGTCTCACAACCACGGGCATGGCGGGTGCGTGCCGCGAGTTCTCCGTCGAGGGAGGGCCGCCCCCGCCGCAGACGGCCTGGCAGATTCCGGCCGGGGGGGCGGGGAC
>VGFC01000095.1 GCA_016869045.1 Armatimonadota bacterium
CCGGCCCGGTGGTGAACGCTCCTCCGTACCTCGAGTGGGTCAGCACCGGGGCGTGGCAACTCGACGGCGTCAGACCCGACGAGGCCGTGGGACGCACCGACTGCGAGTTCCGGGTGGTCTACCGCGACCTGGACGGCGACGTTCCGACGGTGATGCAACTGGAGATCCGCCGCTACCAGAACCCCGTCACCAAGAGCCCGTTCGCCATGTACCATCGAAGCGGGGCGCACCCCCAGACCGGGATGACCTACGTACGCCACGTGTGGCTGAACCCGGGAACCTACTGGTACCGCTTCGTGGCGAGCGATGGGTTCAGCGACGCGCGCGGCGTGCCCACGGAGTGGACGCCAGGCCCCGTCATCCGGGAGGGTCGTGGTGCGCAGGTCGCGGGCCTGGCCGCCGTGCCGACCGCCAGGGGCGCGCAGATCTCGTTCACGCTCTCCCAGGCCGCGACGGTTCAGGCCGAGATCCTGAACCTCGCGGGCCGGCCCGTGCAGGCTCTGCGGCCGCGGAGCTTCGAGGCCGGGGTCAACTGCCTGGTCTGGGACGGGAAGAGCGCGGCGGGACTGCCGACCCCGAGTGGCGTGTACCTGGTCAACGTCATTGCGCGCGGCGAGGACGGCTCGGAGAGTCGCGCGATGGCCCGGCTCTACCTGCAGCGATAGGGTCGCGACGGTCACGCGATGAGACGCCTGCAACCAGCCTCGCGAATACGGACACTGGCCCCTGCGCTCCTCGGCGCGGGGGCCGTTCTCTTCGCCTGTGCGTCAGCCTCTGCCGCCGACGCGGAGGCCCTCTGTCGCCAGGCGAAGGCCTTGAAGGACGAGGGGAAGCTCGACGCCGCGGCGGCCACCTACCTCGAAGCGATTCGGCTTGAGCCGCAGTCCATCGAGGCCCACTGGGGGCTGGCGTGGGTGTACCGGAAGCAGGGGCTGCGCGACCCGGCGGTTGCGGAGTTTCAGAAGGTCCTCGAGCTGGGGACGGACGCGGATCGCGCGCGGGAAGCCCGGGACGCGCTGCAGCGCATGGGCGCCGCGGCTCCTGGCCAGCCGCCCGTCGCGCCACCCCAGCCGACTGAGGTATCGCTCGCCGCGGCACGGGAGCTGATTCGCCTGAACCGAGCGTCTGAAGCCCTGCGGATCTTGCGAGCACTCGCGGCCGAGGACCTCGACCGCTCGGAGGCTGAACGCCTCATGCAGGAGGTGAAGCGCGGACGGCGGCTCGTCCGCGTCCGCGCGGGGGCCGACCCCGTCTTCCGCTCTCTTCCGGCCTGGGAGGAGCGGCTGCGCGGGCGGTTCGCCGCAGGCGCCGCCGAGATCTCCCGGCAGGTTGCCATCGACTTCGAGCTGGTCTCCGTGGAGCCCTGGGAGCCGTCCGGCACGACGGCGGACGGCATGAGCATCGTCGAGGACCTCCAGGCTGCCGTCTCCAGCGACGACGTCGATGTTGTGGTGGGCTTCGCCGCCGAGCGGCGCGACGCCCCGCCCGAAGGCGGACGCTTGGAGGTTCGCGGCTACACCTTCGGCCTGGCGCCCTGCGTCACGGGAGCGGTCGTGGTCTCGGAGGTGGTGGCGAGCCGCGACGGCCGGGAGTGGCGCGTGCCGGAGCCCACGCTGCGTGAGAACCTCATCCACGAACTCGGGCATCTCTTCGGGGCGGTCCATGTCCGGGGCGACAGCGTCATGCGCGCCCAGCCCTCCCCCTCGCCGGTCCTCGACTTCGACGCGCTGAACCTGCGCGTCATCGAGACCTGCCGCTGGGTGGACTTTCGTCAGCACTTCGCGTCCCTGTCGCACGACGAGTGCGAGCAGCTCGCCGACGCCTATGCCGAGCTGGCCCAGGGGCCGGCGGCCGACGACGGCGTGCGCTTCTACCGGGCTATCGCGCTGACGTTCTTGGATCGCTACAAGGAGGCCGTTGCGGAGTACGAGCGCGTGCTGGAGACGAACCGGTCCGACGCCTACACGCACGTGAACCTCGCCAAGCTCTACGAGAAGCTTGGCGATCTGAAGCGGGCTCGCGACCACTGGGCGGTCGCGGTGGGCCTCGGGCGGCCCGCGGCGGTCGTGCGCGAGGCCCGCGAGGCTCTGGAACGAACCGCCGGCTTGTAGCCGCCACTTACAAGAGGGTGCATAGGAGCACGGTATTGGGCGTGATGAACCACGCCCCTACACTCGGGCGTGATGAACCACGCCCCTACACTCGGGCGTGATGAACCACGCCCCTACACACGGGCGTGATGAATCACGCCCCTACACACGGGCGTGATGAATCACGCCCCTACATGACGGCGATACACGGTCGTTTGTGACGTAGGGGCGCGATTCATCGCGCCCAATCGTGTAGGGGCGCCATTCAGATTGTGTTGATAAAGGCATTGTCGGGATTGGTATCCCGACCTACGAGCCACGTAGAGCGCGTAGGAGAGGGTTCTTCCTTTGACGGGGCCCTTTCTCAACACAATCCACATGGCGCCCGCCCACGCTTCTCATACACGCTCCAACACGGAAGGCCGGGCCTCGGTGGAGGCCCGGCCCGCGTACTCTCAGCAACCGGCGACCCTTACTCCTCGGCGCCGGCGACGGCCTTCTCCACGGCCCCCTCGCTGAAGCCGCCGCGTCCCCTCGCGATCACGAAGGCCAGCACGATGACCCCCGCGCCGATGACCCCGATGATGGCCGCCATCGGATCCCCCTGCAGCTTCACCACGAGGGGCGTGATCAGCAGCCCCACCAGGTTCATGACCTTGATCAGCGGGTTCAGCGCAGGCCCGGCCGTGTCCTTGAACGGGTCGCCGACCGTGTCGCCGACCACTGCGGCTTTGTGGGCGTCGGAGCCCTTCCCGCCCAGGTTGCCGTCCTCAATGTACTTCTTCGCGTTGTCCCAGGCGCCACCGGAGTTCGCCATGAAGACGGCGAGTAGCTGACCCGAGACAATGATCCCCGCGAGGTAGCCGCCCAGACCGGGCCACCCGAGGAAGCTGCCCACCACCAGAGGAGCGAGGATGGCGAGCAGGCCGGGCGCAACCAGTTCCCCGATCGCGGCGCGAGTGCAGATGTCCACGCAGCGCGCCGGGTCAGGCTGCGCCTTCCCCTCCATCAACCCGGGGATCTCGCGGAACTGGCGGCGAACCTCGTTGATGATCTGGAAGGCCGTCCGGCCGACGGCGCGGATCGTCATCGAGCTGAACAGGAACGGCAGCGCGCCGCCGATCAGCAGCCCGATGAACACCTTGGGATCCGCTACGTCGATGTGGAGCTTGGTAAGCGCCTCAGCATTCACGGCCTCGCCGCCGCCCCCTGCCACCTTGGAGAGGTAGGTGCCGAACAGCGAGAGCGCCGCGAGAACCGCCGACGCGATGGCGAAGCCCTTGGTGGCGGCCTTGGTGACGTTCCCGACGGCGTCGAGCTTCTGCAGGACAGGACCGGCCTCGTCAACCCCGGCCATCTCGGCGATCCCCTGGGCGTTGTCGGCCACCGGGCCGTAAGTGTCCATCGACACGATGACGCCCGTGGTGGTTAGCATGCCCATGCCGCAGAGCGAGATGCCGTAGAGGGTCGCCAGGACCTTCTCGACCCCGGATTCCCCGCCGGTCGCGAAGATCAGCCACGAGACCATGACGGCGCCGCAGATCACCAGGACCGCAACCACGCTTGATTCGAGACCGGTGGCGAACCCCGTCAGGATGTTCGTCGCGGTGCCTGTCTGGGTCGACTTGGCAATCTCCTTCACCGGAGGGTAGCGGGTGGAGGTGTAGTACTCGGTGAGTTTGTAGATGACGACGGACAGCGCCAGGCCGAAGAGGGTAGCCCAGAAGAGCCGCCAGTCGTCGCAGTAGAGCTTGGCGACGAGCGCGAAGCCGATGGCCGAGAGGACGGCCGAGACGACGAACCCACGGGTGATCGGCTGCATCGCGTGTTCCTCGTCGTCCTTGGCGCGCACCATGTAGATGCCGACGATCGAGGTCAGCACGCCGATGGCGCGGACCGACAACGGGAAGATGATCCACTTGACGGCCGTCTCGGCGTCGCCCGCCGCGTGGGCGAGAGCCAGGATCATCGAGGCCACGAGGGTGACCTCGTACGATTCGAAGAGGTCCGCGGCCATGCCCGCACAGTCGCCCACGTTGTCACCCACGTTGTCGGCGATGACGGCGGCGTTCCGCGGGTCATCCTCGGGGATGCCGGCCTCGACCTTGCCCACGAGGTCGGCGCCGACGTCGGCCGCCTTCGTGTAGATTCCGCCGCCGACCCGCATGAAGAGGGCCAGCAGGCAGCCGCCGAAGCCGAACCCGAGCAGGACCTCCGTGGCCTTCTCCTTGAAGATCAGGAAGATGGCTGTGGCGCCGATCAGGCCCATGCCGACGGTGAACATGCCTGCCACGCCGCCGGATTTGAAGGCGATGTTGAGGGCTTCCTTGGAGCTGGTGCGCGCCGCGGCGGTCGTGCGCACGTTACCCCGGACGGCCAGGGTCATGCCCATGTACCCCGTCACGCCGGAGGCCAGGCAGCCCAGCAGAAACGCGACCGGACGGGCGACCTGGATCGCGAGCCCCTCCCCCTTCGCGCTGAAGAACAGCGCGATGAATAACACGACCACCAGAACCGCGATGGTGCGGAACTGGCGGTTCAGGTACGCGAAGGCCCCCTGCTGGATCAGGCCCGCAACCTCCTGCATCTTCTCGGTGCCCGGATCCTCGTGGCCGACGCTAGTCCGCAGGTACCACGCGTAAAGCAGACCGACGACACCAGCCGCGAGGATGGCCCAGCCGAACACCATGCCATGCAGCTCGACGAACTTACTGCCGAAGTCTTCCACTACAATCTCCTCCTACGGGTAGACACGAGCGTCCGGGACTCAGGACGCGCCTGAGAGGACGTACGCGTGAATCAGGGTTGCCGCCAGGGCGGCGAGACCCACGAGCGCACAGTAGAGGGCATACCAGGCCAGCTTCCCCCGGCGGACCGCGCCGAAGACCAGCACTATCGCCAGCCACGCGCAAGCGCCAGCCACGACCGCGCCGACGAGGAGCGGCACCCACTGATCCGTCGGCACACCCGCCCGCACAAGGTCGATCCCTTCGAGCAGCCCGCCTCCGAGGATGACCGGGATGCTCATCAGGAAGGCGAAGCGCACCGCAACGCGCGGCTCCAACCCCAGCGCCAGGCCCGCCCCGATCGTGGACCCGGAGCGGGACAGGCCGGGGAGCATGGCAACGACCTGCGCGAATCCGATGCCGAGGGCGTCTTTCCACGTCGGGGCAGCGCGACCTGCTTCACCGCGCGAGAGGCGCGAGGAAACCAAGAGAATGGCCGCCGTAACCAGCAGGAGGCCTCCCACCGTCGCGGGCGAGCCCAGTAAGCTGCCGACCGCGTCTTCGAGCAGCGGACCGGCCAGCGCTGCCGGCGCGGTAGCCAGAAGCAGCAAGCCGAGCCAGCGAGCATCCTCGCGCGCCTCTTGGGCCTGCTCCTGGGACGTAGCGCTTCGTCGGGCCCACCGCCATGTGCCCCCCAACAAGCGACCGATGTCGCGCCGGAAGTACACGCACAGCGTGCACGCGGTGCCGACATGCACCGCCACCGCGAAGGCGACCGAGGGCTCCTCCCAACCCAGAGCGGCCGGCACCAGTACCAGGTGTGCGGAGCTGGAGACGGGGAGCAGTTCGGTCAAGCCCTGAACGGCGCCCAGCACAATCGCGTCCAGAAGGCTCATGCGGGTGCGGCCGGGGCGTCGGCCCGTCCCTCCTTCCAGTGGAGGAACAGGATGCGGCAGATCGCCGCGACGGGCACTGCCACGAACATCCCGATGATGCCGAAGAACTCGCCGCCGATAAGGAGCGCGACGATGACGACGACCGGGTGCAGCGTGGCCTGCAGCCCGAGGACCTTGGGCATGATGACCTTGCTCTCCACGAAGTGCATGATCGCGAAGAGGGCGAGGGCCACAGCGGCGGTGCGCGCATCGACCTGGATCCAGGCGACGGCGGCGATGGGCACGGCGGTTACGAGCGGGCCAATCACCGGTACCGCGCGCGCGAGGCCGGCGAGAATCCCGAGGGTAAGGAAGACCCGAACGCCCAGGAGGTAGAGCACCGTCGAGGTGACCACGCCCGCGATGAGACAGAGGATGAGCTGGCCGCGCACGTAGCCCTGGAGCGTCCCGTTCACGTCCCGGAGGATCGACTGAGTGCGCCCGTGCCAAGCATCCGGAAGGACCCGCAACAGGGCCGCCCGCAGCTGGTCCGCGTCCGTCACGAAGTAGTACGCCAGGACGGGCACGAGCAGTGCCTCGACCACGTACCACCCGCGCAGCACTGCGCCCACGGCGAAGGCGCCCGCGTACTCGAGGGCGCCGCTCGCCATCGCGCGCGCGCGCTCTGTGACGAAGTCCCCGATCTCCGACGGCACGGCCGCGGCGTAGGCGGCCATCAGCCGTCGGAGCTGCGTCGGTGCGTCCTCGAGCCACGTCTCGGCCAGCCCGTAGAGGCGGGCCACCTCGCGCACGATCGGGTCGGCCGTCAGCACGAGCAGGCAGCCCAGGCCGATCGCCAGCAGCAGGAACACGAGGAGCGTCGCGAAGGCGCGCCCCGTGCGCCCGTGGCAGAAGGGCCCCAGGGTGCAGAAACCGTTCACGATGGGATTGACCACATAGGCCAGGACGATCGCCAGGATGACCGTCACGCACACATCGCGCAGCCGATCGAGGATGAACGCGACGGCGGGCGTCCCGCGGAAGACGAGGTAGGCGATGGCGGCGGCCACCAACACCGCCCATACCCAGCGGCGGCCCGTCCACAAGTCCAGCGCAACGCGGCGGAGGTCCGTTCGGCTCCCTCCGGCCTCTGCGTTCGTCTTGCCCTCGTCACTCATCGCCTCTCACCTCCGGCCTCACCCGTCCTGCCGCCAGTCGTAGTCGGGAGGGCGGCTGCCCCGGACTCCCAGGAAGTACTCCAGTGCGCCCACGACGCGCTGTGCCGCTCGGCCGTCGCCATACGGGTTGGCCCCCGAGGCCATCGCCTCATAGGCGCTCGGGTTATCGAGAAGCTCCGCGGCGGCGGCGACGATTGTGTTGGTCTGGGTGCCCACGAGCCGCGTGACCCCGGCCTCGATGCCCTCAGGCCGCTCCGTCGTCTCACGGACGACCAGGACCGGAATGTGCAGGGCCGGAGCCTCCTCCTGAATGCCCCCCGAATCGACGATCAGCAGGTCCGCCCGCTGCATGAGCGCGACGAAGTGCAGGTAGTCCGGGGGCTCACAGAGACGGATGCGCGGGCACTCCTCGAGCAGCTCGTGCGCCGCGGCGCGCACCTTCGGGTTCGGGTGCATCGGAAAGATGATGTTGATGTCAGGGTACTTCGCAGCCAACTCCAGCAGAGCCAGGCAGATGCTCGTGAACGGCACGCCCAGATTCTCGCGCCGGTGGATGGTGGTGAGAATTGTCCGCCCGGAGAGGTCATCGACCCAGGCGTACTCGGTGCCGGCGAGGTCGGGCGTCCGGTCCCTGACCCACAATAGGGCATCGACGATCGTGTTGCCCGTGACGAAGATGGCGCGCGGGTCGAGGCCCTCGCCCTGGAGGTTGTGGCGCGCGCGAGGCGTCGGCGCGAGGTGGACGTCCGCCATGTGGGAGGTGAGCCGGCGGTTGATCTCCTCCGGGAAGGGCGAGTACTTGTTGCTGGTTCGCAGGCCCGCCTCGAGGTGGGCGACGGGGATCTGGTTGTAGAAGGCCGCCATCGCCCCGCAGACGCTGGTCGTGGTATCGCCCTGGACCAGCACGATGTCCGGCTGCGTCTCCCGGAGCACGTCCGTGAGCTGCGGAACCAGCAGACCGGTCAGCGAGGCCGGGGTCTGGCCCTCCGACATGACGGCAAGATCGTGGGTGGGCGTCATCCCGAACACGGCCAGCATCTGGTCCAGCAGCGCGCGGTGCTGCCCGGTCACGATCACGGTCGGGCGCAAGGGCGTGTCGTCCGAGAGCAGCGCCTGGTAGACCGGCCCCACCTTGATCGCCTCGGGACGCGTCCCGAAGACCAATGCTACCGACTGCGGCTCCATCGGTGAACCTCAATCCGGACGGCAAAGTCCGGAATCCAAAGTCCAGAGTGAGCGGTAACAACCAGGCCCTAGATGCGGCCGAGCCAACGGAGAACGAGCACGGCGACGAGGCCGAGGCCTCCGGTAATCACCCACAGCACCAGGACAACCATGTCCTCGCTCCAGCCCCGGCCGAGGAGCCGATGGTGGACGTGCTGCCGGTCTGCCACGTGCGGGGCCTTGCGGCCGAGCATCCGCCGGGTCAATGTCGTGAACAGGTCGTAGATGGGCACCCCGAGTACAAGCAGCGGGATCAGGACCGTGACCGAGGTGGCCACCTTCAGCGGTCCGATGGCTGCCATGCAGGCGAGGACAAGGCCCAGGAACATGGCGCCCGTGTCCCCCATGAAGATGCGCGCCGGCTTCACGTTGTACCGCAGGAAACCCAGGGCGGCCCCGCCGAGGGAGGCGCCCATGACGGCCGTCTCACGCCAGCCCATCCGCGCCGCCAGGACCGCCAGGGTCGCCGCCGCGATCGCCGCGACTCCGCCCGCAAGGCCGTCCAGGCCATCCAACCAGTTGATGGCGTTGACGATGACGACGATCCAGGCCACAGTGAGGGGCAGCGACCAGTGGCCGAGGTGGACGTACTGCGCGCCCCCTGGGCCAAACGGCCACTCAAACCCGTAGATGCGCACCGCGCCGAACAGCCAGAGGGCCGCCGCCAGCCCGAAGTGCAACCCTAACCGCAGCAGGGGCGGAAGGCCGCGCCAATCGTCTACGACCGACACGGCGACCAGAATGATGGAGGCCGCCAGCAGCGCGACTACCGGGAGCGAGAGCGGCCAGGTGAAGATGAGGACGCCGCCCCAGAATCCCGCGAAGATGGCCAGCCCGCCCCAGGTGGGCGTGGGGGCGCGGTGAGTGCGGCGCTCGTCGGGGCGGTCTACGGCGCCGCAGCGTACGGCCAGCCGGCCCACCCAGGGAGTGAGGATCAGTGACACGAGGGCGGCGACGGCGAAGGCGGCAATCACTGGCCCTCGGCCCCCTCCCCCACCCCATTCCATCGCACGACCTCCACGCCCGCTTCCGCCAGCATCTCGGCCGCCAGCTCATCGGGGTACTCGCCGCGATAGACGATTCGCACCACCCCCGCGTTGATGAGCATCTTGGCGCACAGCGCGCAGGGGAAGTTGGTGACGTACATCGTCGAGCCCGTGGTCTCGACGCCGTGAAGGGCCGCCTGGATGATCGCGTTCTGCTCGGCGTGCAGGGCGCGGCACAGTTCGTGGCGCTGCCCGGAGGGCACGCCGATCTGTTCGCGATGGCAGCCGCCCAACTCGGCGCAGTGCTTCAGCCCGCGCGGAGGTCCGTTGTACCCCGTGCACAGGATGCGCCGATCGCGCACCAGGATCGCCCCCACCTGGCGACGCAGGCACGTAGCACGTCGGGCAACGACGGCGCAGATCTCGCAGAAGTACTCGTCCCACGGGGGTCGTCGGCCGAGGGACCCGCCGGCCTCGTCGGTCATTGCGCGTTCGCCTGCTCCACGCCCTTGATCTTCTTCCGGCGGCGCTGGTGTCGTACCAGGGGGCTCACTTCGCTCTCCACGAAGGCCTGGAGCACTTCCCGGGCCACCTCGGTGCCCAGAGTGCGGCCGCCCAGCGTGAGGATGTTCGCGCCGTTGTGCTCGCGGGCCATTCGGGCTGAGTAGGTGTCTGAGACGTTCGCAGCGTACGCGCCGGGGACCTTGTTGGCCGAGATGGCCATGCCAATCCCGGTTCCGCATGCCAGGACACCCAGGTCGGCCTTGCCCTCGACCACGGCGCGCGCGACAGCGTTGGCGTAGTCCGGGTAGTCGCTGCTCTCCGGAGACTCGGGCCCCAGATCGAGCACCTCGTGCCGCGAATCGCGCAACGCCTGGATGATCGTGTCCCGCAGGGGCCAACCCCCGTGGTCGCAACCGAAGGCGATCTTCATTGTCGCGTCTCTTTGAGCTCCTGGTTCAGACCCAGCCGGCGATGAACACTATGCGCGCGGGCCCGAGGGCCCGCGCCGGATCGGAACTGGGGCTGTCGGGAGCGGCAGTCGGTCAGGCTTGCGCCCGGCCCTCTACGGCTTCTTTCGGCAGCCGCACGCTGAAGGTCGATCCCTCGTCGACGACGCTGTGGGCGAGCCAGACATCGCCCGTCGCACCGTTCACATTCCTGTGCGCCTGGGCCAGCGCCTTCACCAAGTACAGGCCGATACCGGTGCCCTTGACCGAGCGGTGATCTACGTCGTCGTCAACCATGTGGAAGCGCTCGAAGATCCTGTCGCGATGGCGCTCGGGTATGCCCAGGCCCTGGTCACTGACATCCATGCGCACGGACTCGCCCTCATCGAACAGGGCGAGCTTCACTTCCCCGCCGTCGGGGGAGTACTTGATCGCGTTGCCGAGGAGGTTGTCCAGAATCTGCTCGAGCTTGTCCTGGTCGCAGACGATCCCCGGGAAGGAGTCGGCCGCCTCCAGCCGCAGGCGGTGCCGGTCCGTATAGGACTGCTGGGCCGAGATGATGCGCGAGCAGACGTCCACCACGTTGACCCGCGTCAGATGCAGATCGAGGGAACGCCCGGACTCGATGCGCGAGATGTTGAGCAGATCGCTGATGAGGCGGGTGAGCCGATCGCACTGCTGATCGATGATCTCATAGAACTCCCGGCGCGTCGAGTCGTCGAAGTACCCCTCCTCGTCCTCAAGCAGCGTCGCGATGAAGCCTTTGATGGAGGTGAGGGGTGTACGGAGCTCATGGGAGACGGTCGAGACGAAGGCGGTCTTCATCCGCTCGACGTTGCGGATGTCGGTGATGTCGTTCAGGATCGCGACGACGTGCTGCACGCCGCCGTTGTCGCCGCGCATGATGCTGGCCTGGGCCTGGAAGTGACGGGTCTCGCGGCCCTCCCCCAGAGAGATCTCATGGGAGACCTCGTCCTTGGCCTGCAGGGCATCGTCGAGTACCCGCTTGAGGCGTTCCTCCTTGATCACTTCCTGGAAGGCGCGACCGACGAAATCGGGGGCGGCGCCGCCGAGGATGGTGGCGGCAGCACTATTGACGAGCCGGACCTCCCCCTCACCGTTGATGGCGATGACGCCCGCTTTGAGGCTCTGGAGGGTCTCCTCCAGTTCCTCCTTCTCCTCGCTGAGCTGGATGTAGAGCTGGGCGTTGGAGATGATGGCGGCGCACTGCTCGGCGAGCATCTGCAGCAGGCGGAGGTCTTCCTCGTTGAAGTCCATCCCCATGCGCTTGTTGAAGACATGCAGGACGCCGATGGTGCGCTGCTCGACGACCCTGTCCTCTTCGTCGCGCTTCTTGATGATGAGGGGGACGCAGACGCCGTTGCGGACGTTCAGGAAGGCGACATTGTCCTTGATGGTGCGCTCATCGCGGACGGCGTCGTTGAAGACCGTCGGGGCGCCCTCGCGGAAGACCTGCCCGGTCACGCCCTCGGTGGCCCTGACCCGGAAGAACTTGACCTGCTCCGTGGTGAGTCCGAGGGCGGGAGGGAGCACAGTGAGCTCGCCGTCTTCGGGCGAGTAGAGCATGATCGCGGCCTTCTCGGCCTGGCTGATCATGGCGACTTTGCGGATGAAGCGCTGGAGCGTCTCGTGGAGCTTCGGTTTGGTGACGATGACCTGAGGCATCTCGGCCATCGTCGTCGCCGTGCTGAGCTGGGCCTCCATGCCCTTGATCTTGCGCTGCAGCTCGGCCACAACGATCTTGTAGCGTTCCAGTTCTTTGCGCAGGTCGCCGGGAGCGGAAGCGTCCTGCGGAGGTCGAGTATCGTCAGCCATTGCGCCCTGTCGGCCTCCCGTGTTAGCCTGCGACCGGCACCCGAGTGAGCGGACAGCACAGGAGGCGGCCGAAGGGCCGCCTCCCGTTCCCGTCTTCGGCCTACGCCTCGGGCCAGGCCGGTCAGCCTTAGCCCGAGGCGTGAGACCCCTTGCACGGGCGGGACCATCCCCGCGGGTTCGTTGCTCTACTCAGAATCGGACGTCCCGGCGCGGTCCATCTCCTCGAACAGCCGAGTGCTCTCGGTCGCCGCATCATCGAGGAGCTTCGGATCCGCCCACCAGTAGTTCTCCGGGCCGGCGACGATCGCCTCCACCAGCCAGGCGTTCCCGTAGCGCCGGAACATGAACTCCATCGTCGCCTGCCGTTCGCGGTCCTCGTCGCGCAGCGTGAAGCGGTGCTCGGCCACGGCCCACGCCAGGCCCGGTTCCATCTCCTCGATCTGCACGAACCGGAAGTGGCTCTCCTTCTGGGCGTCGAGAGCCTCCACGAGCATGTCCAACAAGACTGGAGGCGCGAGGACCCAAGGGTCCTTCTGTTCCCAGTCGTGGCGGATGGCAACGGGCTCCTTGGGCGTCAGATGCGCCTGGAGCAGCTCGATGTCGCCGACCGACCAGGCGACGGCAACGTCGGTCAGAGCGGTCTGCAGCTCCGCGTCCATCCACTCCGCCCCATCGAAGTAGGGCGCGTTGCGGACCGTGTCGTCGTAGTCACGGTCGTAGTAGTGGTGGACCACGATGACCTGGGTCGGCTCCGGCCACCAGTAGTTGCCCCACCACCACGGGTCGTACCAGCCCGTGCCCCAACCGCCATAGACGTAGTACCGAGGCCACGAGCGGTAGTAGTAGTGGTGGTAGCGCGGGCGCCAGTCGTGGGGCCGCGGGCACCACCCATCACCGTGCGCGCGGTAGCTCACGCGGCCGCCGCTCGGCGGCTGCCACGACTTGGGGGGCCGCCAGTCCCCCCTGCCGGGCCATGGCCTGGCCTCATGCCCGCCTCCCGAGCCGAAGCTCCCGGGCGGACGCGGAGCCTTCTCGTATCCCGGACGCGGGGAGACCTTGCCTCCAATATGGGGCGAGCCGCCCGGACCACCGGGGCCGCCGTCATCTTTGGGACCCGGGTTCCCCTTCCAGCCGCCCCCGCCGCCAGAGGGCGGCGTCGGCGACTTGGGTTCACTCCTGGGCGCGGGTGACCAGGGCTTGGGCGATCCGCCCGACTTGGGCGTCGGATCACCGCCTGGGCTCCATGTGCCTCCCCCGCCGCCGGAGGGCGGCGTCGGGGACTTGGGTTCACTTCTCGGCGCGGGCGCGTACGACTTCGGCGGCCCGGGTGGGTCGGGGGCCCGGTCGCGGCCCGGCGCCCAACCGCCGCCCGGGCTCCGCTCAGGAGCCGGCTGCCAGCCCCCTCCGGACGGTCTGGGCGATGCAGGGGGGCTCCAAGGCTTCGGGCCGTCGCCTCGCGCCGGACGGCCGGAATCGAACGAGGGGCGTTGGTAGTTGCTCGGAGGCGAGCCACCCGTCACACGCGGGGCACTGCCCCACGCGTGTCCACCGCCTCCGCCCGAGCCAGTCGCACGGGGCTTTGAGAAGTCCGGGCTCGGACTCGACCATCCGCCGCCAGAGGAGCGCGGGGTCGAGAAGCTCGGCCCGGAACTCTTCCCGCCGCCGGACGAACCCGAGTGGGACGAGCCGGAGGCCTTGGCGCCGCCAGACCCGCCGCCACCGCCGCCACCCGAGGAGGCGCGGGACGACGTCTTCTCCCCGCCGCCCGATCCTCCGCCCTTCGAGGACGAATCCGAGGAGGCGTTCTTGCCACCACCCCCACCTGCGCCTCCTCCCTTGCCTCCGGCGTTCGCAGGCACCGCTAGAACCGCGGCGACAACGAACGCCAAGACGACAAGGCATACCACGCCGACACGCATTGAGGGCGCTTGACTCCAGAGTCTAGTGGTCATGGGGACACACTCCCTTCTTTCCGGGCTTGGTCCTTGCCGGCGGCAAGTTACCTTGCCGTTTTGGGGGAGCCCGCCGGACCCTGAGTGCCCCGGGAGCGGGAGTGTCATCTTCGGCGGCCGGACCTCCGTATCCAGTCCGGCCGGACCTACTTGTGCCTCCGCTTCTTCCGCTTCGCGTCTCGGTTCCGCTTGAGGTCCACCAGGCGCTTCTCGCTATGCTTCATGAAGGCCGACAGGCGTTCCTCAAACGACTCCGGACCGCGTTCCTGATCGAGCCTGCGGAAGTGAGGCTCTACGGGACGAATGGGTTCGCGCACTCCCGCCTGCTTCACCGACAACTGCAGACGCCCACGATCATCCGTCCCGATGATCTTGACTTTCGCCCCGTCTCCCTCCTCGAAGTAGTCGGCCACATCTCGCACGTACGCGTCTGCGATCTCCGAGATGTGCACCAGACCTTGCTGCCCCCCGGGCACCTCGACAATGACCCCGAACTTGACCAGCCGGACAACCTTGCCCTCGACAACGTCTCCGGGCGCCACTGGCATGCTTGCAGGCCGCTCCTGCAGGTCAGCGCTTCAAACCGCCGCCGAGGCCGGAATCACCACGATTCCGGACTCAAGGCACCCGCATTATAGAGTATGCCCACTGGGGTGTCAAGCTACACCCGTTTGCGGCGGCAGACACGCGGTGGCCGGTTGGGCTCAGGCAACCACGGACGTGCGTCCGCCTCGCTGCGAGCTGGTTTCCCCCTGTCCCCCTGCCCCTGCGGGCGCGTTGCCTGATCCGCCGCCTGCCTCCAGGTGGCTTGGTGGCAGGGGAAATGGACGCGGCGGAGAACATAGCCGTAGTGACGGGCCGTACGACGTCCGGAGCGCGCGTTGGCGTGTCCGTTGGCGCGTGCAATAGGAGGGGTCACTATGTCATGGTGGCGACGTCTACTTGGGCTGCAGGATGGAGGCAAGAAGAGCGCGGGGCCGCCAGCCGTCGGGGCGCCCAAGGAGCCGAGCAAAGGCGGCCTCATCGTGGGGGAGGGCTCCACCTTCGCCGAAGCCGTGGTCGATGCGGTGCGCAAGGGGGCCACGCTGAGCCAGGAGCGCAGGGACTCCTGGGGGCGGCCGTCGTCGGAGCACGGGGACTACGTGACGCGCGCGAAAGACCTGGGGGAGGAGTACGAGTTGTCGGGCCGATGGCTCGATGATATCTGCGCCAACGCAACGGTCCGCGTTGCGAAGGCTCCCGACGTGCAGACGTTCTTCGCGCAAGCGGAGCTGCCCCTGGTCTTCCCTGACCGGCCCGCGTACGTGGAAGGCATCAAGAGCCGGGGCGAGGACGCCCAACGGGTGGTGCGGCTGGGGTGGACCGAGGTCTATCTACACCATCCCGACCCGAAGGTTGTCGTCGCCACACTGGACTCCAACATCGTCACCGACACGCTTGGCGTCCAACATACGTTGGCGTACCTGTTGACGCACGGGAACCCCGACATCGAGGGGGCGACCGCCCGGTCCCTATGGGCCCATGCCAACCGACAGGCGGAGTCCTTCGGGTATCGGACGCTCCTGACGGTTCTGGCTGGGCGAGGGATGATGCTGTCCGGGATCGACGGCGAACGGGCCAAGCACGGGGTGCAACTGCTTCACGCAGCATCTCCCCCTGATCTGTCCGAGGCCCAGCGGAAGGACTTCACCTCGATCGCGAAGGAGTACTTCGGCGCCGGCGTGTTCGGCGAGACGGAGTTGAGCGAACAAGAGCGGGAGGCGGCGGAAGCTGTCTCTGCGGTGCGCCACGTGCGCACCGATCGCAAGCCTTCGCCCATCGGCAGCGCCACCTTCACGTACGAGATCTACGCGGGGGACACCAAGGCTCAGGCGCGGGCGTTTCTGGAGACCCGGTCGGTCGACCGCCCACACCTGTACATCATTGTGGAGACACCGGAGGGCAACGTGGGGCTCGACGTACAGGGCATGTACGAGGAGTAGTCAGGGCGAGCCAGCCTGGGGGCACGCGACAGCACTCGATCTGCGGGGCCGACCTATCGCTTCTTCGGTATTGTGTGCTGCCCGTGGCAGTCGGTGCAGATGGCGTCCTCGCGGATGAAGCGCTTGTTCTCAGGACGGTGTTTGCCCAGCCATTGCGCGTGGAACGCGGTGACGGCCTCGGGCTTCTTGTGTGACGGGTGACACTGCTTGCAGAAGGTGACGACCTCCGCCCGCCCGTAGATGAGGTCGGGCTTGGTCATCAGCGTCTCGTCCTGGCGATGCGGCTCACTGGGGCCGTGGCAGCTGCGGCAGGTGATCTTCTGCGCGAGGTGCTTCTCGCAGATCTCCTCCCCATCGAAGTCCATGTGACAGCACAGGCACGCCGCGTTGTCGCCCTCGTCGAGCTTCACCTCATCCGCCGCGAAGGCCACGCGCCCCAGCCGCCGTTCGCTCCTCCCGACCGCCAGCAGCGCGATCCCCAGGCACACGAGCCCGCCGCCAACCCAAACGGTCGCCCTTCGCCCCATCACCGTCTCCTGGTAGTCCTTGCCGTCGACCCCAAACGCCGAACCCCGAACGCCGAACCCGCCGTTCACATCCACTCCCCAAGGAACGGGTACTGTCTCAGCATGTGCGGCTTCGCGGCGGCGAAGGCCTCGCCGAGGAAGCGGCGCTCCTCGGCGTGGAGCTTCGGGTTCACGCTGGCGGTGATGTTCTCATCGACCTGGGCGGCCGTCGTCATGCCCGGGATGGTCGCGGTGATGTCCTGGTTCTGCAGGATGTACTTCAGGAAGGCGGGCGCGGGCTGCAGGCCGGCGAAGTCCGGCTGCGCGAGTAGCTCGTCGATCTTGCGCTGCGCCCGGAACAGCGATCCGCCCGCGAACGGCTTGATGCAGACGATGCCCATGTCCCGCTTCCGCGCCATCGGGAAGTGGTAGTCCTTGCCGCCCTCGACCCCGTAGCTGTACGGGAAGAGCATCGCGTCGAAGACGTCGCCATGCTCGAGCGTCTCGATGACCTGCGTCTTCTCGTGGCCGGTCACGCCCAGGAAGCGCACCTTCCCCTGCTCCTTGGCCTTCATCCCCACCTCGACGGCCGGGTCGGTCAGCTCCATGTGGAGCGCGGTAAGCCACCCGATGTCAATGCAGTCCGTCTTCAACATCCGCAGGACGTTGTCGATCTCATCCAGGCTGTAGAAGTGCCCCGCGGTCCACAGATGGGCCGCGATGACGACCTGGTCGCGCAGGCCGAGGAAGTCGAGCGCGTCACCGACCATCTGGATCTCACGGTAGCCCGGCGGCGCTTCGAAGCAATCGAAGAAGTTGATCCCGTACTCGACCGCCCGCTCAATGGAGGCGATTCGGTACGTGCGGTCCGGGTTCTTGTAGTGCCCGCCGAAGCCGACCTCCGAGATCATCAACTCCGTCCGCCCCAGCCGCCGCTGCCTCACGGTGGCGTTGGCGTCGCGCTTCCTTCCGGCGGCCTCAGCCAGCGCCGGCAGCGTCCGCAGCACAAACGGCGCCCCGATCGCTGCGGTGGCCGCGCCCTTGAGGAACTCCCTCCGGTTCGCCTTCTCCATCGTCTGCCTCCGATTCTCTTCTTGGAGGACAGGCATTCTTGCCTGTCCTCACATGAGACCTTCGAGGTACTCCCTCGCCCTAATCACCGCCGCCGTCATCTCATCCCTTGGCACGTGGGTATGGGTGAAGATGTTGACGTACCCAGTGTAACCGACAGTCCCCAGTGCGCGCAAGACGGGTGCGAAGTCGAGCGTGCCGTCTCCCGGGAGCTCGGCCATGCCCGGAGCACGCTGCCAGGCGTAGAAGAAGAACAGCTTCTCGCCGATCGCCTCCACCGCTTCCGCCACCGACTCGTTGTTGCCCATCACATGGTACGGCGCGAGCGCGATCCCCAGGGCCGGCGAGGTCGCGAGTTGCGCGAACTCGCGAAGAGACGCGATGCTGTTCAGGCTGCTGCCGCCGTGGTTCTCGCCCGCGATCCGAATCCCCAGCGTCTCGGCCTTCGCCACCAGCCATCGCAGCCCGTCCACGCCCGCCGACACGGGTTGCCCCTCGGCGGCGCCTCCACCCAGTACCGCCACTTGCCCTCCCGCCTCCGCGAGCCACTCCAGCCGCTCCTCCAGCTCGTTGCCCGGCGACCAGTAGATGGAGAACGAGAAGAGCTTCAGCCCGCAGTTGCCGAGGTACTCCTTGACCATCCACGGTCGGCGCTTCCACACCCAGTCCATGCAGTTGACCGGGTAGCTCGGCGTATCCCAGAGATCGACCGCCTGTGCGCCCGTCTTCGCGATCTCATCGATGGTCGCCTCAAACGAGCTGTCTGGGTACATGCTCGTCGAGACGCTGAACGGGAACTTCATCGCGCCAACTCCATCATCACAGTGCCCATCGGCCCGATCGGCAGCGTGAACTGCACCCAGGCCTCGCGAAGGCTCGTCCGGACCGCCGTCCCCTCCGGGAGCGTCTTCACAGCCTTCGCCCTACCGAGGGCCTTGGTGTCGGCGCGGACGATGACTTCCTTCGCTCGCTCAGGGGTCTCCACCGGAGCCGTGTCGATGACATGCAGGATGGCCTTGCCCTTGCCGCGTCGCAGGAAGGCGACGACGTTCTCATCGCCCGAGTGCCGGACCATCGGCATCCCGACGAAGGTGCGGAACAGCGCTTCCCAGGTCTCCGGCGCGTAACCGAACGCCGCCTCGGGCACGGCGAACAGGTACGCGTGACCCTTCCCGACCTTGTTCACGGTACACAGCGGCAACGGATCGCCGGTCAGCGGGTCGGGGAAGGTCGCAATGACCTTTGCCTTCGTCGGCTTCAGCCGCACCGCCGGCGACCGCAGCACGAGGCGGTCCGACCGGTTCGCTTCCGCCCAGGCCTTGTCGCTGATGCGGCCCTCGATGAGGTACGGCGGTGGGATCAGCCGCCCACCCTTCTCGTCCAGCAGCGTGAACTCCCCCACGTCGGCGATCACGCGGTTCTCGCCGTTCAGCTCCTCCCGCGTGATGAACAGCCGGAAGCTCTGCGCCTCGATCGGCTGCGCGAACGGGCAGTCGATCACCCACTCCTTGTTGTCCTTCACGCCCGCGAGGGTCTGCCACTCCTCGCCGACCTTCGCTTGCACGTCGAAGTCCTTCAACAGGAACGCGGGCCGACAGCTCACCTGTGCGCTCCCGGCCGTGCGGGGCTTGCCGAAGTCGAGCTGCACCCAGTGAGGCATCGGGCCAGCCTCGATCGAGGCCCAGAACGTGTCCGCTCTTCCGTCGATCACGTTCGGCGGGCTGAACTGCGCAGCGTAGGTCGTGTCGGCGGTCAGGACGACGCGCGAGGCCTCGGTATCGAACTGCACGAGGCCGCCGTAGCCCGCGCCGAACACGTCCGCTAGCGGGTACTCCGGGCGCGCCGCGCCCGCCTCATCCAGCAGCGACGCATGGCCGAAGGCCAGCAGCGTGCCGCCCTCTTCCACGAACCTCGACACAAGGCCCGGCCCGCGGGCACCGAGCACCGCACCATCCACGAGCACCAGCGTCCGCGCCGGTCCGACGTCCGACCCCAGCGCCGTCAGCGCGGCCTCGTCATAAGCCAGGTAGCCGTCCAAGCGGATCGCGCCCAGCAGCGCGGCCATGTCCGGCGCGATGCTGAGGCCCTCCGGCAGGCCCTCGCCCCACCAACCGGTCGGCATGGCTGCGACCAGCGGCAGCACGTGCACTTCCGGAACGAGCTGCGTGCCTGCGACCCACCGGGCGTTCCCCTCCGCCCACTGTCTGACCATCTCGCTCGGCGACATGCTGCCTTCTGCCATCGTGTCATCTCCCTCGCTCTTCCCGGGCTGCCGTGGTCTGCACTTCGCCGTCGCTGCGCCCTCTTCCTGCGGCGCACCACGAAGGCCTCGGCGGACCCGCTCGCGAAATCCGCTGGCGCACTACGTGGACGGCACGTGTGTTCTTGGCCCTTGAGGGTCTCCACGTTCACTGCAACCTGGGGTGCTCCATGCTCATGGACAGACGACGCTTTGTCGCGGCGGGCGCGCTGACGGGCGCCGGCGCATTGCTCCTCTCGAGGCGCGACGCCTCGGCGGTCGAGCCGGTCGTGCGCAAGAGTCCGGCTCGGCTGAAGCTGAGCTGCTGCGCGTACTCGTTGCGCCAGTACCTCTCAGGGAAGGACAAGACGATGTCCCTGGAGGACTTCATCCCCCTGTGCGCCGAGTGGGGCCTGGACGGCGTGGAGCTGACCAGCTACTACTTCGATGCGCAGACGCCGGAGTACTGCCACCGGCTGCGGAGAGCGTGCTTCCTGGCGGGGCTGGATGTCTCAGCGACGGCCATCGGGAACTCCTTCGCGGTTCCGCCGGGCGACGGTCGCGCCAAGCAGGTCGCCTCGGTGAAGCAGTGGGTGGACCTCGCCGTCGAGATGGGCGCGCCGTGCATGAGGGTGTTCGGCGGCGCCGTTCCGAAGGACGCCTCGCTCGAACAGGCGACCGCCTGGGCCATCGAGACCCTCACGGAGGTCGAGCCCCACGCCGCGCAGCGTGGCATCTACCTGGCCCTCGAGAACCATGGCGGCGTGACCGCCACTGCCGACGGCGTCCTCGCGATTCTGCAGGGCGTGAACTCGGAGTGGGTCGGCGCCAACCTCGATACAGGCAACTTCCACGGCCCGGACCCCTACGAGGAGCTGGCCCGCGTCGCGCCGTATGCGGTGAACGTGCATGTGAAGACGGCCGTGCAAGCACAAGGCAAGCCGGCGGAGGCCGCCGACTACGCGAGGATCGCGACGATGCTCAAGGGGGCCGGCTACAGCGGCTACCTGTCGCTGGAATACGAGGCCGCAGAAGACCCGAAGACCGCCGTGCCGCGCGTGTTGGGCGAGATCCGCGCGGCGATCGCGTAGCGGTTGCGCGGACAGGCACGAATGCCTGTCCTCCTTCCCGCCCCTCTTGCCGTAGGAGGACAGGCATTCGTGCCTGTCCGCCCTGCGGTCGCCCACTCACCGTAGAAGGAGACCACGTTGCTCGGAATCACCAACGCACTCATGGCGTTCACACTGATGGGAGGGAGCCTCATGCAACCCGACACTGGCGAACTTGACCGCGTCCTGGCGCCGGATGCGAACATGGAGAAGGTCGCGACGGGCTTCCAGTTCACCGAGGGCCCGGCGTGGGGCCATGGCGCGCTGCTCTTTTCCGACATCCCGGCCGACACGATCTACCGGGTCACGGAGGCGGGCGAGGTCAGCGTGTTCCTCAAGCCGAGCGGCAAGTCGAACGGGCTGATGTTCGACCGCGATGGGACGCTGATCGCCTGCCGGCACCGGGAGCGCAACGTCGCGCGCATCACGCCCGAGGGGCAGGTCAC